>JAHFPT010000042.1:31424-34145 GCA_023266625.1 Novosphingobium sp. | reverse complement strand
CCAATAGGCTTGCTGGCCGGATTCCAGATGCCGCGCCAGCGCCCCGACGACATCGGCCATTCGTTCCACGGCAACGACCCGCGTGTCGATCGGCTGTCGCCCCGGCGGCATTTCGTCGAGGCGGCTGACATCCATCTCGCCATATTGCGCCAAAGTTAGCGTGCGCGGGATCGGGGTGGCGGTCATCGCCAGGCAATGCGGCGTGCGCCTGCCCTTCTGCGTCAGCATCAGCCGCTGACCGACACCGAAGCGATGCTGCTCGTCGATCACCACCATGGCCAGGTTCTTGTAAGCCACCGTGTCCTGAAAGATCGCATGGGTGCCAACGACGATCTGGATGGAGCCATCGAGCAGCCCCATCAGGATCGATTCGCGCGCCCTGCCCTTGTCGCGCCCGGTGAACAGGGCGATGTTGACGCCGGTTCCCGCCAACATGCCGCTGAGCGTTGCGAAATGCTGGCGGGCGAGAATTTCGGTGGGGGCGAGCAACGCTGCCTGTGCCCCCGCCTCGACAGAGACCAGCATCGCCTCCAGCGCGACCACTGTCTTGCCCGAGCCGACATCGCCCTGCAGCAGCCGCAGCATCGGCGCGCCCTGCGCCAGATCGCCCTCGATCTCGGCAATCGAGCGCCGCTGCGCGCCCGTAAGCGCGAAGGGGAGATGGAGCTTGGCCCGCAGATGCCCATCCCCCGCCAGCGACGTCCCGACTTTTGCCCGGTTGGCATTGCGCACCAGCATCAGCGCGAGGCTGTTAGCCAAGAGCTCGTCATAGGCGAGACGCTCGCGCGCAGCCACGTGCTCGCCCTTATGGGCCAGCAGCAGCGCATCGCGCCAGGCGGGCCATTTCATTTTGCCCAGCAACCCCGGCTCGATCCATTCGGGCAGCTCGGGCATTTTCTCCAGCGCCTGATGGATCAGCGCCGCAAGCCGCCCCTGCGTCAGCCCCTCGGACAGCGGATAGATGGGCTCGGTCAGCTGCCCCAGCATCCCGGCGCTGTCATCACTGACATGATCCGGGTGGACGATCTGGAGCATCTGGCCATATTGGTCGAGCCTACCGGCCACCCAGCGCTTCTCGCCCAGCGGCAACTGCTTCTTGCCCCAGCCGCTGTTGCGCCCGAAATAGGTGACGGCGCAGATATTGCCCTGCCCGTCGGCCGCCAGCACCCGCATCGGCCCGCGCCCGGCGGAGGTACGGTATTCGGTCGCGGTGAGTGCGACGATGATATTCTCGCCAACGCTCGCCGCGTCGAGATCGGCAACGGCACGGCGCTGCACGAAGCGGTCGGGGAGGTGATAGGCGAAGTCCTTGACCCGGGTCAGTTCGAGCTTCTCCAGCGGACGCGCCAGCTGCGGGCCGACGCCTTTGAGGCTGGCCGCTTCGACGAACAGGGGGTTAAGGCGTTCGGGGCGCATGAGGGTACTATAGCGGGGCTTGGCGCTTGCCTCCATGCCTTCGCTCACTTATCCGCCCACCATGACCACCGACCCCCGCCTTAAACGCATCCAGTTCCGCGCCTGGCACCGCGGCACGCGTGAGGCGGACTATATGATCGGCGGCTTCTTTGATCGCTATCATGCCGGTTGGGGCGAGGCAGAACTGGCCTGGTTCGAAGCACTGATCGAAGAGGATGACGTTGATGTGATGGCTTGGGCGCTGGGGACACTGGATGTGCCGTTAGCCTATCGCGGGGCGCAGATGGAGTTGATGCAGCTGCTGGACTATGTGGAGATCGGCAGGTGAGTGGCAAGCTCGCGCGTTCGATCTCCGGTAATGAAATCTTTCTGCTCCGACATGGTGAAACGGAGTGGAATGCAGAAGGACGGTTCCAGGGTATCCTCGATTCACCTTTGACGGAATGGGGCAAGGAACAGGCCAGAGCCTGCGGGCGCAAGCTGGCTTCAGTGGTTACCGGAGCCGACGCGATGCTGGCTAGCCCACTCGGTCGCGTGAGAGAGACTTGTTCGATCTTGCGCTCGTTCGCCGAATATCCCGATGTTACATGGGATGACGCGCTGAAAGAAGTGACTCTGGGAAAATGGGATGGCCTTACGCATGTCGACATCGACGCGATGTGGCCGAGCGCGTTGGCCGGATCGTCACAGTTTGACTGGTATTTCAGATCTCCCGATGGAGAAGGTTTTGAGACCGCCCTAGCCCGAGTCTCCGACTGGCTCGGCAGAATCGAGGGTGTAGTTGTTGCCGTTTCCCACGGACTTCTGGGACGGATAATTCGGGGTGCCTATCTTGGCCTTTCAAGAGCGGAAATGTTGGCATTACCGGTGCCTCAGGACACGATCTGGCACCTCTGCGATAGGCGGATTGCAGGCATTCAAACCTGAGATAATCGGGCCGCACGGGGACAATCCCGCTTTTGGTGAACACCGTCCTCTCCCCGAACGCGGAGATGGGTTCGACAGGCGCAATCTTGCCCGCTAACTGCACTCCTCCCCATATGCCCGACCTCAACCAAATCCTGTCCTCGAAGACACCCCTCACTCTTGCCGGACTCGCGCGCGGGGCGCAGCCGCTGGTGCTGGCCGACCTCGCCCGCGCGGCAAAAACCCGCGCCGTGTTCATCGCGCCCGACGAAGCGGCGATGCGCGCGGTCACTGAGACTGCCGCCTTTTTCGCGCCCGAACTGGATGTCATCGAATTCCCTGCCTGGGACTGCCTGCCCTACGACCGCGCCAGTCCGGCATTGTCGGTCAGCGCGCGCA
>JAHFPT010000042.1:0-31414 GCA_023266625.1 Novosphingobium sp. | reverse complement strand
CACCGTTTGCAGTCCGCCCCCAAGGCACCGCAGCTGCTGGTCACTACGATCAACGCCCTGCTGCAACGCGTGGTCACCCCGTTCCGCATCCGCGAATCGGTGCGGCTGCTGAGGCCAGGCATGGAAATTTCCCGCGAAAGCCTGACCGGCCTGCTCCAGCGCCAGGGTTATTCGCGCACCGACACCGTGGCCGACGCGGGCGAATTCGCGGTGCGCGGGTCGATCTTCGATATTTTCCCCTCGGGCCTCGAACAAGGCCTGCGGCTCGATTTCTTCGGCGACGAGCTGGAAACATTGCGGCTGTTCGATCCCAACAGCCAGCGTTCGACCGGGAGTGTCGAGGAACACCTGCTGCTCCCGGCCAGCGAGGCCCTGCTCGACGAGGACAGCGTCAAGCGCTTCCGCAGCCGTTATCGCGAGCAATTCGGGGCCAATGCCACCGCCGATCCGCTCTATCAGGCGGTCAGCGACGGGCGGCGGCTGGCGGGGATGGAGCATTGGCTGCCTTTGTTCGAGGACCGGCTGACGACGCTGTTCGATCACCTCGGGGCGGACGATCTGATTGTCATCGACAGTTCGGCGCAGGGTGCGGCTGACGAGCGATTGACTGATATCGCAGATTATTTCGCCACAAGGAGCGACACCTCGGGCAAGGCAGCGGGCAGCTACCGCCCGCTCGATCCCGCCGCGCTCTATCTCGCCCGCGCGGAGCTGGACGCCCAGCTCTCCGGCTGGCCGATCCACCGCGCCGATAGTTTCGTCCACCCGGAAAGTGCTTCGGTCATCGATTTCGGCTTTTCCAGCGCCCGCGATTTTTCGCCCGAAAGGGCCCGGGGCGAGAATGTCTATGAGTCCGCAGCGAAGCACCTTGAGGCCGTCGCAAAGTCGGGCCGCAAGGCGATCATCGCCGCCTATTCCGCCGGCAGCAGAGCGCGGATTGTCTCGATTCTCGGCGAAGCAGGCAAGGTCGAACCCAGGTTCGCCGAGAGCTGGCAGCAGGCTTTGGGCGGAGCAGCCAATGCGACACCTACGGCGGTCATCCTGCCGCTGGAGAGCGGCTTCGCCAATACCGAACTCGAAGTCATTACCGAGCAGGACATCCTCGGCGACCGGCTGGTCCGCCGCAAGAAACGCAAGAAGGATGCCGACGCCTTCCTCGCCGAGCTCTCCGCGCTCACTCCGGGCGATCTCGTCGTCCATATGGACCACGGCATCGGGCGCTATGAAGGCCTGCAATCGATCCCGGTCGGCAAGAGTCCGCATGATTGCGTGATGCTGAGCTATGCCGGGGGCGACAAGCTCTATATCCCGGTCGAGAATATCGACGTCCTCTCGCGCTATGGCAGCGACAATCTCTTTGTCGCGCTCGACCGGCTGGGCGGCGAGGCGTGGCAGCGACGCAAGGCGCAGCTCAAGGAACGCATCCGCGCAATTGCGCATGATCTGCTGCGCACCGCTGCCGCCCGCGCCCTGCGCCAGGCCCCCGCGCTGCTACCTGAACAAGCCGCCTACGACCAGTTCGCCGAGCGTTTCCCCTGGGAAGAAACCGAGGACCAGGAGCGCGCCATCGAGGAGGTTCTGGCCGATCTTGCCGAGGGCAAGCCGATGGACCGGCTGGTCTGCGGCGATGTCGGCTTCGGCAAGACCGAGGTGGCGCTGCGCGCGGCATTCGTATCGGCGATGGCGGGGCAGCAAGTGGCGGTGGTTGCGCCGACGACGCTGCTCGCCCGCCAGCATTTTTCTGGCTTCACCGAGCGATTCAACGGCTTCCCGCTCAACGTCGGCAGACTGTCGCGCCTGGTGCCGGAGAAGGAAGCCAAGACAACCCGCAGCGGGCTGACCGATGGGACGATGGACATCGTCATCGGCACTCACGCCATCTTGTCAAAGACAGTGAACTTCAAGCGTCTTGGCCTTGTAATAGTTGATGAAGAACAACGCTTCGGGGTCAATCACAAAGAGCGGCTCAAGCAGCTGCGCGCCGATGTCCATGTGCTGACGCTGACCGCCACCCCGATCCCGCGCACGCTGCAAATGGCGATGTCGGGCCTGCGCGAACTTTCGACCATCCAGACTCCGCCGGTCGACCGGCTCGCGGTGCGCACCTATGTGATGGAATGGGACGATATGGTGATGCGCGAGGCGCTGCTGCGCGAGCATCATCGCGGCGGCCAGAGCTTCATCGTCGTCCCCCGCATCGCCGACATGCCCGAAGTCGAGGAATGGTTGCGCAAGGTCGTGCCCGAGGTGAAGGCCGTCACCGCCCACGGCCAGATGAGCCCGAGCGAAGTCGAGGAGCGGATGAGTGCCTATTATGAGGGCAAATACGATGTGCTGCTCTCGACCACCATTGTCGAAAGCGGGCTCGATATCCCCGCCGCCAACACCATCATCATCCACCGCGCCGACCGCTTCGGCCTCGCCCAGCTCTATCAGCTGCGGGGCCGCGTCGGCCGTTCAAAATTGCGCGCCTATGCCTATCTGACCACGCCCGCCGATACGGCATTGTCCGAAGTGGCACAGAAGCGCTTGAAAGTGCTGGGTGATCTCGATTCGCTGGGGGCCGGATTCCAGCTCGCCAGCCACGACCTCGACATCCGCGGCGCGGGCAATCTGCTGGGCGACGAACAGTCCGGCCATATCCGCGAGGTTGGCTTCGAACTCTACCAGTCGATGCTCGAAGACGCGATCCTCGCGGCCAAGGCGGGCGAAATCGGGCTGGAGCGTGAACGTTCTGCACTCTCGCCGCAGATCACCATCGATGCGCCGATCATGATCCCCGAGGATTATGTCCCCGATCTCGCCGTGCGCATGGCGCTTTACCGGCGGCTCAACGATGCCGCAGATCAGGCCGAGATCGAAGCCATGGCCGCCGAAATGATCGACCGCTTCGGCCCTCTGCCCGATGCCACCGCCAATCTCGTCCGGCTGATCGAGATCAAGCACCAGGCCATCGCCGCGCATATTTCCAAGATCGACGTCGGCGCGAAGGGCTCGCTGGTGAGCTTCCACAACGACAGCTTCCCCGATCCGGCGGGGCTGATCGCCTATGCCCAGCGGCTTCAGGGCACGATCAAGCTGCGGCCCGACAGCAAGATCGTGATTACCAGAGTGTGGGGCGATCCCAAGTCGCGGCTCAATGGGCTTTATCAATTAACTAAGGGGCTGAGCGCGATAGCGCGGAAGGCGGGGCGGTAGGCGACCGGTAGCGGAAAGATCGCGCGCGTAACGACAAATCAACCATTGCACAGCACAATCCCCGCCACGCCAGGTCCGGGAAAAATTTGTGACCACCATCGTCCTCGACGGATTGAACGAAGAAGACTTTCGCCGTTCGATCGAAAACAGATTGCGCGAGGGCACGACGGGCGCGGCCATCGCACGGTTGCGCGTACTGCTTGCGCCCTACGCCAGGCCAGGGGGCATCCTGCCGGAACGATTCCTGACCGTCGAAGCCGCTGACTTCGTCTTGAGCGGGTGGGACAAACTGGGCGACGCCATCCTCCGCCATGATCAGCCCGGGCGTCCGGTGACAGCCCTGTCGATTGCTTTCGGGTGGCCGGGCGATGAAGTGCCTGTGCAGGGCGTAGAGGGGAGGCTCCGGCCGCATGTTGAAACCAGCTATTTCAACGATAACGCCTACCCGTTCTCGCGGAGCGGGCGCGAAGACCTGCTCGAAGGCTACAACTTTTACGGCTGCAGCTGGAGCGGCGATTCCGAAGCGACCGACACAGCCTTGTCGCTGGAGGGCATCGACGATCTTCACGGGGCGCTGGCCAGGCTCGAAGCGCGATTGCTGGCCAGTGACGAGCCAGATGAGGAAGGTGTCCGCGCCGGCTCGCTGGGGGCATGCCTGCTCTCCGCCTTGCTGGTTCAGGCGGTAACCGAACGGATCACCCGGGATGAATTACCACGCCCGCTCTGTGTGATGGTGGGGAGCAGCGGTGTGTATCCCTATTTCGATGCGCCGGTGGTGGGCATGCCGGAAGACGCGCGCAAGGCCGCCGAGGCGCAAGAGGACATCGTCGATATCTATTGCGGAGCCCCTGCCCCGCGCTACAGCAGCTTGTTGATAACCGGAATTCCCCGCGCCAAGAAGCGGGCAGTGCTAGTGCTCGATGAAGGCGAAGACGAATTGGCCAATCGCGTCGCCAAGCTGCGGAGCCTCAGTCACCATGACGGCGAGGATGGCGAGACCCAACGCGAGGCTACTCCCACCGATCTTGCGCACGAGATGCCCGATCCGGCTGCCGCCGCAGCGTCGAGCGGGCCTTTGCTCGCCAGGAAACCGGCAAGCCAGGGCCGCGACATCGGCGAGATGCTTGGCTCGCGCCAACCCGATCCGTCCGCAGACGGCGCAGCGCCACACGAACCGGCCGACAAGGCCGAACCGGCCCTGACTGCGGGCCCCAGCACTCTTCCTTTGGGGCCTGGATTTGCACTGCTCGATTCCGATCAGCAGCAGCGGCTGCAAAGTCTCCTCACAACCGGCGCACCGCCAATCGCCGAAGCGCCTTGGCCGCTGCCGCCCAGCCCGGCTGACCAGCCTGCACCGCACTTGCCTGGCGGTCCCGGCTGGGTGGAGGATAGCTGCGCGGCGAAGCCATGTGAGTTGCTGTCAGCTGATCCGATCGCGCCACCGGTCCCTGCGGGCGCGGGCGCACGCCTGAGCGCCCGGTTGCAGGGCAGGGTCAAAGCATGGCTGGCCAGATTTGGTCTGTGGCGACGGATTACCCCGCCAGCACCGCAAACTCCGCTCCCGACATCGGCTTGGCCCGCAGGAAGCCCTGGTAGCAATTCGCGCCTTCCTCGGCGATCAGCGCGCGCTGGGCTTCGTTTTCAATCCCCTCGACGATAACCTCCAGATCGAGCGCCTTTGCCATGGCGACGATGGCGCGGAACACCGCCATGTCGCGGCTGTCGCTGATAATTCCGTCGACCATCGAACGATCGAGCTTGAGGTAATCCAGCGGCAGCAATTTGAGGTAGCGGAAGTTACAAAAGCCGGCCCCGAAATCGTCGAGGGCGATGCGGATGCCAGCGTCGCTCAGCCGGGCGAGCGTGCGCGCGGCGAGCTGGATGTCGGCGAGCAGCGCTTGCTCGGTCACCTCCAGGGTCAGCCGCTGCGCGGCAAAGCCACTCGCATCCAGCGCGCCAAGCAACTCATCGGCATAGCTCTCGGCCGCCAGCTCGAAGGCCGTGACATTGAGCGACAGGCGCAAATGATCCGGCCAGCCTTTCGCGCCCTCCAGCGCCAGCCGGGCGATATGGCGCGACAGCGGCGCGATATAGTCTGCACGCTCGGCAACGGCGAACAGGGCTGCCGCGCCAATCCTGCCGATCTTGCGGTGGTTCCAGCGCGCCAGTGCCTCCCCGCCGGTCAGGCAGTCTTCGGGCAGTGCGAATTGCGGCTGAAAGACAACTTCGATCTCGTCTGCATCGATAGCGTGCAGCAGATCGGCTTCAAGCTGGGCGGCTGTTCGGCCTGCTCGGGTGGTTTCGCCGTCGGCCCAGGCGAGCCGCCTGCCCTGATGGCGGCCCATATTGGCAATCGTCTGGCTGAGCCGGTCGAGCACCGATTCGGCGCTCTCCTTGTCGACCCCGCGCAGCAGGGCAACGCGCGACGACAGGCGCAGGATTACGCCGGAGGTCGGGCCAGATACGGGGATCGGCTGCGCGACGAGATCGGCAAGTTGCCCGGCGAACAATTGCCAGCGCTGGCGGCTGCATGTTTCATTGGCGATCAGCACGAAATTGCTCCCGCCTGCACGCGCCGCCAGCCAGGGTCCATCGAGCTCGCGCGCGGCGAAGCCCGACAGCCGCGATGCCACTGTCGTCAAAGCGGCATCGCCCGCGACTGTGCCATAGGCGAGGTTGACCGTATCGAAGCGGCGCAGGCCGAGCAGCAGGGCATGCAGGCGCGGCCCGTCGCCCGAGCTCTTGCGATTGCCGATCCATTCATCGAGCCGCGCACGCATAGCCGCTATACCGGGCAGACCGGTCAGGGCATCGCGCTGGGCCTCGATTTCGCCGCTGCGAGGATCGTTCATTGTGCAGCCCCTACGCCAAAGCCTTTGCCAAAGCGTCAACGCCGCCATATCAGTCCGGCGCGATGAATCCACCACTCCGCCTTGCCTTGCTCGCCTCCGAGGACATTCGTGCGCAGGAAGCTGCCGCAGCGCTCGCCAATGCGCACGACTGGGTGCCGCCCGGGGATGCCGAAGCAATGGTGCTCCTGGGCGGCGACGGCTATCTGCTGCATGTGCTCCACCGCATGCTCGATTTCGGGCGGGTGGTGCCGGTTTACGGACTCAACCACGGCACGGTCGGTTTCCTGATGAACAAGACCAAGAGCAGCCGTTCGATTGGCGAGCGCGTCGCCAGGGCGCGGTCGGTTGCGGTATGCCCGCTGGAAATGACCGCCATTACCAATGGCGGGACCGAACACAGTTTTTATGCGATCAATGAAGTCTCGCTGCTGCGCGAGACCCGGCAGACCGCCAAGCTGGAAGTGCGGGTCAACGACAAGCTGCGCATGGCCGAGCTGGCCTGCGATGGCGTGATCGTCGCCACGCCGGCTGGCTCAACCGCCTATAATCTGTCGGCCAATGGACCCATTCTGCCGCTTGGCTGCAACATGCTGGCGCTGACCCCGATCAGCCCGTTCCGCCCGCGCCGCTGGCGCGGGGCGATCCTGCCCGACAATGCCGAGGTTGAATTTCGCGTGCTCGATCCCGAAAAGCGCCCCGTAGCGGCCGTCGCCGACCAGAACGAAGTGCGCGACATTGCGCGCGTGCGCATCGCCATTGCCAGCACCCGTCAACTGACGCTGCTATTCGATCCGGGCAGCAGCCTCGATGAGCGGATTTTTGCCGAACAGTTCCAGGTTTGAATCTCAAGCTTGCCAAACCGGACCGCGCTGTTATAGGCCCGTTCCTGCCCGGGAGACCGGGCTGCTCCCCGATAGCTCAGCGGTAGAGTAGGTGACTGTTAATCACTTGGCCGTAGGTTCGAATCCTACTCGGGGAGCCATTTCCTACCTTTGCGGATAGCGCGCCACCTTCCGGTCGCGCAGTCGGCAGCGCTGCGCCTGTCGCTGCACGGGCCTTTACTTGACATGCCCGTCCCGTGCTAACACATTGACGAACCAATCTCGCACGGCCAATCTCGCACGGCCAATGTCGCACGGTCAATGTCGCAAGGAAGGGAAGATCACGATGAGCAAAGGGTTGAATCGCTTGCAGGGCAAGGTCGCGATCATCACCGGTGGCGGACAGGGCATCGGCGCGGCCATTGCCGAAACCTATGCACGCGAAGGCGCCAAAGTCCTCATCACTGGCCGCACTTTGAGCAAGCTGGAGGAAGTCGCGGGCAAAATTCGCGAAGCGGGCGGAGACGCAACGCCCTTTGAAGCACTTGCGGGCGAAATGGAGCAGGCCGCGGCGACCGTCGAACGCGCTGCCGGTGACTGGGGCCGCGTCGATATCCTCGTCAACAACGCGCACACATTCACCGATTATCTGCCGATCGAAGATCCGAAGATGGAAGCGAACTGCAAGATCGATTTCCAGTCGGCATTCTTTGGTTCCCTGCAACTGATGCAACTGTGCTTTCCGCATATGCAGGAGCAGGGCGGCGGATCGATCCTCAATTTCGGATCGAGCTACGGCCCGCGCTCCGAGCCCGGCTTTCTTGCCTATTCCGCCAGCAAAGAGGCGATTCGCTCACTGACGCGCACCGCCGCCAAGGAATGGGGCAAGCACGGCATCCGCGTGAACACCATCCTGCCATCGGCGCTGACTCCCAAGTCGATCTGGTATCTCGAGGATTCGGGCACCTATGACGCCGAACTGGCCAAGGTCGCGATAGGCCGCTTCGGCACGCCCGAGGATATCGCGCCGATGTGCCTGTTTCTTGCCAGCGACGAAGGCAATTATGTAACCGGCCAGACGATTGGTGTCGACGGCGGCAGCACCATGTTCTGAGCCGATTGCCGCTCTGCTCCCCGCACAAATCAGACTATCTCAGCAGCAACTGACTGCCCGCCCAGATCGTCAATGCAGCCGTCAGCCAGCGAATGATCCGCTCGGGCAGGATGCGCAGCGCCAGCACGCTGCCAATCTGTCCGCCGATGACGACAGCGAGCAGCAGCAGCACGCCCGACGAAAGAGTCTGTCCGAAGCGTTCGGGTCCGGCCTTGATCAGCTGCCCTGCCAGCCCGGTGAGTGAATTGATCAGGATAAACAGGCTGGTGGTGGCGGCAATCCGCCGCGCCGTATTCCAGCGGGTCAGATGGAGTAGCGGGGCGAGGAAGATGCCCCCGCCGATGCCGACCAGCCCGGCGAGGTAGCCCAGTGGCGCCGCCGCCAGCGGCATCCACTTCGCCATCGGGGTCGCTTCACGCTGCCGCTCCGGCGCGCGCGGCAGCAGTAGCGCGAGGCCCGCAAAGATCAGGCTGGCACCAAGCGTCAGCAGAAATGCCTTCTCCTTGATCGGCGTCAGACCGCCAAGAAATGCCAGCGGCGCGGCGATCAGGGCCAGCATCAGCGCATGGCGCCACGGCACCTGCCCGGCCCGGGCAAAGCGGATGCAACTGCCACTGACGACCAGGATATTGCAAGACAGCGACAGGATCGGCAGCGCCCTGAAATCCGTCCCCGCCAGCGCCAGCAGCGCGTTGTAGGTCGAGCCGCCGCCGAAGCCGACCGAAGCATAGAGCATGGCCGTGGCGAAAAATCCGAAGGGCAGCCAGCTCATGTGTCAGTCACTCCGATCGCACGGATTCTTAATCCATCGCCCCATGGCAATGCTTGTATTTCCGCCCTGAGCCGCAGGGGCATTGCGCATTGCGTGACAGGCCGAGATCAGCATAGGGGTCCGCGCCCGCCACCGCGACACCGCTGCCCAGCGCGCCCATCATCGCCAGCGCACCCGGAGTCGTTGACCGTGTGTCGTCCTCACCGGTGAAGGGGTCGATATGGCCGGTGAGGAAATCAGGCAGTTCGGGCAGCGTCATGTCGGGCGGTGGCTGCATGGTCAGCTCGCTGGTTGAGAGAATCTTTGTGACATCCTCGCGGATGATTTCGAGCATCCGCTCGAACAGGCCGAAAGCTTCCTGCTTATATTCGTTGATCGGCGTCTTTTGCGCATAGGCCCGCAGGAACACCACCTGGCGCAGCGCGTCGAGGGTGGCGAGATGTTCCTTCCAGTAGTGATCAAGCCGTTCGAGCAGCACGCTTTTTTCGACATGACGCCAGATTTCGGGATCGTTGCCAGCGCGCGAGCTTTCGACCTTGGCGTCGGCCAGCGCGATGATGCGCTCGGTGATCGTATCGGGCTCGAGGCCGTCCTCGGCCAGCCATTCGTCAACCGGAACGGCGACGCCGAGAACTTCCATCGCCCGCACGCGCAATCCATCGAGGTCCCATTTTTCCGGGTAAGAACCCGGCGGGCAAGCGTCGCCGACCAGGGTGTTGACCGTGTCGTGGCGCATATCGACGACGACATCGTCGACGGTCTCGGCGTCCATGATATCGGCGCGCTGCTCGTAGATCACCTTGCGCTGGTCGTTCATCACATCGTCGTATTCGACGACCTGCTTGCGGACATCGTAATTGCGCGCCTCGACCTTCTTTTGCGCGGTCTCGATCGCCTTTGAGAGCCACTTCGAGCCAATCGCCTCGCCATCGGCAAGGTTGGAGTTCATCATTCGCGAGAACAGCGTGTCAGGCCCGAAAATCCGCAGCAGATCGTCTTCAAGGCAGAGGTAGAAGCGCGACAGGCCGGGGTCACCCTGCCGGCCCGAGCGGCCGCGCAGCTGATTGTCGATGCGGCGACTCTCGTGGCGCTCGGTGCCGAGCACGAACAGCCCGCCCGCATCGAGCACCTGCTGCCTTTCCACCTCGATTTCGGCCTTGATCCGCTCGATCGCGGCATCGCGCTCGGGGCCTTCGGGCATGTCCTTCAATTCGTCATCGACGAGGAATTCGAGATTGCCGCCCAGCTTGATGTCGGTGCCACGCCCGGCCATGTTGGTGGCGATGGTCACCGCGCCGAGCCTGCCTGCCTGCGCGACGATATGCGCTTCCATCTCGTGGAAACGGGCATTGAGGACGTTGTGCTTGACCCCTTCCTTGCCCAGAAATTCCGAGAGTAACTCGGACTTCTCGATCGAGACCGTGCCGACCAGCACTGGCTGGCCGAGTTCGCTTTGCAGCTTGATGCGCTTGGCAATGGCGGCAAACTTGTCGAGCGTGTTCTTGTAGAATTCGTCCTCTTCGTCGATCCGCTCGACCGGAACATTGGTCGGGATCGAGACGACATTCATCTTGTAGATGTCGTAGAATTCCGCCGCCTCGGTCGCCGCGGTACCGGTCATGCCCGACAGCTTGGGGTACATGCGGAAATAGTTCTGGAAGGTGATCGAGGCCATCGTCTGGTTCTCGGGCTCGATCTGGATGCCCTCCTTGGCCTCGACCGCCTGGTGCAGCCCGTTCGACCAGCGCCGCCCTTCCATCATCCGGCCGGTGAACTCGTCGATGATGATCGCCTTGTCGTCCTTGATGATATAGTCTGTGTCACGCTTGAACATGACATTGGCTTTGAGCGCCTGATCGAGATGGTGGACCACCTGGGTGTTCTCGACATCGTAGAGGTTGGAGCCGACCAGCATTCCGGCGTCCTCCAGCATCCGCTCGACCCGCTCGACACCGTCTTCGGTGAGAGTGATATTCTTGGTCTTCTCGTCGGCCTCATAGTCTTCGGGGACGATCTGTTTGACGATGGCATCGACCGAAACATAGAGGTCCGTCTTGTCGTCGGTCGGCCCGGAGATGATCAGCGGGGTGCGCGCTTCATCGACCAGGATCGAATCAACCTCGTCGACGATGCCATAGTTGAACGGGCGGTGGACCATCTGGCTGCGCTCATGCTTCATATTGTCGCGCAGATAATCGAAGCCGAGCTCGTTGTTGGTGGCATAGGTGATATCGGACTCATAGGCTGCGCGCCGTTCCTCCTCAGCCAGGTTCGGCACGATCACCCCGACGGTCAGGCCGAGGAATGTGTAGATCTGCCCCATCCAGTCGGCATCGCGGCGGGCGAGATAGTCGTTGACCGTAACGACATGGACGCCCTTGCCCTCAAGCGCATTGAGATAGACCGCCAGCGTCGCCACCAGCGTCTTGCCCTCGCCGGTCTTCATCTCGGCAATCTCGCCGCGATGGAGGACAATGCCGCCGATCATCTGGACATCGAAATGGCGCATGCCGAGCGTTCGCTTGGCGGCTTCGCGGACGGTGGCGAAGGCTTCAGGCAGGATGTCGTCAAGCTCCTCGCCAGCCTCGAGCCGGGCGCGGAAGCGGGCGGTCTGACCAGTCAGCTCCGCATCGGTCATGGCCTCGATGGTGTTTTCGAAACCGGCGATTTGCTGCACGATCTTGTCGAGCGACTTGACGTAGCGATCGTTGGATGAGCCGAATATGGCTTTGGCGATTGCGCCGAACATATGGGAATCCCTGTTGAATATCGTGAGCCGGATGCAGCATCTGCGGCGTCAATGCGCCTGTGCTCATCCAGAAGAATGGCGGAATTGCGCAGGCGCGCTATTCGCGTGCGCGGTCGATGCCGATATGGACTGAAGCGAGACTGACCGTTCGCTGAGGCGTGACGAAACTGCTCAGGCGGATGTGCCAATCCTTGGCCGCTACCGGCCTGCTGGTGGTCTGGCTGACGATGGCTGCATGGTTGCTGCTGCCGGGCGACTGTATTGTCACCTCGGCACCAGCAGCCCCGCCGACGCGCGCCTGCGCTGGCGCGGTTTGCGCGACGAGCCCGGTCAACAGAGCCAGCAGGGTGAGCAGAAGGCGTGTCATCCGGGGGCTAGATAGGGACGGATGAGTCGCTCGTCCAGTCTTGTGAACATCACACTCGATCAGTCCGGTATCATCTCGGAAGTATGCCGCAGCACTGCATGATACCTGATCGGCTTTCCTGCGTTGTTCTTGTACGCTTGCATTCTCCTGCCTTTGGGGAACGGGCTGCAAGGAGTGAAGCCTCTGGCATCGGGTGTAATCTCATTGCCGGCGGAGGCGAAATCGCAAGACTCTATTGTACCGGTCTCGTTGATAAAGACGGTAACAGTCACATCCCATTTCCCGTCTGGCAAGGCTTTGTATTCGATGGGAGGAACGACCCAGCGAACGCGATTGGAGTAAAAACCGGCGGTTTTTTGGCCGTTCGCATCCAGGGCAGGAGTGAAGTGCGCTCTCGCCTTGACCAAGGCACATGCTGTGGCATCCAGAACGGTCGATCCGCTCGATACCGTTACCGTACAATCTGCCACAGCGCCGCTATTATCTATCGCAAGTATGAATCCTGTGATTCCGGCCACGCCTCGGGATAGCTCACTGCTGGGGTAATCTTGGGTGGTGACCCATTCGCCTGGGTTGCCAATTGGCACAGCAGGCCGGGATTTGCCTAACTGCACCGGTGGCAACATCGCGGAAGCTGCTGTTTGATTCATTGGCGGCGGTGGTGGGGCGAGAATTCTGGAGTCAGGAAGGGCCTCGGGACTTGCTGCCAATGCTAGCCATAGAATCGTCATGCTTGCCCCCGAGATCCAAGCCTGACCTATAGCGTAACCGGCTCGCACGACAATCGCTTGCCCTTATGCTCAGGCACAAATATTGCCCTGCCATGTCCGAAGCCATTTCCCCCCTCGCCGTCCCCTTCCCCGCCATGCCGAGCATCGCAGGCGTCACCCCACGCATCGCCCGCGCGGGCTACAAGGATTGGGGGCGCTGCGACCTGACCTATGTCGAACTCGCCGAGGGCACGGCGGTGGCAGGCGTGTTCACGCAGAATGTCTGCTGCTCAAGCGAAGTCGAACTGGGCCGGGAGCAGGTCAAGGCGGGCCGCGCGCGGGCGCTGGTGGTCAATGCCGGGAACAGCAACGCCTTCACCGGCTATCGCGGGCGCGAGGCGGTCGAGCAGATCATGGCGCAGGTATCGCGGCAGCTCGGCTGTGCGCCCGGCGAGGTTTTCGTCTCCTCGACCGGGGTGATCGGCGTGCCCTTGCCCAAGGACAAGGCACAGGCCGGGGTCGCTGCGGTGCTGCAGAGCCCGCCCTGTTCGTGGGAAGACGCGGCCCGCACCATCGGCACCACCGATACCTTCCCCAAGGGCGCGGTGGCGCAGGCGGTAGTCGATGGCCGGACCGTCACCCTCGCCGCGATCATCAAGGGCAGCGGCATGATCGCGCCGGATATGGCGACGATGCTGGGCTATATTTTTACCGACGCCGCCGTAACACCGGGCTTCCTGCAAGAGCTGCTCTCTGCCGCCAACCGCAAGAGCTTCAGCTGCATCACCGTCGACAGCGACACTTCGACCAGCGACACGGTGCTGGCCTTCGCCACCGGCAAGGCAGGCAATGCCCCCCTCGCCTCGTTCGACAGCCCGGGTGCCGACGCCTTCGCCGCCGCACTGGGGGATGTCTGCATGCAACTGGCGCATCTGGTGGTCAGGGACGGCGAAGGCGCGCAGAAGTTCATTGCCATCGAAGTGACCGGCGCGGTCAGCGACGATAGCGCGAGGGCCATCGGCCTCGCTGTGGCCAATTCGCCGCTGGTCAAGACCGCCATCGCCGGCGAGGATGCCAACTGGGGCCGGGTGGTCATGGCTGTCGGCAAGGCAGGCGAACCCGCCGACCGCGACAAGCTGGCGATCCGTTTTGCCGACAAATGGGTAGCTCAGGCGGGCCTCGCGGCGGACTCCTATGACGAAGCGCCGGTCGCAGCCCACCTCAAGGGGCGTGAGATCAGCATCGGCGTCGACATTGGCCTCGGCGAAGGCCGCGCCACGGTGTGGACCTGCGACCTGACGCATGGCTACATCTCGATCAATGCGGATTATCGGAGTTAATGGATACCCTCACGCGCGCAGTCCACGCGATCATGCAGGACGCTGCCGAGCGGGCGATCCTGCCGCGCTATCAGACGCTCGCAGCGCATGAAGTGCAGGCCAAGGCGGCCGACGATGCGGTCACCATCGCCGATCACGAAAGCGAGGCGATCCTCGCCGAACGCCTCGCCCGTGTGCTCCCCGAGGCTGCCATCGTTGGCGAGGAAGCGGCACATGCCGATCCCGCACTGCTGGACCACCTTGGAGACCACCTGTGCTGGATCGTCGATCCGCTCGACGGCACCAACAATTTTGCGCAGGGCAAGCCGCCGTTCGGCATCCTGGTCGCGCTGAGCGAGGCAGGCGAGACAGTGGCGGGCTGGATACTCGATCCGCTGTCGGGCCGCTTCTGTCATGCAGCGCGCGGCAAGGGGGCCTATGTTGGTGAGGAGCGGATAACGGCACGCGGCAGTGGCGGCAAACCGCCCATCGCCGCGATTTCGCTGGTCTTCGCTGATCCCGCGCGGCGCGCGGCGCTGACCACGCATATCGCCCCGCATTACACGCTGGTCGACATCCCGCGCTGTGCGGCGGAACAATGGCCGCGCCTGGCACTGGGGATCAACGACATTTCGATCTTCGAGCGCACCCACGCCTGGGATCACGCTGCCGGGGTGCTGTTTCTCAACGAGGCCGGCGGCAAGGCCGCGCGACCCGACGGTTCGCCCTACCGGGTCGACGAGGCGGACAGGCCCGGCCTGCTGGGAGCGGCATCGCTGGAGTTGTGGGATGAGCTGGCGGAAAGGATGGCGGGGATTTGATCCCCCTCCCGCTTGCGGGAGGGGTTAGGGGAGGGCCTGTTAACTGCCGCTATTTCAACAAGCCCTCCCCCGGCCCCTCCCGCCGGGCGGGAGGGGAGATTGGGGTGTCGCCAGCTGCGCGGCGATGATGCTTACAATTCGCCCTCAAGCCAGCCCTTGAGCTGGCTCTTGGGCGCGGCACCCAGCTTCTGGGCAACTTGCTTGCCGCCCTTGAACAATACCATCAGCGGGATCGACTGCACGCCCAGCGCGCCGGGAATATTGGGATTCTCGGTAATATCCATCTTGGCGATGGTCACCTTGCCGGCCAGCTCGTCGCTGATTTCCTCGAGCGCCGGAGCAATCATCTTGCACGGGCCGCACCAGTCAGCCCAGAAATCGACCAGCACCGGCAGCTCGGAATCGAGGACATCGGCCTGCCAGCTGGCATCGGTGACATGTTTGGTCGGCATGAAGAATCTCCTGTTCGGTTTGAAGTCTAATTAGGATGGCGAGCCGCGAAGGCAACGGCAAAGCGCCAAAGCTTTACTGCGCCATTTGCAAGGCCTGCTTGAGCGGACCCAGCACATCTGCGGGAATGGCGATCAGCTGCGGTGTCTGGGTATAGAGCAGCGCCGCCTCGACACTGCGACCTGGATAGGCCGTCTCCAGCGCGGCGGCATAGGCCGCCATCTGGCGCAGGATTGGGTCAGGAACCTCAGCGATACTGACGGGAGGACGCCGCGCGGTCTTGTAGTCGATCAGGCGGATGCGGGTCTTGCCGATCAGCAGCCGGTCGATGGTGCCCGCCACCATCCGCTCGCCGACCAGCGCGGCAATCGGCACTTCGGCAAGGGCATCGGGGGAAAACAGATCGGCCCAGCCCGGCTCGGACAAGACCGCCAGCGCATGCGCGAGCAGAGCATCGCGCTGGACTTGATCGAGCTCCCGTGCATTGCGCATCAACCAATTTCCGCCCGCAGCAGCGCGATTTTCCGGGGCAATCTCGGGCAGGCGTTCGAGCAGCCGGTGAATCAACACCCCGCGCCGCGCTGCGCGTAATCCTGTTCCGGGCGGATAGGGCGGATCGCTCGCGCTGTCCTCACCCAGCGAGGAAGGTGCCAGTGGCCGGGGTGGTCGCGGTTCGGCACCTGCGGGTGTCTCCAGCCAGGCTGGAAGCGGCTCGGGCAGCGGCAGTTCAGGTGCCTTGTCAACAGTGCGGGCAGTCTGAGGCCTATCGCCCCATTCGAGCCGCGAGCCCCAGATCGGATCATCGCCGGTCCATTCGTCTGCCCCGAACATGGCCCGCAACTCAGCAAACCAGCTGGCCGGAGCGGGCTCCTTCTCGCTCTTGCCCAATGCCCCGCCGATGAACAGCGCCTCTTCCGCCCGGGTCATCGCAACATAGAGCAGCCGCCAATGTTCCTGCTCCAGCTCAAGCTCGGCCTTGGCATGGGCCTCGGCAATCCGGCCGACACGCTCTTCCTGCCGCAGCCCCGGCATCGGGATTGCGCGCTTGTCGTTAGCGGGATCGGTGAGCAGCAGCGTCTCCCCCTTGCCTTTGCTCTTCGGATTACCAGTAGCGTCGGCAAGGATGACGATCGGGGCCTGCAAGCCCTTCGATCCATGCACCGTCATCACCCGGACCAGCCCGCCCGCGCCGTCAGCCTCGCGCTTCAATTCGCCCTCACCGGCATCGAACCAGGCGATAAACCCCGCAAGGCTCGGTGTCCCACTCGTGGCATAGGCATGGGCGGCGTTGAGCAGTTCGTCGATGGGATCGCCCGCCTCGCGCCCGAGCCTGGCGATCAGCTTGCGCCGGCCCTGCCACGGGCCAACCAGCAGCCAGTGCAGCAGTGCCTGAGGGGGATCGTAGTCGGCCTTGGCGAGCAATTCGTTGAGCTGCACCATTGCTGCGGCCACATCGGGATGCGAAGCGCGGCGCAAATGGTCCCACAGATGGATGCCCCCCTTTACGTCATCGGGGTCGCGATAGGCCTGGGCGAGCAGCTGTTCCTGACTCCAGCCGATCAGCGGCGAGACCAGCAGCGCGGCAAGGGTGAGATCGTCGAGCGGCTGCGCGGCGAAGCGCAGCGCCGCAACCAGATCGCGCACCGCCAGCGGCGCGCCAAGCCGCAGCCGGTCGACGCCCGCCACCGGCACGCCGTGCGCATGCAGCCGCGCGACGATCAGCCCGGCGAGATCGCGGCGCTTGCGCACCAGCACCATGACGTCGCCAGGCCCTGCACTTCTGCCGCTCTTGATCAGCGGGAAGCCTTCATCGATCCATTGGCGGACTTGCCGGGCGAGGCGATCGGCCATGTCGCGCTCGGGCTTGGAGAGCCAGCCTTCGGCGCCCCCATCGTCATTGGCGTCGCCTTCATCTTCCGGGTCGTCTGATAAGCCCGTCTGCCCTACAGGTCGCCACAACGCGACATAGCCGGGGCGCGGCTCGCCTTCATGGCGCTGCGGGGGCTGATCCAGACCGAAGCTGGTATGGCCAATTTGGCCAATCGCCTTATCGACGAAATCCAGCACTGGCTGTCCAGTGCGAAACGAGCGGTCGAGCCCGAGTTCGAGCAGTTCCTGCGGGTGGAAATTGCTGCGCAGCGCTTCGGCGTTAGCGACCGCGCCCTGCATGAAACCCCTTACCCGCTCCGATGCGAGCCTGAAATTCTCCGGACTGGTCCCCTGGAAGCGGAAAATCGCCTGCTTGTAATCGCCCACCACGAACAGCGTGCGCATGATCTCGCCGCGCTGGCCGAGGCCGGAGAAGAACTCCTGGCTCAGCGCATCGATAATCTGCCATTGCGCGGCATTGGTGTCCTGCGCCTCGTCGACCAGAATATGGTCGAAGCGCCGGTCGAGCTTGTAGCCGATCCATTGGGCATAGCCGGAATCGGTCAGCAGCGCGGCGGCGGTGCGGATCTGGTCGTCGAAATCGATCAGCCCCTTGCGCTGCTTGGCTTCATCCCAGGCCAGCGCAAAGGCGCGGCCAAGGCGGAGCGCGGGGACGAGACGGTCGGCGAGTGCAAGCAGCACGCGCAGGTCGCGGATGCGGAGCATGCTGGTGAGCACGCTTTGCCCGGCCTCTTCAAAGGACTCTTCGAACTTTTGAACAAACCGCGTGTCGCGAACTGTCTCCTTCTGGGTGAACAGCACTTTGAACAGCGCGTCGAACAGAGCGAGGCGGCCAGCCGGGTCCGACGCCAGCCAGTCCCCGATGAGGGCAACAGCCTGCTCGCCGGTCTTCGCCTTCCATTGCTGATAGGCCGAGAGGCAGCAGCGCAGGGCTTCGATATCGAACGCATCGTCCTCGCAGAGCGCTACGACATGGCTTGCATCCGCCCCCGTCGGCAACCCCAGCAGCCGTTCGACATTGGCCCGCATCGGTTCCTGAAAACCGCCCGGCCCGAACCATGCCTCATGCGCCGCCGCGCAACGCAGCAGCCAGGCCTCGGTGGCATCTGGCCCCATGCTCAGGCTGAGACTGGCCAGCGCGTCGAGCAACTGCGGATCGCCGAGCGGAGCCTGCTCGGCTGCGACCAGCATGTCCGCGAGCACCTGGCGCTGGAGCAGCACCCTATCGCGGTCCTCCATCGGCCTGGTGCCGGGGACCAGATTGGCCTCGAAGGGAAATGCGGCGAGCAGCCACTGCGCGAAAGCGTGGATCGTATCGATGCGCAGACCGCCACCCGGACAATCGAGCACATGTGCGAAGAGAGTGCGCGCGCGGGCAAGCGATTGCTGACCGAAATCAGCGCCGATGGCTTTCAATTCCGCCGCCAGCTGGCCATCTGCAAGCCTGACCCATGTGGCAAGCCTGCCGTTGATCCGGCTCGCCATTTCGGTCGCTCCGGCCTTGGTGAAGGTCAGGCAGAGGATTTGCGACGGCTCCACCCCCGGTTGCAGCAACAGCCGCAGTACCCGGGCGGAAAGCACCTGGGTCTTACCCGTCCCCGCCGAGGCGGACAGCCAGACGGTGCGATCAGGCGCGACGGCGTCGCGCTGGTTGCCGTGCAGCTCCTGCGGTTTGGCGGGCGCACTCATGCCTCATTCGCCTCTTCGTTGGTGAGACGAGGCAACCATTCGTCGAGCCGCATCAGCTGGTCGTAGTCGTTATAGACCGGCACATCGAGATTGAGCCGGGCGGTGAAGGGATCGCTGCCGGTGATCCAGCGCTCTATGGCCGATTTCAAATAGTTTTCGGTGACTTCGAGGAACTCTTCTTTTTCGATGCCATCAGACCTCGATGTCTTGAACGGGCTGGCAACATAGCCAAAGCCATTCACCTGTTTGCGCTTCGTGTCCTTGGCCAGCGACCAGTACTCGAAGTCCGCAGGCGAGCCTGAAGCCTCCTTGAAGCCGCCCGCCGCTGCGATCATGCCGATCAGGCCGAGCTGCAAGGAATAGCCCTGCTTGACCATGGCGTTTGAGGGCGGCGATCCGGTCTTGTAGTCGACAATCGCCAGCGCGCCGTCCGCCAGCCGGTCGATCCGGTCGGCGCGGCCATGGATGCGCACGCCCTGAAAGTTCATGTCGCCCCAGACTTCGCTGGCAAGCACTTCGCGCCCTTCGCCGTGCAGCTGGACGACTGTCTGGTTGATCCATTCCAGCGCCTTAAACAGCCTTGGCCGCCACAGTCCGCGCATCAGCGGATGGGCATGCATCGCATCGAGCATGTCTCCGGCAATCGGCAGCAAAGTGCCCGGCTTGCCACCCTGCTTGTGCCAGCGCTCGAGAATCTTGTGAACCGTAATCCCCTGCCAGGCATAGCTGGGATCGGCATCGAGTCCATCGAGCGCCTTCAGCCGCAGGATCGCGCTGGCATAGAACTGATATGGATCGCTGCGCAGCCGATCGAGGCCGGTCACCGAAATGTCGACGCGTCGCTGCTCGGCGCTGGGCATCGGCTTGGGGCGGGGATAGCGCTCGCCCGGGTCTGCATCATCGGTATCGATCAGCCTGGCGAAGCGCACGGCCTCGGTCTCGGCATGTTTTTCCGCCAGCTCACCCAGCATCGCCTTGATCCGCAGGACAAAGCGCGACGGGATCACCGGCGCGCCGTCGTCGCGCTGCGCCCAGCTCAACACGACTTCGGGCGCACCCAATGCCGCCGCAAGGTCATGGGCGGAGAGGCCGATGCGGAAATCCGCCCCCGGCACGCCCAGCGCGCGGAGCACCGCAGGCGGCAGAAGTGGGTCGGGCGCGGGGCTCGCAGGCCATACCCCTTCGACCAGCCCGCCACAAATCACCAGATCGGCCCGCGCCATCCGCGCTTCGAGCAGACCGTAGATCGCGACCCGAGGATGTCCGCCCCAGGGCGGGCGGACCGAAATGCGTTCCATGGCATCGCGCAGCATAGCGTGGAGCTCGCGCGGGTCCAGACGACTGCCCGCCTCCCGTGCCGCCTCGCGCAATTCCTCCAGGAAGGTCGCGAGCGCGCGGCCATCGGCATTGCCCCAGATCGCTTCGCCGCACAGCGCCTCGGCGGCGGCGGACAGGGTATCCAGCGAATCCGCCAGCGGCGCGCCGGGCGATAGCGCGAAGCACGGGGCCAGGATCGCCTCGGCCTCGGCCCACCATTCGCCAAGCTTGTGTTCCATTGCGCGTTCCGCCAGCACTGCCAGTCCCGGTGCCGGGCGCGGGCCGCGCAGCGCGAGATCGAATTTGCGGGCCTGTTCGAGCCAGTGCGCCCTGCGCTCGCCGAAGCGCGCCAGCGGATGCGCGAGCAGTGCCATCAACGGCACCGGCGCGGCATCTTCGGCCAGCACTTCGGCCAGCAGCAGGACCACCCGCCCTGCCGCAGTCTGCGGCAAGGGGCGTCCTGCGGTATCGTCGGCAGCAATGTTCCAGCGCTGCAATTGCGCCACCACCCGCGACGCCAGCCCCCGGTCGGGCGTGACCAGCGCCACGCGCTTTTCGGGCACCTCCAGCGCTGCGCGCATCAGGATCGCAATCGCTTGCGCCTCCTCGCCGGGATGGGCGCTCTCCATCAGCCGCACTCCGCCCAGCCGCCGCTGCTCCGCAGGCAGGCTCGCCCAGCGGGCAGAGGGGGCGGGCGGCAGAAACAGGTTGGAGATTGCCCGGCTGCGCTCGGGCGGTGCCGCACCCAGCCCGGCGCGGTGCCAGGGCCGCACTTCGCCGCGCGCGATGCCCATGCGGTTGAGCAGCAGTTTGAGGTGATATTGCGGGTGGGTGACCGCGTCGCCAGGCGCGAAGGGCGGATCGTCGGGTGCTTCCGGCTTGCCCGCCGTGCCCAGCGCATCCCAGATATCTTGATCCAGCGCGAGATCGAGATCGGGCAGGATCACGGCACTGCCGGGCAATTCCGCCACCACCCGGAGCAGCCGGGCCAGTGCCGGCGAGGCGCTGGTGACCCCGGCCGCGACAATCGGATGGGCGGGCGGCGAAATCTTCCACCGATGCGCTGCATGTTCGAACAGCAAATTGCGCCGCGCCGGGGCATCGACTTCGCCGCGCATTACAAGCTCGTGAAGCCACAGCTGCTGCACGGTGGCGAACAGATGCGTCGCCTTTCCCCAATGCTCCGACAGTTCGCCGACAATCCCGACAACCCGGTCTTCGAGCAACTGCTCCGGGCCGATGCCTTCGACCAGCAGCCGGTCCATGGTCCGGCCGATGTCGAAAGCCCTGCGCAGCCGCGCCGCGCCGCTGCGAGGCGTTTCCTCGTCAGTTTCGCCTTCAAGCCCGGCCAGCAGCTCTGCCAGCCGCAGCCAGCGCCGCACCGGGTCGGCGGCGGGCGGAATGTCGGCCCCCGCGTCCCCCCCACCCGCATTCAGCGTATCGAACAGCGCACCCAACGTTTCGTCGAGATCGAGATCGCCGACCACGGCCATGCGCGGGAGCAGCAGCCCGCCTTGCGAGAGCCGGACGAACGCTTCGGTCACAGTCCGCGCCGCGCGGGCACTGGGCAGCAGCAGGGTCAGCCTGGCGAGGCCGGTGTCGGGATTGGCATAGCGCGGGATCAAGCCTGCGACCAGCGCATCGGCGAAGCCGCGGTGCGCGGCGATGGAATAGAGGTTGGGGCCCCTGTCGGTCATTGAACCCGCTCAGCCATGCCAGTCAGCCATTGGCCAGCGCCGCCTCGGTCAGTGCGATGGCTTCGGGATAGCCGACGTCGAACCACAGCCCGTCATGAACGAGGCCAAAGCAGCGCCCCGCAGCGATTGCGCGATCCCAGAAGACATTTGTCGAAAAGACATCTGCCGGAGGATCGGCGATGATCTGCTTCGCAAACAACTGAATTCCGGTCCAGACATAACCGCGCTGGCGCCTGGGACCGTCGCGTGAGAGTCGGCCTTCGCTATCGAGGTCGAAATCGCCGGTCCCTTGCGTGTTGCCGGCGCGCTCGAACGGGACGACCAGCATCAGCACGTCCATCGCCCCGGCGTCCCAGGCGCGGGCCATGCGCAGCAGCGCATTCTCTGCGCCGTCGGTCCACCAATTATCGGCATTGACGCAGAAGAACGGATCGTCCGGGATCAGCGGCTTGGCCTTGACCAGTCCGCCGCCGGTATCGCGAAGCAGCGCGCGCTCGTCCGAAATCGTCACCGCAAAGTCAGCGGCGTGCGCTGCGAGATGGGCTTCGACCTGGTCGGCCAGATAGTGAACATTGACGACGATCCGCCCCACACCAGCGGCGCGCAGCTGGTCCAGCACATGATCGAGCAGAGTCGTACCGGCAATCTCGATCAGCGGCTTGGGGCACCTTGCGGTCAGCGGAAGCATGCGGCTGCCCAGCCCGGCGGCCATGATCATCGCGGTGGAGGGAGTCGGCATTTTACTCCCCCCTCAACAACCTCCGTTCGTGTCGAGCGAAGTCGAGACACTTAGCGCAAGGTGTCTCGACTTCGCTCGACACGAACGGGGTTGGGGAAAAGGGGGATAGGCTCATGTCGTGAAACTGCCGCCGCCCACCTTGCGCAGTTCGGCAGGCACATTGGCATCGAACCACGTTGCCACCGGCGCCAGTGCCGCATGGCCAAGATCGCGCTCCAGCAGGCCCCAGACGCGGGGGATAAGATCGAGATAACGCGGCTTGCCATCGCGCCGCCACAGACGGACGAATATGCCGATGATCTTGACATTGCGCTGCGCCCCCAGCGTCGCATAATCGGCAAGGAATTGCTCGCGCGCTACGCCGCTGGCGCTCAGATAGCGGTCGAGCATTTCCGCCTCCAGCGCGGGCGCAACATCGCGCCGAGCATCCTGCAACAGCGAGACGAGATCATAGGCTGCGTGACCGTTCAACGCGTCCTGAAAATCGAGCAATCCCTGCTTGTGCAGCGCGCCGAGCAGCATGATATTTTCGGCATGATAGTCGCGCAGCACTGTCACCCCCGGGCGCTGGCGCGGCAACAGAGGGCCGAGGACTGCTTCCCAGGCGGCAGTGAAACCGGCGGCGTCGATATAAAGGTTCTGCGCGGTGCAATACCACTCAGTGAACAGCCGCACCTCGCGGATATATTCGCTCATGCTATAGTCGAGGAACGGCCCGGGCGGCAGGCGGTGGAGATCGGCAAGAACGTCGACGGCAGCGACATAGACTTCATTTTCGTCGTCGGGCCACTGGTCGAGATAGTCACGCATCCGCCCGTCGCCGAAATCTTCCAGCAGCACCAGCCCGCGCGCCGCATCTTCGCCGAGGATATGCGGTGCGCGCATGCCATTGGCATCGAGCCACTTAGCCGCGCGCAAGAAGGGTGCCGGGTCTTCGTTGGGCGGCGGCGCATCCATCAGCATGGCCGTGGTATCGCCGCGGCGGATGCGGAAATAGCGCCGGAACGAAGCATCGCCGGCCAGCGGTTCGACGGAAGCGCCGGGCCATCCGGAAGCTGCGAGGAAGGCATCCAGGCCTTGAGGCAGGGTCACTGACATGGCAACCGCCCTAGCCAATCGCGGCCCCCTTCGACAATGGCGATCCGGCCGGAACTGGAAATTGTGCCGGATGTTTCCGGCATAAAATCAAGGCCAATCGACAGGCAGCCCGCCTCTTCGGCAAATCCCCCGGCATTTTCCGGCCATTCGGCAATCAGGACGCGACCTTCGCGATAATCGTCGAGGCCGATCCCGGCGGCCTCTTCGATCCGCTCCAGCCGGTAGAAATCGGCATGCACTACGGGCAAGCGGACGGCAGGCGGGTCGTAGATTTCGACAATGGCGAAACTGGGCGAGGGTACTTCGCCGCTATGGCCCAACGCCGCCACAATCGCGCGCGCCAGCGTCGTCTTGCCCGCCCCCAGCCCGCCGGACAGGGCGATTACGTCGTCCACGCGCAATGCCGATGCAATCGCTTCGCCAAGCCGCTGCATCGCCGCCAGATCGGGCAGTTCCAGTCTGAATCTAGGCAAGCCAGCTACCGTCACGATTTACCCATGTCCGTCTTCCCTGAGCTTGTCGAAGGGCTGTCTTGTTCTTCGTGCGGTTGCTTGTGGCCCCAAGAACAAAAACGATGCTTCGACAAGCTCAGCATGGGCGGGTTTGGGGGTGATGTGATTTGGATTTTCCACACTTTGCTCCAGCCTCACGGCAGTTCGACAATCGCCGCTGTGCCCTGCCCCGGCTCGGAATGAATCTCGAGGCTGCCGCCATGCGCCTCGATCAGTTGGCGGGCGAGCGGCAGCCCGATCCCCTGGCGCCGCTCCACCGTCTTGCCGTCCGAGCCGACCTTGAGACCGCCCAGTGCCCGGGCCAGCGCAGCTGCATCCATACCCGGCCCATTGTCGGAAATCGCCAGGCGCAGGCGCTTTTTGTTGCGATCGAGATCGACCAGAATGCGCCCGCCTCTGGGAGTTGCGGCAATTGCATTGTCGAGCAGATGGCCAATCGCGCGGGCCAATCTTCGCGAATCGCCCGTGGTCCGCCCCGCGCTCCTATCGCCGCGCAGATCGAGCGTCAGCCCGGCATCGCGAATCCGCTGGGCGCGTTCTTCGACGATGGCTTTGACGAAGGGCAGAAGTTCGATTTTATCCTGTGCGAGTGGCAGCAGTCCGGCTTCGCTCTGGGCGAGATCGAGCACACTTTCGATCTGTTCGCCAAGCCGGGCAACCGACGTCAGGATATCGGCGACATAGTCCTGACCTTGCGCATCGAGCGAACCGCCCAGCCCGGCTTGGAGCAGCTCGGCAAACCCGCCGATAGAGGTCAGCGGGGTGCGGAATTCATAACTCATATTGGCAAGGAAGCGCGTCTTGATCGCATCGGCCTCGATCAGCGCGGCGTTGCGTTCCTTGAGCGCGGTCTCGGCCTTTTGCGAATCGGTGATGTCGAGCACCGCGAGCAGGCCATTGCCATCGGGCAGCGGCACGCCAGTGAAGCGCAATATCCGGCCATCCGCCAAAGCAGCGCGCCCGCCGGTCTGCTTGCGTTCGAGCGTCGCCCCGCGAACTGCATCGCCGACCGCCTTGGCGAGCGGTGGCCGCTTGAGCCGGGCACCAATCCGTTCGAGCAGCGCCTCGACATGCGGGTGGGTGTCGAGGAAGTCGCTATCGAGCCCCCAGTCCTTGGCGAAGCGCCGGTTCCACAGCTGCATCCGCCCGTCCGGGGCAAAGACCGCAACCGATTCGAACAGGCTGTCGAAGGTCGCGGTGCGGGTGCGCAGCAAAGTGTCGCGGTTGGCGGAGATTTGCAGCTGTTCGGTGCGATCCTCGACAATCAGCAACAGACCGCCATCAGGCTGAGGCTGGGCGACGATGCGGAAATGGGTGCCGTCGCCCAGCGTCCAGACTTCTTCCTGAGGTGCGCTGGCAGAAAACCACTGCGCCCGCTCGCGCCGCCACTGGGGAAAGTCGCGCACCTCGGGCGTGCGCCCGTTCTCCCGGGCAACATCGAACAGATGCTCGAAGGCGGGGTGGTCGGACAAATCTGCCGCAGTCAGGCCAAACAGGCGCTGGAACGGCTGATTGACAAAGCTCAAGCGGCGCTTGGCATCGAATTGCGCAACCCCTGCCGACAGCTGGTCGAGCATCGTGCGCTGGGCTTCGCGGAAGGCACGGAAACTGCGGGCCAGCTCCTCCATATCCTCGACATCGACGGCATAGCCCGCAATCCCCTCGTCGCCGAGCGGCAGATCGCTGACCCGCAGCATCCGCCGTTCGCCGGCGATCGTCGCCATGACTGCGCGTTCGGCAGGCTGGTGGCTTGCTGCTGCCTTGCGGGCGACTTGGGACGCGCTCTGGCCATCGGCAGCTTCGATAAGTTCGATGCCGTTTGCCACCACGGCCTCGGCGCTGGCAGCGCCGACGGCAGCGACATAGGCGGAATTGACCAGCCGCAGATCGCCTTCGGGTCCGCGAAACCACATCGGCATCGGCGCGGCTTCGATCAGCGCCACCAACGCCGCAAAGTCGCCGCGCGCCCGCGCTGCCTCGGCGCGCAGCTTGACCAGCTCGCTCTCGCTGTCGGAAAAGTCGAACACCCAGACCATCGCCGCCCCGCCCGGCGAGACCTGCGGATCGGCGAGATGGCCGCGCAGCGCCAGGCTGCGGCGCGAACCGCGCGGAGTCGCGACCATGCGGAACGGCGCTGCGGTCTTCTGGGTGCGGCGCACGGCCTCGGTGAGTTCGGCCAGCTGTTCGCCAGTCAGCCCGCCGCCTTTCCCTTCGTCACCGCCGCCATCGAGTTCGGTGAGATATTGCGGAACGCTGCCCAGCCCCAGCCAACCGGCCAGCTGCGGTGGTGCCTCGATCCGGCCATCGACCCGCACCAGCAGTGGCAGAGCAGGCGATTCATCGACCATCCGCGCCAGGCGCAGCGCCTCACGCCGTTCGGCCTCGAAGCGGCGTTCTTTGGCACGAGCGGCAAGGATCGCCCAGCCCGCCGCCAGCGTCCAGGCGGCAAGCAGCAGGCCGATGAGAACCAGCGCGGTATGGGAGAGGATCATCGCGCCTTCGCTATGCGCGCGGGGCGCGGATTACAATGGGGGGGCGAACTGTGACTACTTGTAGTCACGCCTTGAAAGTGATACTGACTGCCGCAAGGAGTTTCTCCCATGGAAATGTCTGTCCGCGAAGCCAAGGCCAATCTTTCAGCTGCGATTGCAGCTGCCGAACGCGGAGAAACCGTGACGATCACGAAATTTGGCAAGGCAGTGGTCGACATGGTCCCGACCAGGCCCAAGAAGTCCAAACTCAATTTTGCCGCTGCTGATGCCTATTTGAAGAGCGTTGGCTGGAATCCCGATGGGCTGGATTTGTGGCCTCCGGAATTCGATGACCCCGCATTCAGCAGGCAAGTGCTGGGCCTTGAAGATTGAAGCTGCTGCTCGATACGCACATTGCCCTTTGGGTTGCGACCGAACGCGATAGCCTCTCCACAGGAGAGCTTGGCGCGCTCATTGATCCAGCAAATGAATTGGCAGTTTCTGCAGTATCCATCTGGGAAATTCGGATTAAGTGGGAAAGCCGGTTCCGTTCGGGTGAACGCAAAGGGCCTGCCAGCCCACTTGAACTGCTTGTCGCACTCGAGACTTTGGGGATGCCTATCGAACCGCTCGATGCCGTGCAGGCGGGAACAGCTCTCAATGTGCCACTGCAACACAGTGACCCATTCGATGCCCTACTGCTGACAATTGCCCAGGAAACTGGCCGAAGACTCCTAACCCGCGACGAAAAACTGCGCGGTCACCCACTGGCCTTCCACGCCGACTGAGCAACAATTAGCTCAATACCGATAGTGATCCGCCTTGAACGGTCCCTGCTCCGGCACGCCGATATAGTCGGCCTGGCGCTTGGTCAGCTTGGTCAGCTTGACCCCCAGCTTCTCCAGATGCAGCGCAGCGACCTTCTCGTCGAGGTGCTTGGGCAGGACATAGACGTCGTTCTTGTATTCGGCGTTCTTGGTGAACAGCTCGATTTGCGCCAGCACCTGATTGGTGAAGCTCGAGCTCATCACAAAGCTCGGATGCCCGGTCGCGCAGCCCAGGTTCACCAGACGGCCCTTGGCCAGCATGATGATCTGCTTGCCATCGGGGAACTCGACCAGATCGGTGCCCGGCTTCACTTCGGTCCATTTGTAGTTGGACAGCGCCGAAATCTGGATTTCGCTGTCGAAGTGGCCGATGTTGGAGACGATCGCCATGTTCTTCATCGCCTTCATGTGCTCGGCGGTGATGACGTCCTCATTGCCGGTGGCGGTGACGAAGATATCGCAGCGGGTCACCGCTTCTTCCATGGTGACGACTTCATAGCCTTCCATCGCGGCTTGCAGCGCGCAGATCGGATCGACCTCGGTGACCATAACCCGCGCGCCGCCCTGGCGCAGCGAGGCCGCAGAGCCCTTGCCGACATCACCGAAGCCGGCAACGCAGGCGACCTTGCCGGCCAGCATCACATCGGTGGCGCGGCGGATCGCGTCGACGAGGCTTTCCTTGCAGCCATAGAGATTGTCGAACTTCGACTTGGTGACGCTGTCATTCACATTGATCGCCGGGAACGGCAGCTTGCCGTCCTTGGCGATCTGATACAGCCGGTGAACCCCGGTGGTGGTCTCTTCCGAGACGCCCTTGATGTGTGCGACCGACATGGTGAGATAGCCGGGCCGGGCCTTGACGAAGGCCTTCAGCGCGCGCTGGAACTCGATTTCCTCGGCATTGGCAGGCTCGCCCATGCTGTCCCCGGCTTCGAGGCGCGCGCCCCACAGCGCGAACATGGTGGCATCGCCGCCGTCGTCGAGGATCATGTTGGCAGTCTGATCATCGCCCCAGTCGAAGATGTTGCCGACATAGTCCCAATAGTCGGCCAGGCTTTCGCCCTTGATCGCAAAGACCGGGATCCCGGCAGCGGCGATGGCAGCCGCCGCATGATCCTGCGTCGAGAAGATGTTGCAGGTCGCCCAGCGCACATCCGCACCGAGTTCGACCAGGGTCTCGATCAGCACTGCGGTCTGGATCGTCATATGCAGCGAGCCGGTGATCCGCGCGCCCTTGAGCGGCTTGGCAGCGCCGAATTCCTGGCGCAGCGCCATCAGCCCGGGCATTTCGGTCTCGGCGATCCTGATCTCGGCGCGGCCGAATTCGGCGAGGCCGATATCGGCGATGACATAATCCTTAGCGGTATCAAGCACAGTGGCCACGGCGGCGGAACTCCTGCAATATATATGTGGAGGCACCGGATTTCCTGCGGCAAACAGAAAAGGGCGGCGCCGGGAATGGTGCCGCCCTTAGCCTCCGGAAGGGGCGGAGGCAATATAAAGAATTCTTTATATGATGTGGCGTTTACCGCCGGGCATAGGCCAGCTCGGGTGCCCGGTCCGCGCCGAGCAGCTGTTCTGCGGCTTCGACCAGCGACTCGCGCCCGCGCACCTCGGCCAGGTCGCTGGTAACCGTCTTGAGTTCGTGGCAGCTCAGCCAGGGATGGCCCTGGCCATAGTCATTGGCCATCACCGTGCTGATCCGGTCAAGTGCGCGCGCCGAACCGCCTGCACCATAGCGATCCGCCAGATCGGCGCGCAGCTGGTCGCTGGCCTGATTGAGCTCCGCCATATGGCTTGAGGTGAAACGGCCGTATTCAGCCGAGAAATTGTCTGCCGTCGTGCGGCACCGCAGGCTGGTGACCATCAGCATGATATCGAGCCGCCGCAGCTTCTCCGCACCGCCCAGCGATCCAGCGGCCTGCGCCGGGGTCACTGCGGCCAGCGCGACAGCGAGCGAAGCCGCAATCCCCAGCAGCGAATTCATGCCCTTGCGCCCCGAACCGGGCGCTGCGCCCCCAAAAACCGTCATTTCAGTCTCCCCGCAGGCCAAGTCCCGCGAGACAGACATTCTGCCAAAGTCATTTACCGATTGTTGAAGCATCGCAGTAAAACGAATTTAACCATGGACCGTTGCAGCCATGCAACAGCGCACTATATCGGCGACTTCGAATCCACTGAAAAAAGGATGCACCATGACGATCGCGATTGGCGACAAGATACCCGATGTGAAGCTGATGAAGGCAGGCGAGGCCGGGCCTGAGGCGGTGCAAACGGCCGACTATTTCAAGGGCAAGCGCGTTGCACTGTTTTCGGTGCCAGGGGCGTTCACCCCGACCTGCTCGGCCAAGCATCTGCCGGGCTATGTCGAGAATGCCGCTGCACTCAAAGCCAAGGGCATCGACGAGATCGCCTGCACCGCAGTCAACGACGCCTTCGTCATGGGCGCATGGAACAAGGCCAGTGGCTCAGGTGACATCACCATGCTGGGCGACGGCAATGGCGACTTTGCCAAGGCGGTCGGGCTGGTCATGGATGGTTCGGGCATCGGCCTGGGTTCGCGCGGCCGTCGTTTTTCGATGGTGGTCAACGACGGCAGTGTCGAACAGCTGTTTGTCGAGGCACCGGGCGAATTCAAGGTGAGCTCTGCCGAGCATATGCTTTCCCAGCTTTAGGCACACGGACTTACTGTCTGACCCAAACCCGACTATCCTGAGCTTGTCGAAGGAGTGTTTTTTCTTCAAGCGGTTGCGCGCAAGGCACAAAGAAAAGAACAGTGCTTCGACAAGCTCAGCATAGACGGGGTTTGGGGTTGGGAAGGTTCAGAACCGGCGCGCGATGCCGAGATAGAAACGGTGGTCCGGCGCGTTGCGGTTCAGGCCAAATTCGGCACCAAAATCGATCTGGAAATTTTGCGACAGCATCAATCCGGCCGATGCGCCCGCACGTTCCACGGTAGCCGGGCCAGCTGGCTCCTCATCGTGCATCACCGCAGCTTCCAGCGCGATGTTGAGATGCGCCAGTGGGCTGAACGCGACGCCCCCGGCTGTGCCATAAGCGAGATGCCGGCCACTGCCATCGCCATTTGCGGCTGCATCGATTTCCGGCGTGAGCAATAGCGATACACCGCCACCCGCCGCAAGGCTGACCGGTATTTGCAGATGCGCACTCCAGGTGCCTGCGCCAATCGCCTCACCGCCCGCAGGCAGCGTGATCGACGGCAGCAGCGCTATCGACAGATGCTCAGCCCCGGGATCGAGGATATTGTGCTTGATCCCCAGCGTGACATCGCCGCTGCCGCTGGCTGACGCCACATCCCCGCTCGCCCGGTCGCGTATGCGGACATGGCCATAGGGCGTCCAGGCAAGCCGCGCTTCGGTTCGCTCGCCGATACCATAGCGCAAGGCCAGGTCGCCCAGCAGCAGCGTATCCACGGTGCTGTCCGGATCGTTCGCATGAGTCCAATCGGCCAGCGAGGCCTCGACGCTTAGGTGCCCGCGATCGATCGTGCAGGGCGGCGTATCGATACCGGGGCGGTCCGGGCAATAGTCACTGGCCCGCGCTGCTTGCCCTCCCAGCAAGGCCAGGAACGGCAACAGGACAGCAAGGGCGATACGCATTTTACGGCGCGTAGTTCAGGATGCTCTTGATTTCGAGATATTCGTGGAAGCCGAACTCACCCCATTCGCGGCCATTGCCGCTGCGCTTGTAACCGCCAAAGGCACCGTGAAAATCGAAGCCGCCGTTGATCCCGATCCAGCCCGCGCGCAGCCGCCGGGCGACCGAGCGGCAGGTCTTCTGATCGAGTCCATCGACATAGCCGGCGAGACCGAATTCAGAGTCATTGGCGATTTCAACGGCATGGTCGAGGTCGTCATAGCAGATCATCACCAGCACCGGACCGAAGATCTCCTCGCGGGCAATGACAGTGTCATTGGTGGTGACGAAAACGGTCGGCCTGACATACCAGCCCTTGTCTAGCCCTTCGGGACGGCCAGGAC
>JAHFPT010000199.1 GCA_023266625.1 Novosphingobium sp. | reverse complement strand
TCCGCATCTTCGGCGCGCCGATCAAAAGCTTTCTCGACAAATACCTCGGCATCATTGCCGCCGTAGGTCTGGTCGTGCTGGTCTCGGGCTATGTCGCGGTCTCGATGCTGGGGGGTGGGGGCAAGGCGACCAGCGAGAAGTGCGATGCCGCCATGTCCATAGCCGCATCACGAAACTAAGCCAGCTTACTATTCCAAGCCCGCGCTATTTGTGGCATCGTGGCGGGCAATCGGTTCTACTCAGGAGATTGCACCATGGCGTTGCAGGACATCCGGCCCCTGCAGGACGGCCTGCCCTTCGGCATCCGCATTGGCGGCCTCACTTTCGAGCAGGCCAACGCTCCGGAGATCAGGCAGGAACTGGCCGATCTGTTCGAGCAGCATGGCATGATCGTGTTCGAAGATGTCGAGCCCAGCGACCGGATGCAGCTGGCGCTCAGCAACGCCATCGGCCCGCTCAAGGAGCATCCGGTCAAATCGTTGTCGCGGGTCGATGGCGATACCATGCCCGGCGTGATCAAGATCGCCGTCACGCCCGACTACGGCGGCATTGTCGAGCTGAATGGCAAGGCGGTGTCGCATTGGCTGCCCTGGCATTTCGACCATTGCTACAACAACGAGCTCAACCGCGCCGCAGTCTTGCGTGCAATCGACATTGTCGAGGATGGGGGCATCACCGGCTTTGCCGATGGCATCGCACTCTACAACGCCTTTCCCAAGGCGCTGCTGGCGAAGATCGAAACCCGCGAAATCGCCTACACCCTCAGTACCAACTACGACGAGATGATCTTCGGCAAGCCCGCCGGCATGAAAATAGTCCGGCTCAAGCCGATGGACGAAGAGTTCAAGAAACAGGCCGCCGCCATGCCGCGTGCGATCCATCCGGCGGTGTGGACCTGTTCGACTGGCGAGAGGGTGCTGCATGTCTCGCCCTATATGGCGCAGGGCATCCTCGGCGCCGAAGACCCGGAAGGCGCGGCGCTAATGGAAGAGGTGTGCCAGACGGTCAACCAGCTGGCGGATGCCAGCAGCTATCACCACAAATGGAAACCGACCGATATGCTGGTCTGGGACAATTGGCGGATGCTGCATTCGGTGTCCGGCAGCAATCCTGAGGAATGCCGGACCATGCATCGCACGACGATCAAGGGCGACTATGGCCTTGGCCGGTTCGAGAATGACGGGATTGGCGGGAAAATCTTGTCGGAGACGATGGTTTAAGCAAAGCAGAACAAGAAAAATGGGAGAGGGCAGTGGCAAGGATCGAAGTCGGCGGGCTTGAGCTCGATTACGAACTGATCGGCGACGAGAATGCGCCGCCGCTGGTACTAACCCCTGGCGGGCGCTATCCGCGCGATACCGCCGGTGTTCCCGAACTCGGGCAAATCTTCGCCGGCAATGGCTATCGCGTGCTGCTGTGGGATCGCCCCGGCTGCGGGGCGTCCGACATCGGTTTCACTGCGCCGACCGAATCGGTGATGAACGCCGAGGCGCTGGTCGGGCTGGTCAGGGCATTGGACCTCAAGAACATTACCCTGGTCGGCGGCTCGGCGGGATCGCGCATCTCGCTGATGGCGGGCATCCGCATGCCGGAGAACGTCGCCAGGATCGCGGCATGGTGGTTCAGCGGCGGGGCGATCGGGCTGGCGGGGCTCGCCTGGTTCTATTGCGGCGATCAGGTCGCAGCGGCGTCCAAGGGCGGGATGGAAGCCGTGGCCGAACTGCCAAGCTGGGCCGACCAGACTGCCCGCAACCCGCGCATCCGCGACATACTGCTGCGCCAGGATCCGGACGAATATATCGCGGTCATGCAGAAATGGGCGCAGGCCTTCAACTATCGCGACGACACCCCGATGCCGGGCATCATGCCAGCCGATTTCGCCAGGCTCACCATGCCGGTGCTGCTGTTCCGCAGCGGCAAGAGCGATATGGCGCACACCCGCCGGACCAGCGAATGGGTGCATGAGCTGATCCCCGGATCGATCCTGAAAGAGCCGCCATGGGGCGATCAGGAATGGAACTACGTTTCCACCTTCCCCAATATCATCGCCGAACGCCGGGGCCGCTTCGAACGCTGGCCGCGGATGGCGCCGCCGGTGCTGGAATTTCTCAAAGGATAATCATTCATGGATGCTGAACTTGAACGCAAGCTCAGGGAACTGGTCGATCGCGACGAAATCAGACAGGTAATGATGCGCTATGCGCGCGGGCTCGACCGGCTCGATTTCGAGCTCGCCCGCTCGTGCTATTGGGACGATGCGATTGAAGATCACGGCTCCTATGTCGGCAAACCGGATGATTTCATCCACTGGGCGGATTCGACAACGCTTGCGTTCACATCGACCCAGCATGGCATCCTCAATCACTCCTGCGACTTGAAGGGTGACGATGCTTATTGCGAAACCTACTATATGTTCACCAGCAAGGCCGACGTTGCGCCGCATCTGATGTCGACCGGGCGCTATGTCGACCATTTCCAGAAGCGGGGCGGAATATCGGGACCCGAATGGCGCATTGCCAACCGGGTCTGCATCATCGAGGCACAGTACGAGCTGCACGATTATGTGCTCAGCCGAATGATGCCGCCAGACTATACGGCCGAAGAACCCTGCCAGGCCGCGCGTGACCGCAGCGATGTCAGCTATCACCGCCCGCCGGTGCCGCGCCAACCTCAAGCATCCTGATACAATCTGCGAATTGCCTGAATTGGCAGATTATTGCAGGAAGTATGCCGCCACCTCCGGAGAGATTTTCCATGCGCCTGTTGCTTGCCGCCGTACCCTTGATCGCCCTTGGTCTCGCCGCCTGTAGCCGCAATCCCGATACGCCGGCCGGCAGGGCCGCCGACGCCCGGCACGAGAGTTTCGAGCAGATCGGCGATGCCTTCAAGGTGGTAGCAGACCAGCTCAAGGCTCCTGCGCCCAATCTTGCCGCGCTTCGCAGTGCGGCGGACACGATCAACGCTCTGGCACCGAAGGTCGAAACCTGGTTTCTTGCCGGAAGCGGCCCCGAGGACGGCATCAAAACCGATGCCTTGCAGACCGTCTGGACCAAGCCCGACGAGTTCAAACAGGCCGCAACAAAATTCGTCGAAGAATCCGCCAGGTTCAACGCGCTCGCCCAGGCCGGGGATGTGGCCGCAATCGGCAATGGCATGAAAGCACTTGGCGGTGCCTGCAAGGGCTGCCACGACCACTTCCGCGAGAAGGATTAGGCATTTCCGCGAGAAGGATTAGGCCGGGAAATCAAATAATCCCCACAGCCTTGCCCGCCCGCTCGAACATCCCCAGAATCGTCTGTACCTGCTCCGTCGAATGCTCGGCGCAGAGCGAGCAGCGCAGCAGGGTCATATTGGCGGGCGTCGCCGGAGGCCTTGCGAGATTGACGTAGAGGCCTTCCTTGAGCAGCGCCTCCCACATGCCCGCGCCCTTTTCCAGGTCGGGCATGATGACGGCAATGATCGCGCTTTGCGGGGTCTCGGTGCCAAGCTGGAAGCCCTTCGCCTTGAGGCCCGCGTGCAGCAGCTTGGAATTCTCCCACAGATGCGCCCGCTTGTTGTTGCCGTGCATCAACTTGCGGATGCTGGTCGCCGCAGTCGCCACCACGCTGGGCGGCAGGCTGGCGGTGAACACATAGGGGCGGCACACCAGTCGCAGGATTTCGAACTTGGGATGATTGGAAACGCAGAAGCCGCCAACCGTGCCGACACTCTTGGAAAAAGTGCCAATCACGAAATCAACGTCTTCAAGGCAACCCTGGTCTTCCGCCACCCCGCGCCCGTTCGGCCCGATGAAGCCCATCGAATGCGCCTCGTCGACCAGCACCATCGCACCGTGGCGCCTGGCGACGGCGATCATCTCCTTCAGCGGCGCAATATCGCCCAGCATCGAATAGACGCCCTCCAGAATCACCAGTTTGCCCGCGCCCTCGGGTATCCGCCCCAGCCGCTTGTCCATCGCTTCGATGTCGTTGTGCTTGAAGGGCACCACTTCGGCATCGCCAAGCTTGCAGCCGTCCCAGATCGAGGCGTGGCTGTCGATGTCGAGGACGATGTAATCGCCCTTGCCGGCCATAGTGCTGATGATGCCGAGGTTGGCCTGATAGCCGGTCGAGAACACCATGGCGTGATCCATGGCGTAGAACTCTTTCAGCGCCTCCTCGACTTCGCGGTGCCCGGCATAGGTGCCGTTGAGCACGCGGCTGCCGGTGGTGCCGCTGCCGAAGTCGTCGAGCGCCTGCTTGCCCGCGGCGATAACATCGGGATCGAAGGTCATCCCCATGTAATTGTAGGTGCCCAGCAGGATGGTCTCGCGCCCGTTGCAGACGGCGACGGTGGGCGAGATCACCCGTTCCATCACCAGGCTGAACGGGTCGGTCACGCCCGAGGAGAGCAGCCCGGCGCGCAGTTCGATCATCGGGTCGAATTTTGAGAAGAGGTCGGTCATGTTGTTCCCTGAAATTGCCTGCCTCATATCCAAGACCCGCTCACCCTGAGTGCTGAGCCTGTCGAAGCATCGAAGGCCACGCGCCAAGCCCTGCCGTTGCGTGGCACCCTTCGACAAGCTCAGGGTGAGCGGGGTAGGGACGTTACCCCCGCAGCTTCACAACGGCATCGACCAGCTGGCCATAATTCTCGATTGTCGCCTGCAAATTCATGCTGATGATGATGTCGAACTCGTCCTCAATGGCACAGACGAAATCCATCACCGTCAGGCTGTCGAACTCAAGATCGCCCGCGAAGGTCGAGGCATCGGTAATGGCGATGCCCTTCTTGTTGAACGGGCCGAGGATCGCGGCGATGCGGGTCTCGGTGTCGGCGCGGTTCATGGTTTCAAGCTCCAGATACGATATGCGGCCAGTGGCCCAAGATTGCGGCGCAAAAGCGGCCTCGGAGCAGCAATGTCAAGTCAGAGCTACGCGCGAACTGTGACCGGCCGGGGACACGCTATTGCGTGCCCCCTTCGTCACGCGCGGAGAAAGGGAGGATGAGAAGTGCGTTCCCGTGCCGCGGCGAAGTTGACACGGTTGACACCGTGTCAACCTGGCGCGGACCGGGGTTTTGTACGGCAATCCAGTTGGTTGCTGTGGATTGGGTGGTGCCGTGCACACCGGAAATAAAAAATTCCGGCCACCCAAGTGCATCGGGGCGAACCGCAGCCGGAGGGGGAAGGATGCGAGGCGGAAGGGAAGGCAGGACCATGCGCGGGCCTTTCGAAAGGGCCTGCGGTATGACAGGAAAGGACGGGTGTAGGAAAGGGTGGGGGCTGGGTGTCTCAGGCAGGCAGGGTCATTTGGTGGTTATTGCACCTGGAACCGTAATCCAACCGTAATCCTATCACCTGACCGAGGCGGCATCAGCGGACATCGAGGCGATCTTTATTGAAGGCCTGGTGCTGTTCGGCCTTGCACAGGCGGATAAATATCACGACGGCATGACCGCTGCCTTCGAATTTCTTGCCGACTATCCCCGTGCTGCAAGGCTGCGCGAGGAGATCGATCCGTCAGTGCGCGCCTACAACTACAAATCGCACCTGATTGTTTATGATCTGGACGATGACGACACTGCCATCGTGCTGCGGGTTCGACATGGCCATGAGGACTGGCAGCAGTGAGCGAAGCCACGCGCCGAGTGGGGCGGATGTCAAGTCGGTGCACGGCGATGTCACGGTGCTTGAACGAACAATGACAATCTGCAACGTCGCACTTGTCGGCCACACTGCGCTTGCTCCGATGGGTTAGCCAAATCATTCAATGCCTGCTCATGAACAAACTCCGCCCCCGCGAGTGGTGCCACGCCTGACAGGCGCGCCGAAGATTCGTCAGCTTTTCTGGTGTGATTTTCCGCAGGATGCGCAACTACCGGAATTCTGGAAGCGCCGCCCCATTATCGTAATTTCATACCGCAATACGCTATACGGCGCAGTCACTGTCATTCCTTGCTCGACCCAGGCGCAGCCGAACAACAAATGGGCGTTCCCGCTCCGGACGACGATTGACGGGCGGGCAGCCAATGCAATCTGTGACAAGCTAACTACAGTTGCGGTCAGCAGATTGCTTCCTGACAAGGGCGGGATCGTGCGGATGCCGGAGGACGAATTTAACGCGATGATTCGGCTGGTCCTAGAATGGCTTCCCGCACCGATGGGATGACCCGAGCACAAAATGTGCTTGCATTTTTTGCGATTATCGCATAGCAGACTGACACCTGCGGCCCCCAATGGGGTGTCCGTTTCCCGTAAGGGAACTAATCGCCAAAGGGAGCCGCAAGGCTCCCTTTGGTTTTTCCGGGCCTTGGCGGAAGCCCTCAAGCCTCCAGCTCGACATCCCAGTACAGCCAATCCCGCCAGGTCTCATGCAAATATCCCGGCGGAAAGCCCTTGCCGCGTTCCTGCAACTGCCAATTCGTCGGCCGGATCGCCTTGATCAGCAGCGGCATCCTCGCCTGGCTCGGGGTGCGCCCGCCCTTGCGCATGTTGCAGGGCGCGCAGGCGGTGGCGACGTTTTCCCAGCTGGTCTTGCCGCCCAGCCGCCGCGGGATGACGTGATCGAAGGTCAGATGCTGCGGGCTGCCGCAATATTGGCAGGAAAACCGGTCGCGCAGGAACACGTTGAAGCGGGTGAAGGCGGGGAATTCGGATGGTCGCACATATTGGCGTAGCGCGATCACCGACGGGATCGGCATCGTCCAGCTCGGGCTGTGGACCTCGCGGCAATAGCTGGCGACGATGTCGACCCGCTCAAGGAATACCGCCTTGATCGCAGTCTGCCACGGCCACAGGCTGAGCGGATAATAGGACAGCGGCGTATAGTCGGCATTGAGCACGAGCGCCGGGCACGCCGATAGATTGCGGGTGGGATCATCCCCTGCGCTGCGGAAACGGGCCGCGCGCTCGATCAGCTCCGACTTGAGCATGGCCTCCTGTGCCAATCATCGGTTACGGTTTCGTGGCGGGACATGCTGCGGGGTTCAACACGGCGACTGCGCCCGCGTCAAGAGTTGCGTTAGGGTGCAATCCACAGGAAGAGGCGGCATGATCCGCATGCGCCCATGATCCGAACACGATTCGCCCCCAGCCCCAACGGACCGCTGCATCTCGGCCATGGCTATGCGGCAATTGTCGCGCACGATCTGGCGCGGGCGAGGGGCGGGGCGTTCCTGCTGCGGATCGAGGATATCGACGCAGCGCGAAGCCGGGCGGGGCTGGTTGAGGACTTTCTGGCCGATTTGGCCTGGCTGGGCCTCAGCTGGGACGGCGAGGTGACCTTCCAGTCGGCGCGGCTGGGAAGCTATGCGGCGGCGGGCGAGCGGCTGAGGGCGATGGGCCTGCTCTATCCCTGCCAATGCACCCGCGCCGAGGTGATCGCGGCGGCTGTGGAAGCGGGGCCGGACGGGCCGCTCTATCCGGGGACGTGCCGGGGCAGGGTGGTCGATCCCGAGGGGGCTGCGTGGCGGCTCGACGTGGCGAAAGCGGCGGCATTGACTGGGCCGCTGAGCTGGACTGATGAGCTGGCGGGCGCGCAGCGCGCCATGCCGGAAAGGTTCGGCGATGTCGTGCTGCTGCGCAAGGAGGCCCCGGCGAGCTATCATCTTGCCGCGACGCTCGACGATGCGGCGGACGGCATCTCGCTGGTCACGCGCGGGACGGATTTGTTCGCCGCGAGCCATATCCACCGCATGCTGCAAGCACTGCTCGGCCTGCCGGTGCCTCTCTGGCATCACCATGCGCTGCTGGTCGAGGCGGATGCCAGGGGTCATTGGCGCAAGCTCGCCAAGCGGCGCGGCTCGGCGGCACTGGCCGATATGCGCCGTGCCGGGGAGGACGGGCCGGGGCTGGCCGACATGCTGCGCGCACATCGCTTCCCTGCTGGCATTTCGCTTGGGAAGGGCGTAGAGAGTCCGCCATGAAAAACACCTTCTTTGCCATTGTGATCATCGGACTGATGGTCATGGTCGTCATCAGCCTGGTGCGCGGCATCGTCGCTTTCCTGCGCAGCTCCAAGGAAGATCTGGGCCGTGATCCCGCCCTCGGCCCCAGCGAAAACCAGCTTATGCAGAACCGGATGATGTTCGCGCGGATCAAGTGGCAGGCGCTGGCCGTGGTGATGGTGGGCATTGTGCTGGCGATGAGTCGCTAGAGATTTTTCTGTGATTGATCACTCCCCAAATACCCCGTTCGTCCTGAGCGAAGTCGAGGGATTTGGCCGAGCGAAGCCGAGGCTATTGGCGCTGGAAGTTCTCGGCTTCGCTCGAACCGGTCCCTCGACTTCGGACCTGTAAGGTCCGAAGTTTATCCAGAGCGAAGTCGATGGGCTCGGGACGAACGGAGAGTTGTAAATTGGTCAAGCTCAACAAGATTTATACGCGGACTGGCGATGACGGCACCACTGGCCTCGTCGATGGCTCGCGCCTGCCCAAACATGCGGCGCGGATGGAAGCGATCGGCGCGGTTGACGAGGCCAACAGCGCGGTCGGGCTGGCGGTCGTTGCGCTAGCAGGCGGCGATTACGCTGCACCGCTCACCCGCATTCAGAATGATTTGTTCGACCTGGGCGCGGACCTCGCCACGCCGGGAACTGATTTCGCGCCGTCGGAGATGGTGCTGCGCATCGTGACTTCGCAAGCGACATGGCTCGAAGGCGCAATCGATGCTCTGAACGCGGGCGTTGCCCCGCTGACCAGCTTCATCCTGCCGGGCGGCAGCGAGGCAGCGGCGCGGGTGCATGTCGCGCGCGCCTCGGTGCGCCGGGCGGAGCGGGCAATGACCTTGCTGGCGGCGGCCGATCCGGTCAATCCGGCGGCACTGGCCTATGTCAACCGGCTGTCGGACTATCTGTTCGTGTTGGCCCGGGCGGTCAATGCCGGGGGGGCTGGCGATGTGCTGTGGGTGCCGGGGGCGAGCCGGGGTCAGTAGAGCCTCAGTCCTGGCTTGGCGGATTGTTCAAACCCTGGAGCGCATCGACAGCCTGCTTGGTTGCCTGAACAGTTTTG
>JAHFPT010000396.1 GCA_023266625.1 Novosphingobium sp. | reverse complement strand
GAAACGATGAAATGGGGAAATAGGCCTGCGGCGCTCAGCGGCCTCTTCGTGTCTTCGTGGCTTCGTGTGAGATAATTTTTCTTCTTCTCGATAGCCTCGATCCGCGCCTTCAGCGTCTCGCACTCCTCGCGCGCCTTCGCCGCCATCGCCTTCACCGCGTCGAACTCCTCACGAGAGACGAAGTCGAGCCCGCCCATCGCCTCGCGCATACGCTCGCGCGCGCCATCGCGGGCTTCGCGGCCCATGCCCGCGAGCGTCCCGGCAGCAGCGTTCATCAGCTTGGCAAAATCGGCGATCAGGGGGTTTTCACTTTGCATCGCGCCGAAATGGCCCTTCGCGCTGCGCAACGCAAGCGCTACAACTCAATCCGCTGGACCGCCGGGGCACCCTGCTGGCCTTCAGCATTGGGGTTAGCCACAAGAAACTGCCAGTTAAGCAGCGTCGCAAACAGGATCCAGGCGAGATAGGGCACCAGCAGCCCTGCCGCGAGCGGACGCACCCGCCAGAACAGAAACATGGTCACCATCACCGCCACATCGAGCACGCCGATCAGCACCAGCGCGCCGCTGATCTTGTGGGCGGCGAAAAACAGCAGCGACCAGGCGAGATTGAGCAAGATCTGCACGATAAAGGCGATCACCGCCCGCCCCCGCCCCCAGGCCCCGCGCGCCGCCATGATCACCGCCAGCGACAGCCCCATCATCGCATAGAGCACGGTCCAGACAATGCCGAAGACCTGCGGCGGCGGATAGGTCAAAGGCTTGGTCAAGGCATCGAACCAGGCATTGCCCTGCCCACTTCCCGAGATGGCGCTGGAGAGGAAGCCCAGCAGCACGATCCCTGGCACCAGCACCAGCGCCCAGCGCAGATAGGACGCCCGCAATTGTCCGGGGGAAGCAAGTTCAGTCATCAAGCTGAAATCCTCGAATCAATCTTTGCGCCCCCCGAGCACCTTTGTGGCGAGGTGCGCGGCAAGAGGCAACTCACCCCTTGTTCGGATGCCCCATGGCGAGACATTGACATGCACTATATAATGTGCAACTCAGCGATTGCTGGCCGGAGGACGGTCAGTTCACGCTTCTTGGCCGATGCGTGATTCAATCAACCAAAGGAACAGCGCATGCCCACCACTAATCACTTAACTCACCGGAGCCGAAAATGGCCGATTCAAAACCTAATCCAGAGCCCAACGTCGAGGGACTAACTTATTTTGCCGATTTCATCCGATTGCTGGAACGCGATTATGCCTGGGCTTCAGTAGAGTCTGTAGTTCAGGACATTGAGTTCTACCGTGATTTTGCACCTGCCCGAGCCCGTCTTGAAAGACGCGACGGCGGGGTGTTTATCTTGAAGTCCGTAATTGGGCGCGGACATTTTGCCATAGTCGAATTGGAGTTCGACTTAGACGGCATACTGCAACCGGTGATGGGAGGCTTTTTGCGGACATGAATCATGGCAACCAAGTCAGATACTTACATACCGCCCTATGCGGATTTCGATGATTTTCTCGAATCCCGAGGCATCAAATCGAAGGTCAAAGCGGCGGTCGAAAAGCGCATTGTCGCATATTTGCTCGAAGAGCGTCGCGTTGAGCTGAAGCTGTCGAAGGCCGAACTTGCCCGGACAGTTGGGACCAGCCGCACCCAAATTGATCGCGTTCTTGACGCCAAGAGTCAGAACATCACCCTTGAAACACTCAATCGCGTAGCATTTGCGATGGGCAAGCGAATTCACCTCGAACTGGTGGATTGATCAACCCCGCTGCGCCGCGATTAAAAACTCCACATTCCCCTCCGGCCCGGTGATCGGGCTCTCGACGATACCCTGCACCTGCCAACCCTCACCTTCCAGCCATTCCCGCACTTCCGCGCAGACCCGCGCGTGCAGCGCCGGATCGCGCACTACCCCGCCTTTGCCAACCTCGCCCTTGCCGACTTCGAACTGCGGCTTGATCAGCGCCACGAGCTGGCAGTTATGCGCGGCAAGCCGTAGCGGGTTATCCAGAACTTTCGCGAGGCCAATGAAACTGGCGTCGCAGACCACCCAGTTGCAGGGCGCGCTGATCTGCTCGCACGTCAGCACCCGCGCGCTGGTTTTTTCCAGCACGGTTACCCGCGCATCCTGGCGCAGCTTCCAGGCCAACTGATTGGTTCCCGAATCCACCGCAAAAACACCGGCCGCCCCCCGGCTCAGCAACACGTCGGTAAAGCCCCCGGTCGAACTGCCAATATCCATCGCCACAGCCCCCGCCGGATCGAGGCCGAAATGATCGAGCGCATGCGCCAGCTTGATGCCGCCGCGCGATACCCAGGGATGATCGCGCCCGCGCACTTCGAGCGGCGCATCCCCGGCGAGCGTCTGGCCAGACTTGGCTAGCTTCGTCTCGCCGGAGAACACCAGCCCGGCGAGCACCAAAGCCTGCGCCCGGGCGCGGCTTTCGGCCAGGCCGCGCGTGACCAGCAGCTGGTCGATGCGCTGCTTTGCTGCCTGAGCGCCAGATGACACTATATTGACCCGCCGTGATTGCCCCTGGAAGTTCTCCTGCGAGGAGCGGCGCGCAGTGCGGGCCGGTAGCCCGAACGAGCGACGCGACGCTGTCCGGAGGGCTTCCAGGGGCAACCCCACCGGGGCGGGCCGCTTTTGGCCCATTGCTGCGTCCTTCGTCGGTCACTATGCTCTGGCATGGCTCCCTCCTCACTCCTGATAAGGAACGCATTGCGTTCCGCAAAACTTTGGGCACTGGGCCAAAATCGGCTCCGTCACGGTGGATCAATATAGTGTCATCTGGCTCTAGTGGCGATGG
>JAHFPT010000198.1 GCA_023266625.1 Novosphingobium sp. | reverse complement strand
GCTGTGGCGCTGGATTCCCAGCTTCAAGCCCGGTCGCGCCTTCGGATTCTGGGCCAAGGAGGATGTGACATTCTCCGATGGCCAGGTGGTGAAGCAGGGCGAACACGTGCTGATCGAATTTGCCGTGGCCAACCGCGACCCCAGCGTCTGGGCCGATCCCCACAGGCTGGATTTCCACCGCGAAAAGCCGCAGGCGCATTTTTCGTTCACCGGCGGTGCCCACTCCTGCGTCGGCCAGCACATGGCCAGGCTGCAGATCCGCCTCGCTGTGGAATCGCTGGTCCGCCGCTTCCCCAACCTCGAACTGGCGATCCCGGCCGACGAAGTGGAATTCGATCCGGATTCGTTCATGCGCGGGATACGCAAGCTGCCGCTCAAGTGGTAAGCGCGCTGTAACACTGGCCAGATGGAAGAGTGATATGGCGATCGACGAAATGCCCTGCGTGAACTGCTCGACCGCGACGCTATCCGTAGCGTTTATGCGCGCTATGCGCGAGGAATTGACCGGGGTGACGTGGAACTGATCAGTTCGGCCTATCATCCTGACGCCGTCGAAGACCATCACGGCGAAGTCTATTCCGGTGATACCATCGGCGAAACGCTGGCTCGGCACGTGCTGGAGGGCATGAACCGGACGCTGACCAATTTCACCAATTTCAATATCGCGCTCGATGGGGACAAGGCCGGCTGCGAAGCCTACTATCTGGGCCTGCATGTGCTCAAGAAGGGCGGCAAACGGCTGATGAGCGCGGGCCGCTCGCTGGACAGGCTGGAACGACGCGATGGCGTCTGGCGATTCGCCTATCGCAATATCCAGCCCGAAATGGTGCGCATTCTGGAAGGTGATGAAATCACGGTTGCCGGAATCGTCTATGATCGAAGCCCTGGCGATAAATCCTACGAAATCCTCCGCGTCGGCACCTGAGCGGCGTAGAGCGGTGTGCGATTAATCTGATCCAAAGAAACCCGTCTACCCTGAGCTTGTCGAAGGGCTGTTCTTCTTTTTGAGGCTGGGTATGCTGCACGAAGAAAAGTGCAGCCCCCTTCGACTGCCTGCCAAGGCAGGCGCTCAGGACAGGCTCCAACAAGCTCAGGGTAAGCGGGTTTGGGGGTGACCCAAATTTATCGCACACCGCTCTACGCCGCTCCGGCCCCGCTCGTCGGCCATGAAAAAACCTTCCGGGCCGTGCGCCCGAGAAGCCACACCTTCTCGTCCTCGGAGAGCTCGGGATCAAGCCGCAGGTAGTTGAGCAGGTCCGCCCAGGTGTAATTCGGCATTATGGACGAGTCGCTGCCCCACATCAGGCGTTCCACGCCAAAGGCCTCGATCGCGCGGCGCAAATGCGGGCGGACGGCCTCGAATGGATAGGCACCCGCCCGTAGCAGCATCGGCGCATGGCTGAGCTTGACGGCGAGATTGGGAAATTCCGCAAGTTTGAGCACTTCGTCGAAATAGGCCGGATCATTGGTCCGCGCCAGTTCGGCTTCGGTCCGTCCCGGTGGGTGAATTGACATGCCAATACCCATATGATCGAGCACGAATTGCAGGCGGGGGAACTTGCGCAGGTAAGGCGGCAGCAATTCGACATGCCCCGGCGCAAACAAGCAGACCGGCAGGCCGATGTTCTGCGCCAAGTCGAAAAACGCATCAAAGGCACCAGCGGCCAGAGCCGCTAATTCTTCCGCTGACCACGTAGCAAGCACCCTGAATCCCCGCGCGCCGGGCTCGGCGGCGATTGCCCGCATGTGGCTTTCCAGATCGGGATCGTGCCGGTTGAGCCGGACGAAATAGCCGAAGCGATCCGGATAGCGCAGGCTGGCGCTCAGCGCGGTGGGATAGACCGCCCGCCATGCCCCGCTCGGCAGGCGGAAGCCGGGCATCAACGCATCATATGGTCCCCCGCCCTGCTCGCCGAACCAGAACTCCTCGATCAGCACCGAACGGATGCCCAGCGCATCCATTTCTTCCAGTGTCGGTTCGACCGGCCCGGGGCCGAGGTGAAGCTGGACATCGACAATATCCATCAGCGCTTGCCTTTCCTGTTCTTGCCCTCAATGCGAGGTTGAAATGACCCCACCATCCACCGGCAGGTGAACACCGGTAATATAGCGCCCGTCGGGCCCGGCAAGGAACAGCGCCGCGCGGGCGATATCCCAGGCATCGCCTTCGATGCCAAGGGCAGTCTTGCGACCGAGATTGAGCGATTCCTTGGTGTGCCCGCCAACCGCCATGGTGGCATCGCGCATGGGTGTATCGATGATGCCAGGGGCGACGCAATTGATACGGATTCCCTGCTTGCCAAAGGAATCGGCGACATCGATCATCAGCCCGTTCATCCCAGCCTTGGAGGCCGCATAGGCGGGGCAGCCCTTGCCGCCCTGCCCGCGCAGCGATGCGATCGAAGTGATGTTGATAATCGAACCGCCGCCGCGCTCGATCATCGTCGGGATCGCCGCCTTGCACAGCAGGAAGGGCGCAGTCAGGTTAACCGCGATGCATTTTTCGAGTTGCTCGGTGGTCGTGTCGAGCATGCCATAGGGGCTGGTCAGCGCGGCATTGTTGATCAGGATATCGACACCGCCGAATTTTCCGATGCATTCGGCCATGACCTTCTCGATCGAAGGAATGTCGGACAGGTCGGCCTGGACTATCGCTGCCTCGCCGCCCTCGGACACGATCATGTCCAGCGTTTCGTGGGCACGGTCCTCGAACATGTCGACCAGTACGACCTTTGCGCCCTCGCGCGCGAACAAGACCGACATAGCCTTGCCCGTGCCCATGCCCGGGCCGCTTGAACCAGCGCCGGTAACGATGGCGATCTTCCCGGAGAGCTTTCCTGTGGTGCTCATATATTCTCCCAGTGTCTGCAAATGGACAAAGCCGTTTCAACCCGCAGCAGGACAGGCGTCAGGCGTTCAGTTCGGTATCGAAATCGACGTAAATCTCATTGCCTTCGATCTTGATCGGATAGGCCGGAATCCGGCAGGTTGGCGGACTCACCCCCTTGCCCGTGGAGGCATCGATGATCCAGCCATGCGCCGCGCAAGTGATGGTCGCGCCATCGAACTGCCCCTCGACCAGTGGATAGTCCTCATGCGGACAGACCCCGTCGAAGGCGCGCAGTTCGCCTGTCCGGTCACGCAAGACCAGGACTTCTACCCCGACATCCATCAGGTAGAACGCATTGAAGCCGCGTGGCCCCAAATCGTCCACGCCGCATACCTTCACGAATGCCATCTATTCACCTCGCCTGCGGATGGACGATTGCCGATCCTCCGCCTAATCCAAAGTGCCACTGGACTGACAGTTTAGTCAATCGCTTAACGCGTGCCCGCCGCAGGAAATTCCGGGGGAACTATAGCCGATCGGGCAATCACGCAGCAATTCTGTCCCGTCAGCCAGCTTCGCGGTCCGCCACAACCCGGCCATAAATCGCCTCGAGGATCGCAAACTTCTCGCGAATCAGTGCTTCGACAGGCAAACTGCTGACCCCGTCCCTCACATCCGCGACTGCCTGGCGATAGAGCATCTGTCCCGCCGAGGCCATGAGCTTGCATTCATCATTGGGCTTTTCCAGTCCCTTGCGCGCGGCCAGGCCTTCCGCAATTCGACCGGTGTTTTCGTACATCTCAACGATAGAGCGCCCTTGCAGCGAAACCGATGAATTGACGATCCGCTCATAGCGAACAAGCGCTTCCCGGCTGATGCCGGTCGCCAGTTCGATCAGGGTTTCGCACATCGCGTCCATCGGCTTGAGTTCGGTCGGCTGATGCGCGACCATGTCGGCCACTTTTTCCGACCAGAAGCGCTGCCCTTTGAACAGCACTTCGTCCTTGGATTCGAAATAGCGGAAGAAAGTGCGGGTGGATACGCCGGCCTTGGCCGCGACCTGATCGGTCGTGGTCGCATCGTAGCCTTGCGCCAGAAACAGGTCCAGCGCAGCTTCCCTCAAGGTTGTCCTCGTCCGGCGCTTGTGCGCGTCGCGACGTGACAGGCCATTCCCCAAAGTCTTCGTAGCCGTCAAACCATGCCCCCGGTAACGAAACGGGCAACCTCAAGACGAGGGCTGCTGGGTCGCCCCGTTCGCAGGCATGCACTCTAACCATTGGCAACACAAGTCACAAGCTATGCGCCTTGACCTCTCCGCGCCGGGTCATCAGGCGAGCATGCAACTCCATCCGCCATCAAGCGGGATCAGCGCCCCATTGATAAAGGAGCCGCGGTTGGACACCAGGAACGCTGCCAGTTCGCCCGCTTCCTCGGGAAGCCCGGCCCGGCCCAGTGGGTTGCCTATGGCACGTGCCGGATTGTTTTTGAGCACCGGCAAGCCCATGCCTTCGGTCAGGATCACGCCTGGGCAGATGGCATTCGAGCGGATCTTGTACTTGCCCGCCTCGACCGCGAAACTCTGGGTCATCATCACCACTGCGGCCTTTGAAATGGCATAGGCACCGCTGTTCGGGCTAGGGATGAGACCGGCAAGCGACGACCAGTTGACGATAGCCCCGCCGCCGGTCTCCTTCATCACTCGCACCGCGTGCTTTGCCCCGAAGAACATGCCCATCAGATTTACGTCGAGCATACGCTTGAGATCGGCCCCCTCCAGGCTTTCGATGGGACCGCCTGCGGCTATCCCTGCAACATTGAGCATGGCATCTATCCGGCCGAATTTGGCGACCGCCAAATCGATGGCGGCGCTGACCTGGGCTTCGTCCGCAATGTCGCATTGGGCGGCGATGGCTTTTCCGCCCAGCTCTGCGACCGTCTGGTCTTGGGCACCACTGATGTCGCAGGCCACGATAATCGCGCCCTCACGCGCCAGAACCTGTGCCGTTGCCTTGCCCATGCCCGAACCGGCGCCGGTGACGACCGCTATTTTTCCTTCCAGAAATCCCATGATTACCTCGCTGTGAGTGCGTGTCAGTTCTTGGCCGCTGCCGCAGGCTTCGAATAGCGCCCGACCATTGTCAGCGTGCCGCCATCGACGGGAATTTCCAGCCCGGTGACGAAAGCAGATTCGTCGCACGACAGGAACAGGACCGCATTCGCCACGTCCTGCGCGGAGCCCAGCCTGCCCATCGGCACGTTGTTAACGCCAGTTTTTTCCAGCTCCTCTCGGCTTGGCGTCCAGCCATGCCGGGTTAATCCCTCGACCGAATGCGGAGTGAGCACAAAGGCAGGCAAGACCGCGTTGCAGCGGATATTGTCCTCGGCATAGGCGGCCGCGAAGAAATGGGTCAGCTTATTGACGCCCGATTTCGACATCGAATAGGCGAACATCCGCCCCCCACCGGTTTTCGAGCCGATCGTTGAGATGTTGGTGATCGCTCCGCCGCCGTGCTTGCGCATCAGCGGCACCACGGTCTTGGAAGTCAGCCACTGAGAGCGCAGGTTGACATCGAACATCAGCTGCCAGCCATCGACCGTCAGGTTGAGCGGATCGGAGTCGACATGGTTGATGGCGACAACGTTCACCAGCGCGTCGATGCGCCCCATGGCGGCATAGGATTCCTCGACCAGGCGAATGCAATCGTCGGCAATGCCAACGTCAGCGATAATGACATGGGCCTTGCCGCCCGCCTTGCGGATGATTTCCGCCGTGGCCTCCGCACGGTCGCGATGAAGGTCCACCGCGCAGACCTCCGCCCCCTCGCGCGCCAGGGTAAGCGCGATGGCGCGACCATTGCCGAGCAGATCGCTTTCCGGCTGTCCGGCCCCGACGACAACGGCCTTGCGGCCTTCCATGCGGCCGCTCACGAAGCCGCTCCAAGATTTTCTGACATTGTCATCCTTCCGACGTTATTACTTTGACGCAGAGCTCGGAAGCGGTCAGGCCGCCAGCGCGCCACCAATCGCAAAGACCATGAGTCGGCATCCTTGTGAGCCGGGTCGCAGCCCATGCGAAGTTCCCTCCATCACGATGCAGTCACCGGCCTGGACACGATGGGGACCATCGCCCAGCATCATGTCGCCGCCGCCTTCGATGATGAAGATCAGTTCAAGCACATTGCGATGATGCAAGACTGTTGCGATGGTTTCCCGTTTTTCGGGACCATAGGGTTCGTGGCTGACCGTGTACCAGGTGAGCAGGCCGGGTGGGGGATTGTCGGGCGACTTCATGCCCTCGCCCTTCGGGCCGAGCACCGGTGGACTCGAATCCGTGCTGTACATTCGGGCGATGGTGGACCCCGAAAGTCCTGGAATATCGCTAAAATCAAGCGTCTCACGCTGCTCGGCGACACAGGAGCGCCCCGAGCTGTCTACCCCGAGAATCAGTAGCCGCATCGGACTTACATGGCCTTTGCGTAAGTGGGATTGCCACCTGCAGCGGTCATGTAGTTGATGATGGCGGAATAGGGCGCGTGAATCTTGCGCAAAGTGCGGGCAGAACCACCGCCCTCGACGTATGGCCGACCGTGCTGGGCTGCCATGTTGTCCCAAATCACGAGGTCGTGGGTGCGCCAATAATGGGCAATGACCCATTCCGGACGGTACATGTGCGCAAACAACTGATCGAGCAGGGCATCGCTTTCCGCCTTGGGCATGCCGATGATCTCACGCGTCTGCTGTTCGCAAACATAGAGCATGGTCTCGCCGGTACGCGGATGACGCATGTCGATCGGCGTCACGGTATCGTGCAGCTTGCCCCATTGCGGCTGGATCAGCTGGTCCTCGAAATCGGTGTTGCCGCGTCCCTGCTGGCCGCTCTCGTGACGGACCTGCAGGCCCCGGAGACGCTCTTTCATGTCTTCGGGCAGCGCCTTCCAGGCATGGACGGTGTTGGTATAGATCGTCGGCGTGGACGGCTGCTGCGCATCGACAGCGAACAGCGAAGGTGTCTGGTTCGGAATTCGCGACCACATCATGTCAGTGTGGAAGAGCAGCCGACCATAGGGCGCGCCGCCATCTTCTTCCTTGTTCGAAACATACGAGAAGTTCTCGGTATCAACCCCATTGGCCGCCGATACATCGCCGCTGGCGTGGAGAATTTCGACGATCTGGTGCTGCCGGGCAACACTGAGGTCGATGTCGCGGAAGGCAAGCATTACGCATTCGTCGTATGTCTTGCTCAGCAGCTCCCAGTCATGATCCTCTATCGGGGCATGCGGATCGAAGCCGATGACCTCGGCTCCGACGGTCGGACCGATCTTACGAATTTCGAGCTTTTCCATCGTCACATTCTCCTCGCCATGCCCCTGGCAACAGGTCTTGGCCCTTCAATCTTTCCGAAAAAACGCTGGTCAAGCGGCCAACGCACGGTTGGCTGCGACAGCCTCACCGACAGTGTGGGAGAAGCTGACATCCGGCAGTTCGTCCGGCGCGACCGGCGTTGCCACTTCCTCAACGCTGGGTCCCACCCGGTCAGCAATCTTTTGAAGCATCTCAAGATCGAAGCCATAGAGCTTGGCCGCGTTCAACGAAGTCATCTGCCTGACCTTGTCCTCGGGAATGTCGTGGAACAGCAGACGGACCGCAAGCCGGTTATACGGGAAGCTGCCCTCGTGGTGCGGATAGTCATTGCCCCACAATATCCGGTCGGCCCCGATCGCATCGAGCGCACCAAGATCCTTCCTCACCGCCAGCGACGGGGCAACGAACATGTTGTTGCGCCAGTGCTCAGAAGGGAGCTTCTTCATGTTTTCCACGGCGCGGTGATAGAGCGGATAGGCGATCTGGCCCTTCTGCGCGCCCAGCTTGACCGACCAGTCAAGCCGGTTGAGCTCAGGCGCAATCCACGCAGCGCCCGTTTCAGTCATCACGAACTGCAGATCGGGGAAGCGCTCGAAAACACCACCGATCATCAGGTGCGGAAGCGTGCGCTGGAAGAACAGCTGCGTCTCGTAGACACCGATGGCAATGGCCGCTGGGCCGGTTTCCTCGGTCTCTGGCGGACCAACACCGGCCGAATGACGATGCACCGGCATGCCATAGTCGCTGCATGCCTTCCAGAACGGATCGAGTCGGCGCTCATACAGGTTGACGATGCTGCACTGGTGATCCGCCGGGACGATAACGCCCTTCAGACCGTTATCCCTGGCCCAGCGCATTTCGGCGATGGCATCGTCGAGATTGGTCAGGAAAACCTGCGCCAGACCGGCCCGGCGCCCGGGGGCGTCGTTGCAGAAATCAACCAGCCAGCGATTGTGCGCCTGCACACCTGCCCACAGCCTGCGATATTCCTCTGCATTGGTCGGCGATGGTGCTGTCACCGCACCCGATGGATAGAAGGGCGGCACGGTGTTGGGAAAGATGACTTCCGCGACGACGCCCTGGCCTTCGAGGATGGTGACGCGCTCCGCACTTTCCCAGTTGTAGGGCGAAGAGGCCGAGGATACGCCAATACGCAGGCCCGCGTCGTCGGTATCGGACAGTTCCTTGTCGAAATCGGCCCAGGGATCGTGAAAGTCCTTGGCCCAGAACTCAAACTCGTCGTGGAATTGCTTGGCGAGATAGGGCTTGTAATCGCGGATGCTGGCGCCGGCATGGCCGTCCGCCGTAATCAGCACATAGTTCTTCGAACCTGAACCGTCGCCGCCCATTAGGACTCTCCTCAATTCAATTGGCATGGCCCACGCCCAGATGGACAGGGCCCAGATCGGCAGGGCATTGCCGCCATCTGGCCCAAAGGCCTGCCATCCCGGTTTATAGTAATCACTATGTTGAAAGTGTCAAGCAGTCCGCCACAGTCGGCAATGGCCTTGCTGTTGTGTTTCATCACAATGGCTTGTTTGCCCTTCACAACGGTTCAGGCGATTTCGATCCCGCGCAGTTTTGCCTCGGCGCGAATCGTCGTGGCCACGCCCTGGACCAGCATCTTGCGCTGGGCGACTTCGCCTCCACCCCCCGCCCTGCCCATCGGCTTGTTGAGTGCGCCCTCCGGCAAAGTCGCGATGCGGCGAGCGAGCGCGCTGGAGACCAGATAGCCGCGAAACGACATGAACGCGTAGTAAACGAGGTCCGCCTCGGAAGCGATTTCGCCGATCGCCTTGCCAAGCAGCGGCTGTGCGAGTCGGTCGAA
>JAHFPT010000197.1 GCA_023266625.1 Novosphingobium sp. | reverse complement strand
TTGCTTCGAATTAAACCACATGCTCCACCGCTTGTGCAGGCCCCCGTCAATTCCTTTGAGTTTTAATCTTGCGACCGTACTCCCCAGGCGGATAACTTAATGCGTTAGCTGCGCCACCCAGGCACCAAGTGCCCGGACAGCTAGTTATCATCGTTTACGGCGTGGACTACCAGGGTATCTAATCCTGTTTGCTCCCCACGCTTTCGTACCTCAGCGTCAATACTTGTCCAGTCAGTCGCCTTCGCCACTGGTGTTCTTCCGAATATCTACGAATTTCACCTCTACACTCGGAATTCCACTGACCTCTCCAAGATTCTAGCTACCTAGTTTCAAAGGCCGTTCCGGGGTTGAGCCCCGGGCTTTCACCTCTGACTTGAATAACCGCCTACGTACGCTTTACGCCCAGTAATTCCGAACAACGCTAGCTCCCTCCGTATTACCGCGGCTGCTGGCACGGAGTTAGCCGGAGCTTATTCTCCAGGTACTGTCATTATCATCCCTGGTAAAAGAGCTTTACAACCCTAAGGCCTTCATCACTCACGCGGCATTGCTGGATCAGGCTTTCGCCCATTGTCCAATATTCCCCACTGCTGCCTCCCGTAGGAGTCTGGGCCGTGTCTCAGTCCCAGTGTGGCTGATCATCCTCTCAGACCAGCTAAGGATCGTCGCCTTGGTAAGCTTTTACCTTACCAACTAGCTAATCCTACGCGGGCTCATCCTTCGGCGATAAATCTTTGGACTTACGTCATTATCCGGTATTAGCAGTCATTTCTAACTGTTGTTCCGAACCGAAGGGCAGATTCCCACGCGTTACGCACCCGTGCGCCACTAAGCTTCCAACCGAAGTCGGGGCTTCGTTCGACTTGCATGTGTTAGGCATGCCGCCAGCGTTCGTTCTGAGCCAGGATCAAACTCTCAAGTTTGTGTCCAATCTCACAACAGCACCAATCCGAAGATTGGCCATCTGACGTAAAATTAATTCAGGGGTCAATTACCCTGCACTTGTCTAAACGTATGGTTACGTTAGGACATGTTAGCCATGATCCGCCGAGGAAAAACCTCGCCGGTGACTATCGGGTAACGACTATTTTAAACTGCCACCCCGAGCCCTGAAGCCCCGGGAGCAGGCGCCGTCGCCCACATGTCCCTTCATCTAAAACCGACAATGTCAAAGAGCCGCACAACAATATGCGGACAACAAAACCACCCCGATTTGAGACCGGGGGACTGTTGCCCGAATTTGCTGGCGACCGTAGCAGTTTGGCTCCTTTTCAAGAGCGGCTCCGCTGCGGTGGACGGGCCTATATGGGCGAAGCCACCGGTGGTCAACGCCTTTTTGCATAAATGTTTCACATCACCGCAAAGCCGCGGGTTTCCGCTCGCCCGCGCCCAAGGGCAAGGACCGCCATCGCCGAACCGGCCGAATCGCCAGGTGAGGGTTTGTTTACCTTAATTGGCTATCCCGCGACGGTTCGCGAAATCGTGCGAACAACGCGGAAGACCGGACTTTAGCCGAAATGAATCGCCCATCGATCAGCGTTGCCATGAGCGTCTACAATGGCGAACGCTTCCTTGCTGAATCGATCGAAAGCGTGCTGGCGCAGACTCATGCGGATTTCGAATTCCTGATTCTCGACGATGGCGCGACCGACGGATCGGCGGCGATCATCGACCGCTTTGCCGCACTCGATCCGCGCATTCGCCCGATTCACCGGGGAAACCGGGGTCTGATCGCCAGCCTGAACCAGCTGCTGGCCGAAGCCCGCGCGCCGATCATCGCGCGGATGGACGCCGACGACATTGCCTATCCCCACCGTTTCGAACGCCAGCTCGCCTTTCTCGCAGCGAATCCCGATTATGGCGTGGTCAGTTCGTGGGCGGACGATATCGATGCCGACGGCCTGGCCATGCCGAACAATGGCCAGGATCACCCGGCCGATCACGCTGGATTTCTCGAGGCTGTTCACCACAGCACCCCGCTGTGCCATCCGGCGACAATGTACCGGCGCGATCTGGTGCTGGCGGTCGGCGGCTATCACCGTGCCTTCCAGCATTGCGAAGATTTCGATCTCTGGCTGCGGCTGGCCGAGTTGACCAAGCTTTGCAGCCTGCAGGAACCCCTGCTGAAATATCGCCGCACCGATAGCCAGGTGAGCAATCGGCATATCGTCGAGCAGAAGACCAATGCCGCGATCGCCTATTTCGCCTGGCTCGAACGCCGCGCCGGACGGCCCGACCCGACTGCGGACCTCGACATCATGCCCCCGCTAGAACAGCTCGATGCCCTGTTCGGCTCCCCCGGTATAGCCCAGGCCGTGCGCGCGAAGGTGGCGCGGGGCCTGATCTATTCCCCCATCGCCCTGCGCGGCGAGGGATTTGGCCTGCTGCTGCGCCACATTGACGAAGGCGGACGCGGCAAGGACCTGTGGCGCACCGTTGTCCGGCTGATGAGATTCGGTCAGCCACGGCGGGCGATCCAGCTTGCCGCAACCCTTGCGGGCGCCGGACGATGAACGTCCGCACGGCTGCGGTCTGGGCCCTGGTCTCGCAATATGCATCCTTCACCATCCAGTTCGCGACCAGCGTTGTTCTGGCGCGCTGGTTCATCGGCCCCGACGAGCTTGGGCTGTTCTCGATTGCCTTCGCAGCGATAACCCTGGTCGCCTTCCTCCAGGATTTCGGCGTCAATCGCTTCATCACCGGCGAGCGTGATTTGACGCCAGAAAAGCTGGCGACTGCCTTCACAATATCGGTAGTCTTCGCGGGAGGGATCGCCATTCTGGCCATGCTGGCCGCTGCGCCGGTCGCCCTGTTCTATGCCAATCCGCAGTTGCTTCCTGTCGCACGGATCATTGCCGCGTCATACCTGCTGGTGCCCCTGGCTATTGTTCCGCAGGCGCTGTGCCAAAGACGGATGGACTTTCGCTCAAACGCGATGATCGAAGTCTGCTCGGCGCTCGCCAATGCAGCGGTAGCCTGCACCCTGGCGATGCGCGGATTCGGTGCGCTTGCCCTGGCTTGGGGTGCCTTTGCGCAGCAGGCGGCGCGCATGATCGTCGCCCAGTGGCGCGCGGGCGTCATGCTGCCCTGGCCATTGCGCTTGACCGGCACCAAGCCGATATTCCAGCTTGGCGGGACCAATTCGGTCCAGGCCATTTGCGGCTCGATAACCGCGCGCGCGCCAGAACTGGTCATCGGCCGGCTGATCGGCAACGCCGCAGTCGGTCTGTTTGCCCGCGCGGCGGGGCTGGCGCTGCAATTGCGCCTGCTGCTTGCCGGTGCCGTCACCGGCGTATTCTACCCGGCCTTTCGCCAGGTGCGCGACCGCGGCGATCCGCTTGGCCCTCCTTACCTGCGCGTTGTCGCAGCCTATACCGGGATAACCTGGCCCGCGATGGCCGGCATCGCCCTGCTGGCAGAGCCGATCATACACCTCCTCTATGGCCCCCGCTGGCTGGCCGCCGCGCCATTGCTGACCTGGATCGCGCTTTCGCAAGTGTGCTATGTCGCGCTGCCGCTCAACACCGATCTTCCCATGCTACTGGGCCGGATGCGCCAGCTGATCCGGCGCTATGTCGCAGAATCGGCAACTTCGGTGGTGCTGCTGGCGCTCGCCGCGCCCTTCGGTGTGATCTGGGTGGCCATGTCCCGGCTGGTCCACGGGGTGATCTTTGTTGGCCTCTATGCAGGCATGATGAAAGATATGCTGGGCTTCAGCTGGAAGGGCTTGCTGACAATCTATCTGCAAAGTGCTGGAGCCACGCTGGCGGCCCTGATTCCGACTGCCTTGTTCTATGGACTCTGGGACAGTCCGGATAGAGCCGGGGTCGGCCAGCTGCTGCTGTCAGCGCTGCTTGGCGCGGGCTGCTGGCTGATTTCGCTGAAACTGCTGCGCCACCCCGCCTACAAGGAAGTCGCCGCGCTGGCGGGGCATTTGCGCGACGCCCTGCCGGGAGCCCGACCGGCACCTTTGACCTAAGCGTCAAAACGCAAGTTCAGCAAAGCTAGGGCCAGCAGCTCAATCCGGGAACACCCAGTGAATGCTGTTGGCATAGCTGCCGGGCACTTTGGCTCCCGTGCCATCGGTCGCAGGCTCGAAACGGGCGCGGCGCGAGACATTGTCGCAGGTCGCCCGGTCGAGCCCGGGAAAGCCGCTGGACATCGTTATGGCGCACGATTGCACCCTGCCGTCGCTGCCAATCGTCAGACGAAAGCCGGTGACGCCCGCATTGCCCTCACGCAGATCGCGCGCCGGATAGTCATTGCTGGTCGCCCAGCCTGACGGACGCCCCAGAGCCCGTGCAGCGCGGGGCGCAAATTGGGGCCGTTCAATCACCGCAATGGGAGTCGGCTGCGGCATGGGGCTGGCCGTGGGCATCGGCTCGGGACGCAACGGGAGGATCGGGCCGGTGCCAAGATCAACGCGGCTGTGGATAGTATGGTCTGGCTGGTGGCTGGGCTGGGCGGACGGTGTGGGATGCGGGCTGGGCAAGGGCGCGGGCGGCGGGTCGAGGCGGATCTGCTCGGCTTCCAATGGCGTCGGCGCGGGGCTTCGCGTGAATTCGACAGTCAATCCCCGCACCACCGCAAAAATCGCCGCCGCCTCTATTGCCGTCACCGCAATAATCGTCGCCGTGCGGTTACTGGTATGCTTCCGGTCAAGATAGGACATATCGCACCCTTTCTCATTATCCAGTCTTCACGGACAATCCGTTACACCTGGATTGATCAGAGTCGCGACATTATCACGATACTTTCATTTGAAAACAATTTTATACTAACTAATACAAGCATATACTATCACTGCTTAGTATTTGCTAATGATGCTTAGCATTACACTTCCCAGCCATATTGCTACATCGCCGCCGCCAGCGCCTTCTGCCGCCGCCGCTGCACCGAACTGCCAAGGCCGATCGCCTCCCGGTATTTGGCCACTGTCCGCCGGGCAAGGTCGAAACCCTTGTCCTTGAGCAGATCGACCAGCGTATCGTCGGACAGGATCGCCCGTGCATCCTCAGCCTCGATCAGCTGGCGGATCGCCGCCTTGACCGCCTCCGCCGATGCCGCGCCCTCCCCGTCGCTGCCACCAACCCCGGAGGTGAAGAAGAATTTGAGTTCGTAGGTGCCGCGCGGGCAGCTGAGATATTTGTTCGAGGTGACCCGGCTGACGGTCGATTCGTGCATGCCAATCGCTTCGGCGACGGCGCGCAGCGTCAAGGGCCGCAGGTGGGCCACGCCATGGCGGAAGAAGGCATCCTGCTGGACGACTATTTCGGCGGCGACCTTGAGGATCGTCTTCGCGCGCTGATCGAGCGCCTTGATCAGCCAGTTGGCATCGGCGAGCTTGTCGGACAGCCAGCCCCGTTCTGCCTTGCCAGATGCGCCACTCTTGCCGCCGCAAGCAGTCTTGAGTTCGACATAATAGCTGCGGTTGACGATCAGCCGCGGCAACGTCGCCTGGTTGAGCGCGATCTCCCAGCCGCAGAAATTGCCGTTGGCATCGAGGCCGGGAGTAAGCAGCACGTCAGGCGTAACCGGCTCGCCGCCGCCCTGGCCGAAGCGCAGGCCTGGTTTGGGATCGTAGCCGCGCAGCTCGGCCAGCATGTCGGCGAAATCCTCGTCATCGACCCCGCACATGCGCTTGACCCGGGCCAGTTCGCCATGAGCGATCAGATCGAGATTGTCGATCAGCCGCGCCATCGCCGGATCATAGCGATCAGCCTCTTGCGCCTGAAGTGCGATGCATTCGCTCAAGCTACGCGCGCCGACCCCGGTCGGATCGAGCCTGTGCACCAGCGCAAGTGCAGCCTCGGCATCGGCCAGGGCAATGCCCAGCATCTCGGCAATGTCGCGCAAGGGCGCAGCGAGATAGCCCGCTTCGTCGAGCTGTCCGACGATTTGCGCGGCGATGGCGGCGAGGCGGGGGTCGCGTGTCGCAGTGCCAAGCTGGGCGCCGAGATGTTCGGCCAGACTTGGCGCGCCCGCACCGCGCTCGTCGATTCCCGGACCTTCCTCGCCGCCGCCGATGCGAAGATCGCCGCCCCAGTCGGGCTGGCTTTCGCTGATGCCGTCGCCGGTATCGCGGTCCCGGTCGAGTGCACTGGCGTCAATATCGAGCGGGGCATCGTCAGCCGCCCGAGCCTCGCCGATCAGCTGATCGACCGGCGATGTTTCCATGCTGGTGCGGCGCAGTTCAACAAGCTCGGGCTGGACAACAATATCCTCGCCCGGCCCGCTCTCCGTGATCTCAAGCAGCGGATTGGCATCCAGCGCCTCGCCGATGAAGGCCTCAACCTCGAGATTGGACAAGGCCAGCAATTTGATCGCCTGCTGCAATTGCGGCGTCATCACCAGCGATTGCGATTGCCTGAGGTCGAGGCGGGGACCGAGGGCCATTTTTTGGCGCTAGCTCAGCGGCTGGCCTTCGACAGGCTCAGGCTGAGCGGGTGTGGGGCTAAAAGCCGATCCACCAAGGCCCTCTCATGCTGAGCTTGTCGAAGCACAAACAACTTCCGCTCATCCTGAGCTTGTCGAAGGATCACAGCGTAAACCCCTCACCCAGATAGAGCCGCCGCACATTCTCATCCGCCACCAGCGCCTCGGGGCTTCCTGCAAATAGCACCTGGCCGCCATAGATGATGCATGCCCGATCGACTATATCGAGCGTCTCGCGCACATTGTGATCGGTGATCAACACGCCGATGCCGCGCTTCTTCAAGTCTATCACCAGATCGCGAATGTCGCTGATCGACAATGGGTCGATGCCGGCGAAAGGCTCGTCAAGCAGCATGATCGACGGCTTGGCAGCCAGCGCCCGGGCAATCTCGCAGCGCCGCCGCTCGCCGCCCGACAGCGCCATCGCCGCGCTGCCGCGCAGCTTGGTGATGTGAAATTCCTCGAGCAACCGCTCGAGCTCTTCGGCGCGGACCTCCGGATCGGGCTCGACCAGTTCGAGCACGCAAGCGATGTTCTGCTCGACCGTCATGCCGCGGAAGATCGAGGTTTCCTGCGGCAGATATCCGAGGCCGAGAATGGCGCGGCGATACATCGGCAGCTTGGTGATATCGACGCCATCGAGCAATATGCGCCCGGCATCGGGCCGCACCAGCCCCATGATCGAATAGAAGCAGGTCGTCTTGCCCGCACCGTTCGGACCAAGCAGCCCCAGCACTTCGCCCTTGCCGACCGACAGCGAAATATCGCTGAGCACGGCGCGTTTGTCATAAGACTTGGCGATCGATACCACTTCAAGCCCGCCCAGCGGCAAGCCAGGCGCAGCGTCCGGCCTTACCGTTGGTGCAATACCAGGCAACGGCGGCTGGCGCGAAATCTCGGTCACATCATCCATGTCTGGCGTGATTTAGGCAGGCAGCAGGCGGACGGCAAGCGCAGTTTCCCCAATCCGGTGCTGATTTGGCAGGTTTCATGCATGGCGAGTTTAGCGCGCGACGATGACAGCTAGGTTAACCGCTCTTGATTGCAAAGCGGATCGGTGATTTACTCGCAATCAAGGAAATAAGGGGGATCGCCCAATGGTGAGAGCAGACCAGCGCATCGTTTTGCCGCAGCAAAGCGCGATGAAGGCAGATAACCGCGTGGTCGATTGGCGGCGCAAGATGAGCGATCATATCGCCTATGCGCTGCTGGTTTACACCGCGCTGCAGATTTTCGTGACCATGGGGTCGCTCAAGTCCGAGCGCGGCTCGCTGTTGCCCTATCTGGCGCTGATCATCCTGGTGATCGCGATCATCCCGGCCTGCCGGGGTTTCGAGCGCCGCTGGAACCGGCTGAACGACGATCAGGCATGTGACCCGGCGCTGGCCCCCGCTTTCCGGCGCGATCGGTTGTGGCTGTGGCTGCTGGCGATCGGGCTTCCGTTTGCGCTGACTGCCATGTTCAAGGGTCTCGGCGCACTGTTCGGCTAGTGTGCTGATACTGAAGTTTACTTCATAAAAATTTCGTCACCCTGAACTTGTTTCAGGGCCCATTTCTCGTTTCGCGCCGAAGCTCTGTCGAGCAGGAAAACTGCGCCGCTACGCCTCGGAACCGGACACCGGACGAGAGGCACGATGGGTGCTGAAACAAGTTCAGCATGACGAAGAAGTTATCGATCAGGTGACTAGATTGCCCTCCCGCCAAGGCGTGTATAGAGCGGCCCCGCCGCGCCAATTGACTGTGCGGCGTTTGGGAGTGCCGTTTCAATCATGCTCAGTCTCGATGCCGCCAGCGACCGCGCCGCTGCCCTGATCGACCGCGCGCGCCGCGCCGGTGCGGACGCCGCCGATGCGGTCTACAGCGCCGATGCCTCGGAAAGCGTTTCGGTGCGGCTGGGCAAGCTGGAAGACGTCGAACGCTCGGAAAGCGAGCATATATCCTTACGCGTATTCTCCGGCAGCCGCTCGGCCAGCATCGGCTCCTCGGATATGAGCGACAGCGCGCTCGATGAACTCGCCGCCCGCGCCGTCGCCATGGCCCGGCTTGCGCCCGAAGACCCCTATGCCGGCCTCGCCCCGCAAGAGCTGCTGTGCACAGGCCCCTTCCCCGCGCTCGATCTCGATGACCCGGCCGAGCCCAGCCCGGCGGCGCTGCGCGCCCTCGCCGAGGCGGCAGAAGACGCCGCGCGCGCCGTGGCCGGGGTCACCAATTCGGAAGGCGGCAGCGCCAGTTCGGGGCGCGGCCTGTTCGCGCTGGTCACCAGCCACGGCTTTGCAGGTGCCTATGCCACCACCAGCCACGGCCTTTCCGCCAGCGTCGTCGCAGGCGAAGGCAGCGGCATGCAGCGCGATTACGCCTGGCGCTCGGCCCACCACGGCGCGGACCTGCCGACGCCGGACTACATTGGCACGCAGGCGGGCACCCGCGCCGTCGCCCGGCTGGGTCCCGGCACGCTCAAAAGCGGCCCGATGCCAGTGGTGTTCGACCCGCGCGTCGGCGGCACTCTGGTCGGCCACCTGACCGGCGCGATCTCCGGCACCGCCATCGCCCGCCGCGCCAGTTTTTTGCTGGATCGCCTGGAAGAGCAACTGTTCGACAGCGCCGTGGTGATC
>JAHFPT010000041.1:18676-34509 GCA_023266625.1 Novosphingobium sp. | reverse complement strand
CATGCCATTCATCGCCACGACCGGCTCACTGACTGACGCCGTGCGCAACACAGCGCTGCTGGGGCTAGTCAGCGCGGTCTATTACTGGCGGGCGAAAACCGAGGAGAAGCATCTGCTGGCCGAGGATGCGAAATATCGCGACTACTCGGCCTGGATGCAGGACAATGCGCTGATTACGCGGGGGTTGGCGGCTTTGGGGCGGGGGTTGGGTCAGCGTAGCGCGCGGCCTTCGACAAGCTCAGGCTGAGCGGGTCTTGGTGTTAAGACCCGCTCAGCCTGAGCTTGTCGAAGGCCGCGCGCGAGGCTTGCCCCTATAGAGCCTCTTCCTCTCCCACCACATAGGCCGTTACCTGCCTTCCGCTCATGCCAAAACCTGCACGCTCCTGTTTCCAGACCTGCATATGCACAGTTTCGAAATGGGTAGTCAGAGATTCGCGGTTCTCCCAAACCTCACTTACCCGGAACAGTCCAGGCTCCAGCACATCCTCGGCATATGAATAAGCGATGCAGCACTGCTCAGCGCGCGAGGCGACAATCACGCGCTGCATCGCTGCTAGCGCCTCGTCACGGTGTTCCAGTGGTATGCGAAAGGTGCCAATGACGACAATCATCAGAAACTCTCTTCGTAAACCCGAGAAATATCGCCGCCCCACTCCCCATGAAACTTGTCGAGCAGCCGCTGGGCTGGAACTTTGCCGCTTGCGACGATCTCGTCGAGCGGGGCAAGGTGGATGGTCTCGTTGTCGCCGCTGGCGTTGAGGCGGCCCCGTGCTGTCAGCCCTGACCTGGCGATTGCCAGAACTTCACCCGCAATGTTGCGCAACGTGCCCCCTCCCGGAATCGGCGCATCGAGCCCCAGCTTCGGCACGGCATTCCGCAAGGCTTCGCGTCCGGCCATGTCCCAGCCCTTGACCAGATCCCAGGCAGCATCGAGCGCGCCCTGGTCGTAGAGCAGGCCGACCCAGAAGGCAGGCAAGGCGCAGATGCGGTTCCATGGCCCGCCATCGGCCCCACGCATTTCGAGGAAGCTTTTCAGGCGCACTTCGGGAAAAGCGGTGGAGAGATGGTCGGTCCAGTCGCTTATACGCGGCAATTCGCCGGGCAGGGCGGGCAGCTTTCCAGCAATAAAATCGCGGAACGACTGCCCAGCCGCATCGATATATTTGCCGTCGCGAAAGACGAAATACATCGGCACGTCGAGCATATATTCGACATAGCGCTCATAGCCGAAGCCTTCGTCGAAGACGAAAGGCAGCATGCCGGTGCGCTGCGGATCGGTGTCGGACCAGATGTGGCTGCGATAGGAGAGGTAGCCATTAGGCCGCCCTTCCGTGAATGGCGAATTGGCGAAGAGCGCGGTCGCCAGTGGCTGCAAGGCCAGCGAAGTGCGAAATTTCTTCGCCATGTCGCCTTCCGAGGAATAATCGAGGTTCACCTGAATGGTGCAGGTGCGCAGCATCATGTCGAGGCCCATGCTGCCGACGCGCGGCATATGGCGCAGCATGATCGCATAGCGGCCCTTGGGCATCACCGTCAGCTCATCGCGTCGCTTGTCGGGCCACATGCCAAGGCCAAGGAAGCCCTTGCCGGTGCGCGCGCCGATCGCCTTGACCTGTTCGAGGTGGCGACCGGTCTCGGCGCAGGTCTGATGCAAATTTTCGAGCGGCGCGCCTGACAGTTCGAGCTGGCCGGCCGGTTCAAGGCTGACTGCGCCATCGCTGCCCGACATGGCGATGACGCGCTTTTGTCCATTTGGCGCCTCTTCCAGAATCGGCGTCCAGCCGAATTCGGTCAGCGCCATCAGCAGGTCGCGAATGCCGCCGGGCTCTTCATAGGAGGGCGCGTGGTGGTCACCCGTGCAATAGACCAGCTTTTCGTGCTCGGTGCCGATCCGCCAATCTTCGCGCGGCTTCTCACCCGCCGCCATCGGCTCGGCGAGCTGGGTGATAGTCTCGATTACCGGATCGTCGCTATCCGAGGCCTGGCGGGTGCTCATGGACTGCCGTTAAGTGACGGCGAATTGTTACGCCACAACTATTTCCATTCGCCTGCGCCCCAATCGCCAGACAGCGCCATCCACAGCGCTGTCGCAGCAATCGCCGCCGTTTCGCCACGCAGGATGCGCGGACCAAGGGAAATGGCGCGAGTCTGGGGGAGGGCGCGGATGGCGCTTCGCTCGGCATCGTCAAAGCCGCCTTCGGGGCCGATCAGCAAGGCTGCTGGGCCATTTTCGGCGGCAAAGGTGGCGGCGGCAGGCTCGCCGCCTGCTTCATCGGCGAAGAACAAGGTGCGGTTCTCCGGCCATAAGCGCAGCAGGGCCTCCAGCTTCACTGGCTCGGCCAGTTCGGGCAGGGCAGTTCGGGCGCATTGCTCGGCGGCTTCGGTGACGATTGCGCGGGCGCGCTCGGGGTTGAGCCGGTCGGCGACGCAGCGGCGGGAGATGACCGGCTGTATCCGCCGCACACCAAGCTCGCTCGCCTTCTCCAGCACCATGTCGAAATGCGGCTTCTTGAGGAGAGCGGCCACGAGCGTGAAATCGGGGACTTCCTCGCGTTCGCGGAGGCGTGTTTCGGGTGTGAGCGTGACTTCGCGCTTGGCAACTTCCGTGACCCGCGCTGCCCATTCGCCGGTGATGTCGTCGCAGAGGATCACGGTGTCGCCTTCGGTGACGCGCATGACTTTTGCGAGATAATGCGCATGCGGGCCGTCCAGCGTGATTGCGCTGCCCTCGGACAAGGGTCCGGGAACGAACAGGCGCGGGGCGCTCTTCGGGGGCCAGGCTGGGGTGGCGGGCATGGCTTGGCCCTAGCCGATTGCCGACCCGGAGGCTATGTCTGCGCCATGCCCGCCGAAATCGTCCCCGACAGCCAGCATCGCGGGTTGGTCGCATCGCTGCCCGAGAGCTTGCGCAACTATGCCCAGCTCGCGCGATTCGATCGCCCGATCGGCTGGTGGCTGCTGTTCTGGCCCTGCGCCTGGGGCGTGCTGCTGGCGGGCGGGGGGAGCGAATGGGCGCTGCTTGGCTGGCTGCTCCTCGGGGCGGTGGCCATGCGCGGCGCGGGCTGCGTCTATAACGATATCGTCGATGCCGATCTCGACCGGCAGGTCGCGCGCACCGCCGCGCGGCCGGTGGCGTCCGGCGCTGTAAGCAAGCGCGCGGCGTGGGTGTGGTTGCTGGCGCTGTGCCTGATTGGCCTCGCCGTGCTGCTGCAACTGCACTGGCCAGCCCAGGCCGTGGCGCTGGCTAGTATCCTGCCCGTCGCAGCCTATCCCTTCATGAAGCGGATCACCTGGTGGCCGCAGGCATGGCTGGGTCTGGTGTTCAGCTGGGGCGCGCTGGTCGGCTGGGTGGAACTGCGCGGCGCCAATTCAGATTTGCGCCTCGATGTGCTTGCGGCGCTCTATGCCGGGACGATCTGCTGGGTGATCGGCTATGACACGATCTATGCCTTGCAGGACCGCGAAGACGACGCGCTGGTCGGCATCCGCTCCAGCGCGCTGCGACTGGGCGGGCGAGTGCGCGGCGGGGTGGCTTTGTTCTACGCGGCGGGCTTGGCACTATGGGCGCTATCCTTCTGGCTGCTGCGGCCCGACTGGCTGGCGCTGCTGGCGTTGCTGCCGATGGCCTGCCACTTGGTCTGGCAAGTGGCGACGCTTGCCGGGAGCGATGCCGATAATGCCCTCGCCCGCTTCCGCGCCAACCGCTTTTCCGGCCTGCTGATGGCGTTGGCCTGCTGGGTGGCCGGAAATGCCTGAAAGTAATGCCTGACCCTGGCATCTTGCAATATCAGTAATCTCAACTAAGCTTGAGCTTTGTAGCATATAGGTCGGAAAGACTCTGGATGGACAAGAACGATCTCATTCCGATTGGCGCACTCGCGCGCCGCACCGGGCTCGCGGTTTCGGCTATCCGTTTCTATGAGGCGAAGGGCCTGATCAGCGCAATGCGCACCATGGGCAACCAGCGCCGCTTCCTGCGCTCCGACATCAGGCGGCTGAGCTTCATCCTGATCGCCCAGAAGCTTGGCCTGGGTCTGGTGGAAATCGAAGCTGCGATGGCCAAATTGCCGCAAGGCCGCACGCCGACAGTGACGGACTGGCAACGCATCAGCCGCTCCCTGCGCGGTCAGCTCGACGCCAAGATCCAGCTGCTCACCCGCACCCGCGCCAGGCTTGACGAATGTATCGGTTGCGGTTGTCTCAGCCTGCAGCGCTGCCAGTTGTTTAACCGCGATGATCGCGCCGGTGCCGCCGGACCCGGGCCGCGCTATGTGCTGAATTGAGGCGGGCAGAGGGCGGCTGTCCTTTTCTCCGATTGACATCGCGTCGTAAGGGCATGATGGCCCGGCCACCAAATGTTTCTGCAATGCGAAGGGAAGATGTTCGTGAAGTCGTTTGTGCACGCCTGCCTGGCCGGATTTGCCCTGATTCCGGTCCCGGCATTCGCTCAGGCCACCCCCCCGACCGCCCCAGCTGCCACCCCAGCCTCTGCCCCAGCTTCTGCGGTGGTGGCAAAGCAATTCATTCCCGGACTGGCGACGGCCAATGTCGCCGATGTGGTCGCCAGTTCGAATGCCTTCGTCAACGCGGCCCAGGAGCGGCAGATCGTCTACAAGTCGCAGCTCGCCATGGCCGAGGCGCGTCGCAAGCAGATCAATGCGCAAATCGCGCCATTGGCGGCAAAGTTCAACAGCGACCGCCAGGCTGGAAATGTGCCCCAGGCGGAGCTGCAGAGCCAAGCGCAGGCAATCCAGACCATGCAGCAGGCCGGTGTGCAGGAATTGCAGACCATGCTCGCGCCGGTCTCGCTTTCGGAAGCCTATGTGCGTGAACAGATCGGCGATGTGATCAACCGGGCGATCACCAATGCCATGGACAAGCAAGGCATCACTTTCGTGGTTCCGCCGCAGAATGTGCTCGCCTTCAACAACGGTTATAATCTCAATCCGGCGGTGCTGGCCGAGCTCAATGCCTTGTTGCCGGTGGCCAAGGTCGTGCCGCCGCAGGGCTGGCAACCGCGCGCGGCCCGCGAGGCGCAGGCAGCGCAACAGGCACAGCTGTCGCAACCGGCCAAGCCAGCTCCGGGAGCGCGATAAAGCCGGGGGTTTCGTAGATGTCCGGTTCCGGCTCCCTCACTCCGCCGCCAGCAATTCCTCCGCCGCGCCCAGATCGACGCTGACCAGTCGCGAAATGCCCTTTTCGATCATCGTCACGCCGAACAAGCGGTGCATCCGGCTCATGGTCACGGCGTTGTGGGTGACGATCAGGTAGCGGGTGTCGGTTTCCAGCACCATCGCGTCGAGCAGGTCGCAGAAGCGCTCGATATTGGCGTCGTCGAGCGGCGCGTCGACTTCGTCGAGTACGCAAATCGGCGCGGGATTGGTGAGGAACAGCGCGAAGATCAGGGCGATGGCGGTCAGTGCCTGTTCGCCGCCCGATAGCAGGGTCAGCGATTGCAGCCGTTTGCCCGGCGGCTGGGCGAAGATTTCGAGCCCGGCCTCAAGCGGATCGTCGCTGTCAACCAGCGCCAGATTTGCCTGCCCGCCTTCGAACAGCCGGGCGAACAGCCGCTGGAAATGGGTATCGACCGCCTCGAAAGCGGCGCGCAGGCGTTCGCGGCCCTCGCGGTTGAGGTTGCCGATCGAACCCCGCAACCGGTGCACCGCCTCGGTGAGTTCGGCCTGTTCGGCCAGGCTAGCGCCGTGGCGGGCCTCGGCTTCGGCGAGTTCGTCAGCGGCGACCAGATTGACCGGGCCGAGCCGCTCGCGGTCGGCGACGAGGCGATCATGCGCGGCGGATTCATCGCCCGCCCCTGCCACACCGGCACCTTCAAACGCGAAGCGTTCGGTCAGCAGCGGCGGCGGGCATTGAAAGCGCTCGCCGGAAATTGTCGCCATTTCGGCGCGGCGCGCTTCCTCATTCTCGGCGCGGGCGGCAGCTCCGGCACGGGCTTCCCGGGCCGTGGCGAGCGCCTCGTTGACGCCAGCCAGCTCTTGTTCCGCCAGCCGTGCGGTCTCACCCGCAGCCGCCAGCGCCGCCTCGGCCTCGGCGAGTTCGCTCCCCAACCGGGCGCGGACTGCCTCGCCGTCTTCGATCTCGCGCATCAGCGAGGCGGGCTTGGCGGCGACCACGGCGCGCTCCTGCTCGATTTCCTCGAAGCGGCGGCCCATTTCGGCAAGGCGATTGGCGGCATCGCCGGCCCGGCCCTGCCATCCGGAAATGTCGGAGCGTTGTGCCGCCGTCCGCTCGCGTGCGACGGCGAGTGCCTGATCCTGCGCCGAAAGCGTAGCAGCAGCGGTCTGAACAGCCTGGCGCGCCGCCTCATGCTGCGCCTGCGCTGCGGCAAGCGCGGCCCGGCCTGCCCCCGGATCGGGCAGCGCGGCGCGGCGGTCTTCGGCGGTGGCGCGTTCGGCCTCGGCCTGCTTGCGCTGCTCGGCCAGGTCGCCTGCTGCTGCGGCCAGTTCGGTGCGGCGCGCGCTATTGCGGCTGCGGGCATCCTCGGCCTGATCGAGCGCACGCAGGGCGGCGCGTTCGGTATCGGCGGCACTGGCAAGGCTGCGTTCGGAAGCAATCACTGCCAGTTGCAGAGTGCCGAGCTCGGCCTGCACGGAATCCTGTAATGCCTCGGCCTCCGCTGCCAGAGCGTGCTTGCCGGGAAGTTCGGCCTCCAGCTCGGCGAAGCGGTTCTCGGCTTCGAGCCGGGCAGCTTCTGCGCTGCCTTCGCCGCGCGCGATGAAACCGTCCCAGCGCCTCAGCTGTCCGCTGCGGGTGACAAGCCATTCGCCGGGAGCCAGGTCACGGGCGTCATCTTCCTCGGCGAAATGCACCAGCGCCAATCGGGCGGCGAGTTCGGGCGGGCAGGTGCCGACATGGGACGCCAGGCTATCTGCTACCGCGCGGGGGGCGGCTGCGCCAGTCCAGAAGCGCCCATCTTCGCCTGCCGGTACCGCGCCCAGCGCCGCCTTGGCATCACGGCCCATCACGGCAGCCAGCGCTCGCTCATAGCCGGGTGCGGCGCGCAGCCTGTCGAGGGCAATGGGGAGGCCGTGTTTTGCCTGCGCCTGCTTCGCGCGCGCCTCACGGTCGCGCAGCAGCGCGGCATGTTCGCGTTCGATTCCGGCATATTCGCCCTTGGCAGCCGCCAGCGCCGTGGCGACGCCATCGCGCGCGGTCTGCAATTCGGCCTTGCGGGCTTGCTCAGCCTCGAGCGCTGAACGCGCCTCTGCCAGCGCCTGCGAGGCTGCATCGCGGTGGACCAATGCGGCGGCTACAGCGGCCTCGGGATCACCTTCCTCTGCCAGCGCTGCCAATGTCGCAGCATGGCGCGCGGCTTCACTTTCAAGCCGATCAAGCCGCGCCTGGGCCTGCGCCAGTTCAGCCTCGGCAACGCGCCATTCGGCTTCGATCCCGGCCTGCGCTGCGGTTGCCTGCGCCTGCGCCAGCTCGGCAGTCCGGGCGGCGGATTCGGCGCGATCGAGCGCGGCGGCAAGGGCCGGGCGCTCAAGCTCATCGGCAGCCCGCCGCGCCTCGCCCTCGGCAAGTTCACGTTCCAGCCGCGCGAGTGCATCGGCGGCATCGTGGGTCAGCCTTCCGGCATCGCCGCGATCCGCTTCAAGGCGCTCGCGCTGGCGTTCGAGATCGGCGAGGCGTTGTTCGGCGCTTTCAAGCTGGCTGGAGAGCGCGGCCATGCGGTGGCCGTGGGCCGTGGCATCGTCGCGCCGGTCGGCAAGGGTGTCGCGGGCCTCGGCCAGTACCTCGGCGGCGGCGTGCTGGGCTGCTTGCGCGAATTTGGTTGCCGACTGGGCCCCGGCAACCTGCTCTTCGGCGGCCAGCGCTTCGGCCCGCGCGGCTTCGGCGGCGGCAGCGGCATCGCGCCAGCGGGCGAAGACCAGCCGTGCTTCGGCGAGACGGATCTTGTCCGACAGCGCCGTGTAGCGCTCCGCCGCGCGGGCTTGCCTGCGCAGTGCGCCGATCTGGGCATCGAGCTGCCCCATGATGTCTTCAAGCCGGGCGAGATTGGCCTCGGTCGCACGCAGCTTCTGCTCCGCATCCTTGCGGCGGACATGCAGCCCGGCAATGCCAGCTGCTTCTTCCAGCATCTGGCGGCGTTCGGCGGGCTTGGCGGCGATCACTGAGGCAATCCGGCCCTGACTGACCAACGCGGGCGAATGGGCGCCGGTGGCGGCATCGGCGAAGACCAGCGCGACGTCCTTGGCCCGGACATCGCGGCCATTGACCCGGTAGGCGCTGCCCGCGCCGCGCTCGATGCGGCGGACGACTTCCAGCTCCTCAGCGTCATCGCTTGTCGCATGCAACACCACTTCGGCAAAATCGCGGGCTGGGCGCTGGGCAGTGCCGGCAAAAATGATATCGTCCATGCCGCCGCCGCGCAGCGATTTGGCGCTGGCTTCGCCCATCACCCAGCGGATCGCCTCGAGCAGATTGGATTTGCCGCAACCATTAGGCCCGACAACCCCGGTCAGCCCAGACTCGATGCGCAGTTCGGCAGGCTCAACGAAGCTTTTGAAACCGCTCAGCTTGAGCCGCTTGATCTGCATCGGCTGTGCCTGCCGCCGCGCTTCAGCGCGCGCCCAGGGTCTGGAGTTTGCTGCGCAGCTCTTCCCAGCCCATCGAGCCGATCGACTGGCCATTGATCAGGAAGGTCGGCGTGCCCTCGATCTTGTATTGCTCGGCCTGATCCGTGGTGCGCTTGGCCAGCGCCGCCGCTTCCACCCCATTTTCCAGACAGGCATTGGCCTGATCCCTGGCAATCCCGCGCGCGGCAAAGAACTCGGTGAGGCCGGTAATCTCGCCAAGGGCAATCCCGCGCTTGGCGTCAGGCAGCGCAATCGCGGCATTAAAGGCGGCTTCGCCGGCAGCCTGAACCTTCTTGATCATGTCGGGTTGATTGACAAAGGCCTGTTCGGTCAGCGGAAAGAAGCTTTCCGGGGTGCCGCAGCGGGTCAGCATGGCCGCAGTAATGTCCATCGCGTCGCGCACGAAATTGCGAAACTCAAAACTGACACGGCCACTGGCGACGAAATTGTCGCGGATTTCCGCAGAACCCTTTTCCGACAGTTCGGCGCAATGCGGGCAGGTCAGCGAGCCATATTCGACGAGCTTGATCGGCGCAGCGGGATTGCCCATCAGATAGCCGCCCTCGGGGGTCTTGGTGACTACGTCGGACCAGGCTTTGCCGGCAGGCGCAGTCACTTTGGCGATTGGCTCACCTGACAGGCCGGCCTTGTCATCCTTGCCCTTGCCGCAACCAGCAAGACCCAGAGCCATTGGGGCCAGTGCTGCGGCAAACAGGATGCGGCGGAGCGAGCGAGATGCCATCGAGAGGATTCCTTACTGACCCAGTCCGTCAGAGCTAACCCAACGGTGGATTTGATAGAAGGCGGAGGTGGAGAAAGGGACGGAAATCTCCACAGTTTCGCAAGTGTCGAGGTGCCTAAAGCAAACAGAATGAAATCTGAATCAGAATAATGTTCCGTTCGTCCCGAGCCCATCGACTTCGCTCTGGATAAACTTCGGACCTGAAAGGTCCGAAGTCGAGGGACCCGTTCGAGCGCAGCCGAGAACCTGCAACGTTGAAGGCCTCGGCTTCGCTCGGCTAAAGTCCCTCGACTTCGCTCGGGACGAACGGGGTTTGGTTTGGCTCGACTCGCTAAAGCCGCGCATCCAGCTGCGCCTTCAGGCTCTGCCAGTCGTGAGTCCCGGCCAGCAGCTCGCCATTGAGCAGAAACGCCGGGGTGCCATCGACACCGAGACGCACAGCCTCGCTAGTCTGGCTCGCCAGCTTTTGCGCCATGTTGGCATCGGCCAGGCAGCGTTCGACTGCCATCCGGTCATAGCCGCGCGTTTCCATGATCGCATAAAAGCCGAAATCGCTGGCGATGGCCTGGAAGCGCGATCTTTGCGTGCCGCTGGTCCAGCGCGACTGCTGCGCTGCGCTGGCGCTGTTGGCACTCGCCAGCCAGTGGCTCTGGCTGCGCAGGAATGCGGTGTGGTTCGCGAAGAATTTCGTGGGCGGGCCGCAATTGGTCAGCATCGCTACTGTCATATCGATGGGATCGCGCACCAGATGACGCACTTCGACCGATAGCTTGCCCTGCGCAACCATATTGACGCGCAGCCGGTCGCTCGCCTCGCGGTCGAAATTAGCGCAATGCGAGCAGGTGTAGCTGATATATTCGCTGAGCTTGAGCGCTGCGTTGGGATTGCCTAGGACATGGCTGCCGGTCGGCGTTACCGCGACCTTTGCGGTCCAGTTGCCTGGCACCGGGCTGGTGGCTGCCAGGGACAGCAGGGCGGCGGCGGCAATCGCGGCGAGTCGGATCAAACGCATGTCTTCCTATTCCTTGTTCTGGGTGCCCATGCTGCGCGCCAGCGATTCCAGCACGGCGCGCAGTTCCGGATCGCCGATATCGCGCAAGCTGTCGCCCAATTCCATCGGGATTGGCTTAAGCGAGGGCGGCGCGGTGGCGGCTTCCTTTGCCGCAGGCGGCTTAACCTCGCCTTGCCGGATTTTCACTCTGGCCACTGCCTTGTAGCCAAAGAAGCGGTTCACCCGCTCGATAATCTCGGGGATGACGTGGCTGATGATCGGGGCGTGGGCAGGCACCACCACCAGCTGCAAGATGCCTTCGCTCTTTTCGCCCGGTGGAAAGCGGATCGATTCGGGCGCGCAGACGCGGGCGTGGCGCGGGCCGACAATCTCGGGCCAGCGGGTGACGACGCTGGACTGGACGAAGCCGAAGCGGCGGAAGGCGGTACGACCGACTTCTGGCATGAGATCGGCAATCGCGCGTGCCGGTCCGCCGCGCGGCCGCTCGAAACGGCGCGCCTCGCGCGGCTTGTCGGGTTTGGGTGGCCTGGCCGGCTTGTCAGGAATGTCCCGTTCCATTGTTGGGTAGGCAATGCCATAGCACCGCGATGGATGCCAGCGCCCAAACACTATCGGACAGATTGCTCGATTGGTACGATCGCCACGCGCGCGCATTGCCTTGGCGCCAAATGCCTATGGCAGCGCCCGGCGCGCCGCTGCCGGACGACTATCGTGTCTGGCTGTCCGAAGTGATGTTGCAGCAAACCACAGTTGCAGCGGTTATCCCGTATTTTGAGCGCTTCACCGCCCGCTGGCCCTCGGTCGAGGCGCTGGCGGTGGCGGACGACGCTGAGGTCATGGCCGCATGGGCCGGGCTTGGTTATTACGCCCGCGCCCGCAATCTGCTAGTCTGTGCCCGCACAGTCGCAGCGCGGGGAGGGGCCTTTCCGGATACCGAGGCAGGCCTGCGCGAACTGCCGGGGCTGGGGGCCTATACGGCGGCGGCAGTTGCGGCGATTGCCTTCGGTGAACGCGCCATAGTGGTCGATGCCAATGTCGAGCGGGTGGTGGCAAGATTGTTCGCCATTGGCGAGCCCTTGCCCGGTGCCAGAACGGCAATCCGCAGCAGCGCCGAGGCGATCACCCCGGCGCAGCGCCCCGGCGACTTCGCCCAGGCGATGATGGACCTCGGCGCAGGCGTTTGCACATCGCGCAATCCGCGATGCCTGCTGTGCCCGCTATCGGATCAATGCCGCGCGCAACAAGAGGGCGGGCCGGAACGCTTTCCGGTCAAGCTGGCAAAGCCACCCAGACCCCACCGGCAAGGCCACGCATTCTGGATCGAGCGCGACGGAAAAGTCTGGCTGGTGCGGCGGCCTGGCAAGGGCATGCTAGGCGGTATGCGCGCGCTGCCTGACGATGGCTGGTCGGCGCGCGCCGATGGCAGTGCTGCGGCGCCTTTGTCGGGGGCTTGGTGCCCGCTCGGTGCCGTTGAGCACCTTTTTACCCATTTTACACTTCGCTTGCATTTGTCACTGTATTCGGGCGACGATTGGGCTAGCCTGCCGCAAGACGAAGGTGAATGGTGGCAGCTCGACCGGCTGGACGAGGCAGGGCTGCCGACGCTGTTTGCCAAGGCTGCACGCCTGGCAATTGCGGCCAGGGAAGGGTGATGACGATGGATTCGGAAACTTTCGAAACGGCACCACTGGCTCGCCGTGTGCTGCAGAACGATGTGCTGGCGCTGGCAGCGCCAGCATGAGCGCCTCTGTAGTCGCCTTTGCCGGTTCGCGGATCGACCGGGCCGATCATGTCCGCCAGAGCGGGGATGCATTGGCCGGGTTGATGAATCACCGGGCAAGGCTGCTGCTTCTGGACGGACTGGATCCGGTGATTTCGGAAGACAACACGCTGAGCTGGGGCAGCCTGGCCGATGCCGATGCCGACGCCGAGCTGGTATTTCTCGGACTGAGCGAAGAACGCGGCTGCTTCGCGGCTGTGCCGCTGGCGGGCAGCGTCGCACCGGCCAATCCCAGGCTTTGGCAGGCCATGGCGACGCTGGATGCCGAAGAGCTCGCCACTTACGGCGGCGCGCGCAGCATGGTCGACTGGCACGCCCGCCACCGCTTCTGCGCCCGCTGCGGCAGTCCGACCAGCCTCGCCAAGGGGGGCTGGCAGCGCAATTGTCTGAGTGAGAGTTGCAATGCCGAACATTTCCCCCGGGTCGATCCGGTAACGATCATGCTGGTTGAGCACGACAATAATATTCTGCTAGGCCGCCAGCCGCGCTTTCCAGCGGGCAATTATTCGGCGCTGGCCGGTTTTGTCGAGCCGGGTGAGACCATCGAGGAGGCGGTTGCGCGCGAAGTCTTCGAGGAGGCGGGCGTTGTGGTTCGCGATGTCGCCTATGTGATGAGCCAGCCCTGGCCGTTCCCGTCCTCGCTGATGATCGGCTGTCATGCTTTAGCTGACGATCCGGCCATTACGGTCGATACCAATGAGCTGGATGACGCCTGCTGGTTCACCCGCGCCCAGGTTGAGGATGCGATGCGCGCGGCGCAGGCCGGGGGCAGGGGCGAGGCCTTCGGCGCACCGCCGCCGTTTGCCGTGGCGCATCATTTGCTGAACTGGTGGGTGCGGCGCGGATAGACGTATTTTGACCCATCTGGTGCCACTGCGTAATTTTCTTGCGTTTCGCCGCAATCTATCCTACATGCCTCTCCAGCAATCGGCGCGCGGGCCTTGTCCCGCCGCAGTCCCGGCAGCGTGAGGTCAGCGTTTCAACGCAAGACCTGTCCGGACTTACGATAGCCGTATTCGCCTAAAGCTTCCTTTTTCACGCAGGGTCGCATCTAACGAACCCTTGCTGCGCGCAGGCCATTTCGCCGCGCGTCCGCATTCCATATTGAAAGTACAAAATGTCTTATTTTACCGACCTTGGCCTTGCCGAGCCTCTCATCCGTGCGCTCGAAACCAAGGGCTATTCCGATCCAACCCCGATCCAGAAGCAGGCCATCCCGGCGCTGCTCAAGGGCCGTGACCTCCTCGGCATCGCCCAGACCGGCACCGGCAAGACCGCAGCCTTCGCGCTGCCCTCGCTTCACCGCCTGGCCGACGTCAATGGTTCTGGCCCAAAACCGCGCCAGAATGCCGCCTGCCGCATGCTGGTGCTTTCGCCAACCCGCGAACTCGCTGCTCAGATCGCCGAAAACATGCGCGGCTATGCCAAATATCTCAGCCTCAACGTGCAATGCATCTTTGGCGGCGTTCCCGCCGGCAAACAGGCCCGCGCGCTGGTGGGCGGTTGCGACGTGCTCGTCGCCACCCCGGGCCGTCTGCTCGATCTGATCGATCAGCGCGCCCTGACCCTGCGCCATGTCGAGATTTTCGTGCTCGACGAGGCCGACCAGATGATGGACCTCGGCTTCATCGTGCCCTTGAAGCGCATCGCCAACATGCTGCCCAAGGAACGCCAGAGCCTGTTCTTTTCGGCGACCATGCCCAAAGCCATCGCCGATCTTGGCCGCCAGTTCATCAACGATCCGGTGCGGGTCGAAGTGACTCCGCAGGCCACCACGGTCGAGCGGGTCGATCAATTCGTTACCCATATCAACCAGGCCGAAAAGCAGGCGCTGCTGACGCTCAGCCTCAAGGACGGTCTGGCTTCGGGAAAAATCGATCGCGCGCTGGTCTTCACCCGCACCAAGCATGGTGCCGACCGCGTCGTGCGTCATCTCAACACCGCCGGGGTCAATGCTGCCGCGATCCACGGCAACAAGAGCCAGCCGCAGCGCACTGCTGCGCTGAATGCCTTCCGCCAGGGTTCGACCCCGGTGCTGGTCGCCACCGACATTGCCGCGCGCGGCATCGACGTGACCGGCGTAAGCCATGTGTTCAACTTCGAATTGCCCAACGTGGCCGAACAATATGTCCACCGCATCGGGCGGACGGCTCGCGCCGGTGCGGACGGCACTTCGATCAGCTTCGTTGCGCCCGATGAAAAGCCCTACCTCAAGGACATCGAGAAGCTGACTGGCGTCAAGCTGATGCCGCAGGCGCTGCCCGAGAATTTCGCCAAACAAGCTGCGCAGCTGCCTGCGCCTTCGCGCAAGCCCGCCGAAGCCGAGCAGGATGCCCGGCGCGATGAGCGTGACCGCAAGGGCCGCTTTGGCGCCCATGCTGGTGGTGGTCGCGGCGAAGGACGTGGTGGCGGTGGTGGTCGTGGCGGGAGTCGTGGCGATTCGGGCCGTCCCAACAACAACCGCAGCAATGGCGGACAGGGCCGCGATGGCCAGTCACGCGAAGCCCACGCCCGTTCCAACTTCGGCAACCGCCCGCAAGGCGAGCCCCGCGAAATCAGGGGCCCGGTGTTCAACCCGCTCGGCAATGAAGCCCGCGGCGCAACCGAGAGCCGCCCTGCTCGCCAGGATGGCGAGCGGCATGCGCCCCGTCCGCCCCGGCCCGAAGGTGAGCGTCGCCCTGCACCGCAAGGTGATCGCCGTCCCGCGCCACATGGCGATCGCCGCCCCGGTGGTGAGCATCGTGGCGATCATCGCCCCGCTCGTCCGGAAGGCGACCGCCGTCCGGCGCGCGCCGATGGCGATCGCCGACCCGGCGGTCCTGATCGCGGTCAGCAGCGGCCTCAGGGCCGCCGTGACGGCGGCGGCAACAGCGCCCCCGTCAGGCACCCTTCGCGCTAAGCTTAAACCAACCCCAGCTTGGCCAGTTCGCCCGCCAGCGCGGCGGGTAGTAACTCACCTTCGACCTCCGCACCCAGCCAGTCGCGCGGGGCGGCGCTGTCTTCGAGATATCGCCAGCCCTGATGCGCGCGGCGGGGCTGGGGGTGGATGGCGATCATCCTTGCGGCGATGATAATATTTGTCTTGCCGCCCTCGGCCTCGGCGAAGCGCAGGATCGGTGAGCGGGCGACCAGCTGGTGCTTGAATATCCAGTAGAGCGAGCCGTTGTTTCCATCCATCCCGATGATCTCGGCATGGCGCTTGGGCAGATAGCGGGTTGTGAGCAGCGTCTCATCGCCGCGCCCGGCGAACCAGGCGCTCATGTCTTCCATCGAAGTCGCGCCATAGGCGACCTTGGTGAGGTGAAGGGGCATGGTTGGCGGACCTATGCTTGGCCTTCGACAAGCTCAGGCTGAGCGGGGTTAGTTTGGGCGGTCTGCTCCCAATACCCGCTCATGCTGAGCTTGTCGAAGCACATGCTCAACATCACCCCGTCAGCCCGCTGAGCACCGCCAGTCCGAGGAAGCTGAAAAAGCCCATGACATCGGTGGCCATGGTCACAAACACCGCTGACGATACCGCCGGATCGATCCGCAACCGGTCGATCGTCAAGGGCACGAGAATGCCCGCCAATCCGGCGACCAGATTGTTGATCAGCATCGCCGAGGCAATCACCGCCCCGAGCAGCGGATTGCCGAACAGTAGCGCCACACCTGAGCCGATCAGCACCCCCAGCGCCAGCCCATTGGTGCTGGCGATGGCAA
>JAHFPT010000041.1:0-18666 GCA_023266625.1 Novosphingobium sp. | reverse complement strand
ATTGGTGGCGAGTGCGCGGACGACCACGGCGAGCGTTTGCGTCCCGGCATTGCCACCCATGCCCGAGACAATCGGCATCAGCACGGCAAGCAGCGCGAATTTGGCGATAGCCCCCTGAAACAGCCCGACAACGCTGGCCGCGATCATCGCCGTGCCGAGATTGACCACCAGCCAGATCAGCCGGGTGCGGATGGTCAGGTGGATCGGCTCGTTGATGTCGCCATCGCCCGCACCGGACAAGAGCAGCACGTCCTCGCCAGCCTCTTCCTGAATGATATGAACAATATCGTCGACCGTGATCTGGCCGACCAGACGCCCGGCATCGTCGACAACGGCGGCTGAAATCAGCGCGTATTTCTGAAACCGCAGCGCCACTTCTTCCTGATCCATGGTCACCGGGATCAGTGTCTGGTCGCGCTTCATGACGTCGCTGAGCGCAACATGGCGGGGGCTGCGCAGGATCCATGATAATACGCAGGTGCCGACCGGGTGATGCGCCGGATCGACGATGAACACTTCCCAGAATTCGGTGGTCAGCGCCTGGTTTTCACGCATGTAGTCGATCAACCCGCCAACAGTCATGTGCTCGGGCACTGCGACGAAATCGCGGCTCATCAGCCGTCCGGCGGTTTCTTCCGGATAGGCCAGCGCCGATTCAATCGCCGCGCGGTCCTCTGGCTCCATCTCGGCGAGGACGGCCTGCCGGTCTTCCTCGTCGAGGTCTTCGATCATCGCGACCGCGTCGTCGGTGTCGAGCAGTTCGGCGATATCGGCGACGGCTTCTGCGGGCAAATCCTCGACGAACAGCTCGCGGACGTGGTCGTTGAGCTCGGCGATGACTTCGACGCCCATCAGGTCGCTGATCGCTCTGGCCAGCGGGCGGCGCTCGTCGCGGTCGATCAGTTCGAACAGATCGGCGATATCGGCGGGGTGGAGCGGCTCGACCAGCGCGTAGACTGCGTCGTTCTCGCCTGCTTCCAGCGCTTCCTTCACCCGGCGGACGAAATCGGGCTTGAGCCGGTTTTCTTCGTCGAAGTGCGCGCTTTCCGCGTCACCCGCGCGCGACTCCTGCTCCGCCGCAGCGGCATGGTCGAGCAGGGCCGGGTCAAGCTCCTCAGGATTCATGCGCGCCGGTCTAAGCCGGTCAAACACAAAAGCAACCGGGCTTGCCCTCAGGGAGTGACATTGTCGCAATCGGCCCTATATCCACCCCCGAAATTCAGGAGATTACCATGTCAGACAAGCTCACTCTCACCCTTGAAACCGGCGATGTCGTCATCAAGCTGCGCCCCGATCTGGCCCCCGGCCACGTTGCCCACATCAGCGAACTGGTGGGCGAGGGCTTCTATGACGGCCTGACTTTCCACCGCGTCATTCCCGGCTTCATGGCGCAAGGCGGCTGCCCCGATGGCACCGGCATGGGCGGCTCCAAGAAGCCAGATCTCCAGGCAGAATTCAACGCTGAACCCCATGTTCGCGGCGTCTGCTCGATGGCGCGCTCGTCCAGCCCCAATTCGGCCAACAGCCAGTTCTTCATCTGCTTCGACGATGCGCGCTTCCTCGACAAGCAATACACCGCCTGGGGCGTGGTCGAGAGCGGCATGGAACATGTCGATGCCCTGCCCAAGGGCGAGCCGCCGCGCGAGCCGGGGAAGATCGTCAAGGCGGTAGTGAGCTGAGGGCGGGGTATTGGCCTCACCTTGCATCCAAGTTGAAACCCGCATCGAATGGGATTATTCCTATCGTGACAGGAACAGGATTGTCATATGGCCGCGACTAGTCATCAGATGAGCATCACGCTTCCGGACGACGTCGCGGCGCAAGTCCGCGCGCGGGTGGCTTCAGGAAAATATGCCAGCGAAATCGACGTTATTTGCGATGGTTTGCTGGCGCTCGAAGATCGCGAGATGACGGTTGAGCAATGGCTACGGACCGAAGTTGCTGACATATACGATGAGATGAAGGCCGATCCGGGGCGCGGTTTGACAGTTGAACAGGTCAAAGCCTCATTGGCGGAAGATCGCCGCCGCAGGGCTGGGTGAGCACACATATCGCATCGTCTATGCACCAGCGGCCAGCCGGAACCTGCTGGCGATAGATCGTTACATCGCCCGCGAAGCTTCGCCTGAGATTGCTCGCCAATACACCGATGCAATTGTCGATAAATGCGAAGGCCTTGCAACCTTTCCGCATCGAGGTACGCCGCGTGACGATATTCGAAAGGGTGTGAGAACAATCCCTTTCCGGCGTCGTGTGACAATTGCATATGAAGTGGACGGTTTGCAGGTCAACATTCTGGCATTTTACTATGCCGGGCAGAATGTCTCCGGCCTCCCGGTCAACTGACTACAACCCCGCCTTCAACACCCAGTCATGGAAAATCCGCACCGGTCTGCTTTCCAGATCGCGCGGGCGGCAGATGAACCAGTAGCTGTAGGGGCTCTCCACCTCGACGTCGAACAACCGCGCCAGACGCTCGTCCTGCGCGCGGCTGTAGTGGTCGTCGTGCATGATGGCGATGCCGAGGCCCTGCGCGGCGGCTTCGAGGATCAGCTGACCTGAGTCGAAATGGTCGATCGCCGCAGGTTGCAGCTGCGCCATCCCCATGGCCAGCTTCCAGGCGTCGAAGCTGTCAGGCAGATTGTCGTGAATCAGGAAGGTCTGTTTCGCCAACACAGCCTCATCGGGATTCGCACCGATTTCCGCCGCCAGCTGTTTCGACGTAAAGGCGAAAACGCGGTTGCGGTCGAGCCGTACCGCGTGCAGCGAAGGCTCCGGATCCTTTGACAGAATGATCGCCGCGTCGAGCGTATCGCCGACGCGCTCGCTGAGATTGCGGCCTGTATCGATATCGATATGCAGGCGCGGATGCAGTGCGCGCAGTTCGAGCAGCCGGGGAAACAGGCGCTGCTCGCCAAACAGCGACGGCACGCCGAGATGTAGCCGCAGCACCGCGCTGCTTTCCACCTGCGATTCCACCGCCAGCGCCAGTTCCTCCAGCTTGGGCGCAACCGCATCGTAAAAGGCCTGGCCATCCTCGGTCAGCTTCATCGCCTGGTGCTGGCGGGTGAACAGCCGCTTGGCGGTGAATTCCTCCAGCGCTCCAACCCGGCGGGAAAGCGCCGAAGGGCTGAGGCCAAGCTCGTTCGCCGCCGCCTTGGCCGAGCCGAGGCGGACGATGCGTACAAAGGCCTCCAGGGCGCGCAAGGGGGGAAGGCGGCGGGTGACCAAGGTTCAGACTTTGCTGGTTGCTTTGGAGGGCGGATGCAGGCGCAGCCGGGTGACTCGGCGTTCGTTACCCGCTGTGACTTCGATCTGCCAGCCGCTTTGGTGGGTGAGGATCACGCCGACTGGCGGAACCTGTCCGGCCAGCACGAAGGCCAGCCCGCCCAGCGTGTCTACCGCTTCTTCGACTTCGGCCAGCCGCGCGTCGATTTTTTGCGCGACGTCCTCCAGCTCGACCCGGGCATCGGCGTCCCACATCCCGTCTTCGAGCGGCAGCAGCAGCTCGGTCGGGGCATCGTCATGCTCATCCTCGACATCGCCGACGATTTCCTCGACCAGATCCTCGAAGGTGATGATCCCGTCGGTGCCCGAATATTCGTCGATGACCACTGCCAGATGCACCCGGCTGGCGCGCATGTCGGCCAGCACATCGAGCGCGCCGCGCGCCTGGGGCACGAACAAAGGCTGGCGCATCAGCACTTTCCAGTCCTTCGGCGGCGGTTTGCCGGTGGCGAGGAACGGAAACACATCCTTGATCAGCATCATGCCGATCACTTCGTCGAGCGTTTCGCCATAGATCGGCAAGCGGCTGTGGCCGTGCTCGGCGAAGGCGGCAACGACCTCGTCCCAGCTGGCGGAGGCGGGCAGGGCGATGATTTCGCCGCGCGGGATGGCGACATCGTCGGCATCGTGCTCGCTGAAATGGAGCAGATTGCGCAGCATTTCGCGTTCGAGCGGGGATAGATCGCCGTCGCTCCCGCTCGAATCGCCGCCATCGTCCTCATGCTCGTCGATCGCTTCTTCAAGCTGGGCGCGCAGCGATTGCTCGCCGTCTCCCAGCCCGAAAAGTCTGCGGACCATACGCAACAGCGGACGCCTACTGTCGCCCTCTCCCGAAGCGGGGCCATGCTCGGCCATGAGAACTCTTCTACCCCCCTAGAAGTGATTTCGAGTGAAACGGAACATTTCACGACTCGGAAATCACGGCAAAATTAAAGCCTAGACCTCGATTTTGGTTCAATCAAAATCGAGGTCTAGTCGGATTGTGCGGTGCAATATGGATTGGCGATGCCCATCGATGCAAGCGCCTTTATCTCCAGCGTTTCCATCGCGGCGGCGTCTTCGGTCGAAATCTCGTGATCGTGCCCGGCGAGATGGAGCAAGCCGTGGATGATGAGATGTATGGCGTGGTGTTCGAGAGGGACGCCTTTTTCGGTCGCCTCGCGCGCGCAAGTCTCGAAGGCAAGAGCGATGTCGCCCAGCAGTTCGGGCGGACCCGCATGTTTGTCATTGGGGGCGAGGGCGAGCAATTCGGTGCGGGCGAGCATCGGGAAGGAGAGGACATTGGTCGGTTTGTCCTTCCCCCGCCATTCGCGGTTGAGCGCCTGGACTTCGGCGTCATCAGTGAACAGCAGGCTGGCCGCGAGGCGCGGGTTGGCGATTTCGGGAGCGAACTGGGCGAGGGCGGCGGCGGCGCGGGTGGCGAGGGCTTCCCAGTCGGGGTTGGGGGGCCAGGGGGGGGTGAGGTCGATTTCGAGGGAGAGCATAAATAGGGGCTAGGGCAGCGCGTGTGCTTCGACAAGCTCAGGCTGAGCGGAACTTATGTGATATTCAATCCAAAAAACCCGCTCATGCTGAGCTTGTCGAAGCACACGCGCTAACCTCACCGCTCAACCATCCTTCGCCTTCAACCCTCCGCCCCTGTCGAGCGTGCCAAACATCCGGTCATAGAGCAGTGAGATCGTCGCGAAGTTGCCGCCGCTGAATGTTGCATGGTGGTTGTGGTGCATTTTCGACATGTAATTCAGATGCTTGAATGGGAAACTGTCTGCTTCCCACAAATCGTGATTGTGCAAATTGATTTCGGTGAAGGCAAACCAGGTGATGACGATGGTCGCCACATGGAAATTGCCCATGAACCGCGACAACACGAAGATTGTTGCCACATAGAGGCCAAGTCCCATCGCCACTTCCAGCGGATGGATATAGCTTGAGTCCCACCGGCAGGGGTTGTGCTGGCGGTGGTGCACCGAATGCACCCAGGTCAGCGAGCCGTGGAACAGGAAGCGATGCACCAGATAGTAGAAGAAGTCGTAGACCATCAGGATCACGGCGATATCCATAAGCATCAGCCACCAGGCCTTCGTTTCCAGAGTCAGGCAAAAAGGGAGAATAACGCCAAAAATTGCCAGCAGAAAGGCGACGGACCATTTGCGGTTCCAATGCTGGTTGGCCGCGTAGTGGGGCTTTGCCATCTTCGCCTGAAAGGCCGCCTTGTTGGTCTGCTGCGCTGACCTGAACGTCGGGTTCAACGAGAGCAGCCAGTTGCCAGCGAGAGTGGCCGCAATGATGCCGATCCCGGTAATGAGCGACAGTTTCCATGCATAGTTGGCGGCGAGTGTTGCGATAAGATTAGACATGCGTCGCCCTTAACCGCGAATGGCTACAAAATCCATAATAATGATACAGGGTAGATCATTATTATGGGATCAGATGTCTTTGCCCTCATAAGCCTCAACAATCCGCCCGACAATCGGATGGCGAACCACATCGGCGACTGTGAAGAGCACCGTGGCGATGCCATCGACGCCCTCCAGCCGCCTGACCGCGTCCGCAAGGCCCGAATGCTCAACACCGCCGGGAATATCCACCTGCTTCGGATCGCCGCAAATCACCATGCGGCTGTTCTGGCCGAAACGGGTGAGGAACATCTTCATTTGCGCCTGGGTGGTGTTCTGCGCCTCGTCGAGGATGACGAAGGCATCCGCCAGGGTGCGGCCGCGCATGAAGGCGATCGGGGCGATCTCGATTTCGCCTGAGGCGATCCGCCGCTCGACCTGTTCGGGCGGCATGCAATCATACAGCGCGTCGTAGATCGGGCGCAGATAGGGATCGACCTTCTCCTTCATGTCGCCGGGCAGGAAGCCCAGCCGCTCGCCGGCCTCGACTGCCGGGCGCGACAGGATCAGCCGCTGGACACTGCCGCTGATCAGCTGGCTGACTGCCTGCGCCACCGCGAGATAGGTCTTGCCGGTGCCCGCCGGGCCGAGGCCGAAGATGATATCGTCCCTGGCCAGCGCCCGCATATAGTCGATCTGCATCGCCGAGCGCGGAACAATGGTTTTCTTGCGGGTGCGGATCATGATCGGCGGAGCGTCCTGACCGCCGGTGATGATGCCCTCCAGCGTCGGCTCGCTCGACATGGCGATCAGCGAATCGACCGCGCCCGAATCGAGTTCCTGCCTCTGCAACAGCCGTTGGTGCATGCCTTTGAGCACATCGCGTGCGCGGGCGACGGCGTCTTCGCTGCCTTCGATCTGGATACGATTGCCGCGCGCGGCGATATAAACGCCGAGGCGGTTTTCCAGCAGCACGAGATTGGCGTCGAACTGTCCGAACAAGGCACCGAGCACCGCAGGTTTATCGAAATCCAGCTCGGCGCGGGCACGCTGGGGCTGATCGGTACGAAATTGCGCCACATTCTGGGCGCGGGCTGGCTTGCGGGACATGCGCTCCTTTCATTCGGGGCCGGGCTGGCTCCATAGGGCAAGATATGCTGCTTGATGCGACAAACAAGCGGCATTTGCATCTGAGCGGTGGAAATCGGCGGAAGCAGAAAATGGCTCTTGCGGTTGCAGGGCCGCCATCGAACCGGCCACTCGAAATTTGACCAGGCTACCACAGAACGAACGGCTCCGATGCGTCGAAGGCGAATAATCCTCCTGAAAATTGCGGTAGAAATGGACAATTCTGGAAACAATAGAATCGATCCTGTCGGCGTGTATCATTCCTAACTGGCACCAATATTCCGGACGGAGCCTAATCAATGACAAAAATCAGATGACGAGTGGCGCATAGTGGTTGACATCGCCCAAAAGTGACTGTTTCTTGACAGTTGGTCCGGAGATGATGCCTTCTCAATGGCAATTGCATCTGCAAACGATAACCAGGAGCAATGAACGATGCCCTATTCCACGCGCGGCAAAGTTTTCACGTCTTCACCGCTTCAGCTTCGGCGCAAGCATGCCCGCACGTTGCTGGCTGGAGCGTTGTTGTTCGTTGTTGCAGGCTGCAAAGGAGACCAGGCAACGATTACGCCTGCGACCGAGGCAGGTGTGGTTCTGCTGGATCAGGGGCCGCAATGGGATGACGGGCAGCGTGCAGCCTTCTATAGCCAGACTCAGGGTTCGGCGCTGGTTCCTTGGGCCTGGGCCAAAGTGCTCAAGCTCGACGACGGCACCGCGTTTACCGATGCGCTCACCGTGCGCTATGGCTATCTGCCCAACGCTGCCAGCGCCAACCACCTGCCGGTCGGATTTACCCTGACCAGCGACGGCCAGTCTCTGGGAATGAGCTGTGCGGCTTGCCATACCCGCCAGATCGAAGCGGATGGCAAGCAATACCGTGTCGATGGCGGTCCGGCGATTTCGGATTTTGAGAAGCTGCTGCGCGATCTGGTTGGATCGGTCGGCAAAGTGCTCGAAAGTGACGCAAATTTCACAACCTTTGGTGATGCGGTCCTCGGGGCTACTGCCGGTGTTGAACCGCGCAAAAAACTGCGCGAAGCGGTCACTCAGTGGCACAATCGCGAAAGCGCAATGATCAAGGGCGCATTGACCAGCCAAGGGATTTGGGGTCTGGGCAGACTTGATGCGATCAGCATGATTTTCAACCGGGTCGCCGGGCTGGATATCGGTACGGGACCGGACCGGATCATCGCCAGCAATATCAAGCCGGCCGATGCACCGACGCGCTATCCGTTCATCTGGAATGCTCCGAAGCAGGACAAAATCCAGTGGCCAGGTTTTGCCGACAATGGCGACAATCTGCTCGGCCTCGCCCGCAATCTTGGCGAGGTCTACGGGGTTTTTGCCATTTTCCACCCGACCAAGGATCCGCTCGATCTGATGGGGGTGAATTTACACAGTGACAATTCTGCAGATTTTCCCGGCCTTGCCAAACTTGAGAACGCGATTCAGAAAATCGGCGCGCCCAAATTCCCGGGAGTGCCCGATCCGGCCTTGGTCGGCAGAGGGCAGGGGATTTTCGTGGCGCAATGCGCGTCTTGTCACGGCCAGGAACTAAAGAACGGCAAGTTGGTCGAAAAGCCGGGTGCATCGCGTCCGGGCCATCTGGAGATGACTTGGGAAACGCAGCGCGTCGATGTCGGCACCGATAGCCGCGAATTCTCGCTGTTCCTGCGGACCGCAGATACCGGGATTCTGGCGGGCAGCAGGCCCCTGTTCAGGACCATTCCGCAAAACGATTGTACATTCAACGTGTTGAAATCTGCTGTCGCCGGTTCGATCATTCAGCGAGCGTTTCACCCGCCGTTCTTGCCGCCAGAGCTGTTTAACCTTCATCAAAAGCCACGCCTGTCCACACCTCAGGAAATCAACCAGGCGTTGCAAGGTGCGTTCAACGCAACCGACTTCTGCAAGCCGCAAACACCTCGATATGAATCGCGAGTTATGCATGGCATCTGGGCTGTCGCACCATACCTCCACAATGGCTCGGTTCCCACGCTCGATGCCTTATTGCACCCATGCAAGGACCGGCCAGTCACCTTCGCAGTTGGCCGTGCCTATGACTTCAAAAAGGTCGGGTTGGCAGAAGCACAGCCAGGTTCGACCTATAGTCGCACCACCACCGATGCCACGGATCGCAATTCGGGCAACAGTCGCTGCGGACATGAAGGGGCGGGCTTTGGCACTGAACTCAACGAAAACGACCGTCTTGCGTTGATCGAATTCCTGAAGGTGCTGTAGTGCTACTGGGGACCGGGCCGATTTCGAACTGGCTGTGCGATCTGCCCAGCGATTGAATTTGGCCCGGCCTCGGTCAATTCGGCCTCGACCAGGTCGCCGATTGCGCAATCGCCTTCAAAGTGGACCGACTGCAACCATGGCGATTTTCCGAGCCATTGGCCGGGGCGGCGGCCATGGCGTTCGACCAGAACCTCGCATCGCAGACCAACGCTTGCCTGGTTGAAGGCAAGGCTGCTGCGCTGAAGCGCGGCTTGCAGGCGCTGGAGGCGTTCATCCATGACTTGCGCCGCGATCTGGTCCGCCATGGTCGCGGCGGGCGTGCCGGGGCGAGGGCTGTATTTGAAGCTGAAAGCCTGAGCATAACTGACCGATTCGACAATCTTCAGCGTTTCTTCGAATTCGGCATCCGTCTCACCCGGAAAACCGACGATGAAATCGCCCGACAGGGCTATGCCGGGACTGACCGCACGAACCCGGTCCAGCAGGCGCAGATAGCTATCCACCGTATGATTGCGGTTCATCGCCGCCAGCACGCGGTCGCTACCCGATTGCACTGGCAAATGCAGGAAGGGCATCAGCTTGGGCACCTCGCCATGTGCGGCGATCAGGCCTTCTGTCATGTCGCTGGGGTGGCTGGTCATGTAGCGGATGCGGCGAAGGTCAGGGAGATCGGCCAGTGCGCGGATCAGCCCGTCGAGGCCGGTGGACCGGCCTTTGCCGTCCTCGCCAGCCCAGGCGTTGACGTTCTGGCCGAGCAGGGTCACTTCCTTGGCCCCTGCTTCAATCAATCGCTGAGCTTCATCGAGTAAATCACTAAACGGACGTGATACTTCTGAACCGCGCGTATAGGGGACCACGCAATAGGTGCAGAATTTGTCGCAGCCTTCCTGCACGGTGAGAAAGGCGGATGCGCCGGATTTGCGGCGCTGGGGCAGGGCGGCAAATTTGGTCTCGACCGGCATATCGGTATCGGTCACACGCTTGCCCTGCGCCGCCTCGGCCAGCATTGCGGGCAGGCGGTGATAGGCCTGCGGACCAACCACCATCCGCACCGAAGGCGCGCGCGCCATGATCTCCTCGCCCTCGGCCTGGGCGACGCAGCCGGCGACGGCAATCAGCGGCGTGGAGCCATCCTTGCGGCCCCAGTTTTTTACGATTCGGCCGATGTCGGAATAGACCTTGTCGACTGCCTTCTCGCGGATGTGGCAGGTGTTGAGCACGACGAGATCGGCGTCTTCGCCTTCGGCGGCGGCGCTCATGCCCTGATCGGTCAGCAGTTCGGACATGCGCTCGCCGTCATAGACATTCATCTGGCAGCCGAAGCTTTTGACCTTGAAGGTCTGGGGTGGCGGGGCGTGGGGCATTTGGCGCGCGTTAGGCGGGATTGACGGAATTTTGAAGGAAAGATTATCTCACACGAAGACACGAAGAGGGTGTGCGAAGGGGCGAAGCCCCTTTTCATTCAGACCCTACCAAGTGAGTCGCTATTGCATATGATGCTGAACGCCTGCGGCGCAGCGCGACATCTTCGTGTCTTCGTGTGAGAAAATTCTAGCTAGGCAGCCCTAAAACCCAAAGGTTCCCTTGTTCGCCCAAAGCGGCTAACCACGCGCCATGAAGCACTCAACTACACTTTATGTGAATTTCCGTCGGCTCCTAGATGAGGCCAACAATCACCTCATTACGATTGGCGCCCTTCCGGCGGACACTGATTTCTCAGCCATAACGCTTGAACCGCCTCGTGACCCTTCGCATGGAGACCTCTCTTCGAATGCAGCTTTGGTTGTGGCGAAATCAGCTGGTCTGAATCCTCGCGAATTAGCAGGCAAATATCAGGAATTTTTCTCCGTCCGGCCAGAGGTTGAAGCCGTTGACATTGCAGGGCCTGGCTTCCTGAACCTTTGTCCTGCCGCCGACGAATGGCTTGATGAACTGCGAGCAATTGCTGTGCTTGGCCCCGATTATGGCCGCTCCGCCATCGGCGGGGGCAGCAAGGTCAACATCGAATATGTCTCGGCCAACCCGACCGGGCCGATGCATATGGGCCATTGCCGGGGCGCGGTGGTGGGCGATGCGCTGGCTACGCTGCTCGAGTTTGCCGGGCACAGAGTGATCCGCGAGTACTACGTCAATGACGCGGGCGGTCAGGTCGATGTTCTCGCGCGATCCGCACATCTTCGCTACCGCGAGGCGCTTGGCGAGGCAGTCGGCGAGATTCCGGAAGGGCTCTATCCGGGCGACTATCTCGTCCCGGTCGGTGAGGCTCTGGCCAGGGAATTCGGCGACCAATATGCGAAGGCCCCCGAAAGCGAATGGCTTGTCCTGTTCCGCACCCGCGCAGTCGCCGCGATGCTGGTGATGATCAAGGATGACCTTGCCCTGCTTGGCATCCGCCACGACCTGTTTTCATCGGAAGCAGAACTCCAGGCCGCAGGAAAACCCGCCGAAGCCGAAGCCTGGCTGCGCGCGCAGAATCTGGTCTACGACGGCATGCTCGAAGCGCCCAAAGGCAAGGTGCTGGAGGATTGGGAAGCGGTAGAACTGCCACTGTTCCGCTCGACAAAGTTCGGCGACGATCAGGACCGGCCGATCCGGAAGAGCGACGGCAGCTGGACCTATTTCGGTGCCGACCTCGCCTATCACTTCCAGAAGGCCCAAAGTGCCGATGCGCTGGTCGATATCTGGGGCGCGGACCACGCCGGGACGGTCAAGCGGATCAAGGCAGCGGTTGCGGCAATGACCGGTGTGGATGGCAAGCAGACACCCTTCGAAGTCAAGCTGGTCCAGATGGTCCAGCTGTTGCGTAACGGCGATCCGGTAAAAATGTCGAAACGTTCCGGTAACTTCATAACACTTTCTGATGTTGTTTGTGAAGTTGGCAAGGATGTCGTGCGCTTCACCATGCTGACCCGCAAGCCCGAGGCGCAAATGGATTTCGACTTTGCCAAGGTGGTCGAAGCCTCGAAAGACAATCCGGTGTTCTATGTGCAATATGCCCATGCGCGGATTTGTTCGACCCTGCGCAAGGCAGCGGCGGAAGGGCTCGGGCCGTCGGGCGATGCGCTGGAATTGCTGGGTGAAGAGGAAGTAGGCCTGATCAAACTCGCCGCGCAGTTTCCCCGGCTTGTCGAAGCGGCAGCCGCCGCGCGCGAGCCGCATCGCGTCGCATTCTTCCTCCACGATCTCGCCGCCGCGTTCCATGCCTATTGGAATTTGGGTAACGAGAGGCCGGAAAAACGCTTCATCGTGGCACAGAATGCTAATCTGACTGGCGCTAGGCTCTATCTTGCGTCACAAATCGGTCAATTGTTGCGCAATGGCCTCACCCTTCTCGGTGTAGAGGCTGTGGAGGAAATGTGATCATGGCAGGGATGGACAAAAATCGCGGTAAGGGCAGCGAGCCTGAAGAGATCGAACCCTTCGCGGGCGCAGCCGACAATGACCGCGACGAATATTCTGCCGATCAGCCGCTGGAGACCGAGCAGCTTGCGCTCGACGACGAGACCGAAAGGCTGCCCTGGCTCGATTCAGATGATGATATCGATACCGAGGAGACTGACAGCGGCCGCGTCCTTGGTCTTGTGCTGATGGGGTTGGTCGCGCTGGCGACGATCGTCGGCGGTATCTGGTGGTCGACCCATCGCACACCCGACGCGACCCTGGTTGCCGATGGCACTACGATTGCCGCCCCTGGCCTACCCTACAAGCAAGCGCCGAAAGATCCGGGCGGCAAGACATTCGACGGCACCGGCAATACCGCATTTGCGGTTTCCGAAGGTCAGACCCGTCCAGCGAAACTTGGCGAAGCGCCGCCGACTCCGCCGGTTTCGTCGCCGTCTGCCGCCGCGTCAAAGCCAGGCTCCGATGCCGGCAAGGTGCCAGCGGCGAGCGGCTCAGCAGCAGTGGCCTCGGCTCCCGCAACCGCTGCTCCTGCGGCGGCGAGTGGCCCGGTCGTTCAAGTTGGTGCCTATTCGACCCACAGTTCCGCCGAAGCCGCTTGGAGCCGCCTGTCGCAGCAATATAGTGCGCTGTCGGGCCAGCGGCACCAGACGGTCGAAGGCAAGGCGGATATCGGCACGGTCTTCCGCCTGCAGGCGCTGCCTGGCGATGCCGCTGCGGCGCAGGCGCTGTGCGGTAGACTGAAAGCTGCTGGACTGGCCTGCCAGGTCAAATAAGCCTATCCACATGCGCGAAGGAACCCGCGCTTGCGAAAAATGCGCGTTCCTGCGATTTTCAGGCGATGACACCTGCGATATTCGGCCTTTCCGGATTGGTATTGACTGCCGACGAGCGCGCCTTCTTTCGCGACGCCGATCCGGCTGGCTATATTTTCTTCGGGCGGAATGTCGAAAACCGCGAGCAACTGCGCGCGCTGACCGACAGCCTGCGGGAGATTCACGGGCGCGACAGGCTGTTGATCACGATTGATCAGGAGGGCGGGCGCGTGGCGCGGATGAAACCGCCTGAATGGACGCGTTTCCCTGCTGGTGAAGCGTTCGACCGCCTCTACGATGTCGCCCCGGCCAGCGCGATCGAGGCGGCGCGGGCCAATGCCGAAGCGCTTGGCTTCGACCTTGCCGAAGTGGGGATCAGCTGTACCCATGCGCCGGTGCTCGATGTGCGTCAGCCCGGTGCGCATGATGTGATCGGCGACCGCGCTTTAGGGCAGGAGCCACTGCGCGTTGCCGCGCTGGGGAGGGCGGTACTCGATGGGCTGGCCCGGGCCGGAATTATCGGCACAATCAAGCACATGCCCGGCCATGGCCGCAGCAACACTGACACCCATCTGGACCTGCCGACGGTCACCGCGAGCGAGGAAGAGCTGGAAGTGGACCTTGCCCCGTTCCGCGCGCTCAACGCGGCCCCGATCGGAATGACCGGGCATTTGCTGTTCACCGCATGGGACCGTGAAAACCCGGCGACCCTGTCGCCCTTCGTGATCGGCGAGGTGATCCGGGGGCGGATTGGCTTCGACGGGCTGCTGCTGACCGACGATCTCGATATGGCGGCGCTCTCGGGCACAGTCCCCGAGCGGGCCGCACGCGCGATCGCGGCGGGCTGTGATATCGCATTGAATTGCTGGGCAAAAATGGACGACATGGTGGGCATAGCCAAGGCACTTCCGGCGCTTTCGCACAAAGGCGCACAAAGGCTCTCAACGGCACTCAACAGCACCAAGACGCCGCAGAGCCCGGTATCGAGTCAGGCCGAACTCATGGCCAAGCGCGATGCGCTGCTGGCACTGAATGAGGCTTCGGCATGACTGAAGTCGATTCAGCTCCGGCGCTGTTTGGCGAAGCCGACGACTGGGATGGTATCGCCAGCGCCGCCACCGACGATACCGCGCTCTATCTGGAACTCGACGGCTGGGAAGGCCCACTCGATCTGCTGCTCGATCTTGCGCGGCGGCAGAAGGTGGATTTGCGCAAAATCTCGATCCTCGAACTGGTCGATCAATATATCGGCTATATCGAGCGTGCCGAGGCGATGCGGCTGGAACTGGCGGCCGATTATCTGGTGATGGCGGCCTGGCTGGCCTATCTCAAATCGTCGCTGCTGCTGCCGCGCGAAGAGCAGGAAGACCCGAGCGCCGAGGAACTGGCGCTGCGCTTGCAACTGCGGCTCCAGCGGTTGGGCGCGATGCGCGAGGCGGCGGCGCGGCTGCTGGCGCGGGATCGGCTGGGGCGCGATGTCTTTGTACGCGGCGCGCCGGAAGGTCTGCGGATCGACCGCAAGAATCTGTGGCAGTGCGATTGGTTTGCGCTGGTCCAGGCCTATGGCCAGGTCAAGGCACGCACCGTGCCAGTGGTGCATATGGTGCGCGACCGCATGGTGATGACGCTCGAATCGGCGCTGGCGCGGGTTTCGGCGATGCTGGGGGTGAAGCTCGACTGGATGGAGATACAAGACTTCCTGCCACCTCATGCCGACTCGCGGCTGAGGCGGTCGGCCCTGGCGTCGAGTTTTGTCGCTGCGCTTGAACTGGCCCGGCTGGGCAAGGCCGAGTTGGCGCAGGAAGTGGTGTTCGGTCCCCTGATGCTGCGTCAGGTGCGGACATGACCCTTCGACAGGCTCAGGATGAACCTGACGATCTGGTCCGCGCCGTCGAGGCGACGCTGTTCGCCGCCGAAGCGCCGATGACGGCGGAGGCGATTTCCACGCATCTTGGCGGGGCCGATGTTCGCGAGGCTCTGGCAGGACTTGCGGCGCATTACACCGGCCGCGGGGTCCAGCTGGTCGAGCGCGGCAAGCGCTGGCATTTCCAGACCGCGCCCGATCTTGCCCATCTGCTGCGCCGCGAGCGCGAGGACGTGCGCCGCTTGTCGCGCGCCGCCACCGAAGTGCTGGCAATCGTCGCCTATCACGAGCCGGTCAGCCGCGCGGAAGTCGAGGCGATTCGCGGTGTGCAGACTGCCAAGGGCACGCTGGACGTGCTGCTCGAGGCGGGCTGGGTGCGCGTCGCCGGGCGGCGCGAAGTGCCGGGGCGGCCGGTCATTTATGCGACGACGCCTGAATTTCTCGCCCATTTCGGCCTGGCCTCGCGCAAGGATTTGCCTGGCATCGACGAGCTGCGCGCCGCCGGGCTGCTCGATCCGGTCGAGGATGCGCTGGAGGCGGCGCTTGCTGAGGTGGGGGCGGCAAATGAGACGGAAGTCGGCGCTGATTCCGGCGCGCCACTGGCAAGCGAGGAGGAAAGCGCCTAGATAGGTGCTGTATAGAGCGCATGCTTGCGCCAAACTTCGGAGTCGAAAATGGGTTTTGGATCACTCTGGCACTGGATCATAGTGCTGCTCGTAGTCCTTGTGCTGTTCGGCCGGGGCCGGGTTTCCGAGATTATGGGAGACTTCGGCAAAGGCATCAAAAGCTTCAAGCAGGGGCTGAACGAGGATGCTGCTCCGGGGCAGGCTGCTGTGCCACCTGCACAGATTCCGCCATCTCCGCCTGCTTCACAGGCAACCTTGAACGGCGAAACGGTGGTCGATTCCAATCAGCCCAAGCCGCGCTAAGCGGTCAGAAAACACGCTGTCATGTTCGACATCGGCTTCGACGAGATGCTGGTGGTCGCGGTTGTCGCGATCGTCGTAATCGGCCCCAAGGATCTGCCGCTGGCGCTGCGCAGCGCCGGTCGCTGGATCGCCAAGATACGCCGCGTTTCGGGCCACTTCCGTTCGGGCATCGAGACCATGATCCGCGAGGCCGAACTGGAGGAAATGGAGAAGACGTGGGCTGCGCAGAATGCCGCGATCATGAATGCCGATCCGCATCCCCAACCGCAGCTCGAAACTGAAGGTGAGATCGCACCAGCCTCTGCTGAAGCCGCCCTGCCACCGCCAGCCTCGAAGGCCGAGACTCTTGCCCGAGAAGTTGGTGCAGGGGCGGAACCAACACTCCCGTTCCCGCCGCCCTGATGCTCAAGCTCGACGAAATCGACGAGACCCAGGCCCCGTTGCTCGATCATCTGATCGAGCTGCGGACCAGATTGCTGCGCGCGATTCTGGCGCTTGGACTGGCATTCTGCGTCAGTCTCTATTTCGCCAATGACATCTTCGGCTTTCTCGTCCGCCCGCTGACCGAGGCGTTTCCGCCGGGGCAGGGGCGGCTGATCTACACCAAACTTTACGAGGCCTTTTTCGTCGAGCTGAAAGTGGCGCTGTTCGCCGCCTTCTTCATCAGCTTCCCAGTCATTGCCAACCAGCTCTGGGCCTTCGTTGCGCCAGGACTTTATGCCAAGGAAAAGAAAGCCTTTCTGCCGTTCCTGATCGCCACACCGGTGCTGTTCGTGTCGGGGGCAGCACTGGCCTATTATGTCGTTATGCCAACCGCTTTTCACTGGATGCTCGGCTTTCAGGGCGTGCGCGGCGGGCTGAAGCTCGAGGCACTACCTGCTACGGGCGACTATCTCAGCCTGGTCATGCAGTTCATCCTCGCTTTCGGCATCTGCTTCCTGATGCCGGTGCTACTGCTGCTGCTCGAACGCGCCGGGATTGTCAGCCGCGAGAAACTGGTCAAATCACGGCGCTATGTCATTCTCGGAATATTTATCGCCGCAGCGTTGCTGACACCGCCCGATGTCGTCTCGATGATGATGCTGGCAGTGCCGATGCTGCTGCTGTTCGAGGGGACGCTGCTGTTCATGTGGTTCACCGCGCGGCGGGTAGGAAAAAAGGCTGCGACCGAATCGGCTGCGGAGGAAGCTGGCAGTCTCAGGGATGAAATCCAGAGTATTTCCGATTCAGATTGACCCATATTTACCCCGTTCGTCCCGAGCCCATCGACTTCGCTCTGGATAAACTTCCGATCTGCAAGATCGGAAGTCGAGGGACAATGGCCGTGCGAAGCCGAGGCCTGCGAGGTTGGCGGTTCTCGGCTTCGCTCGAACGGGGTCCCTCGACTTCGCTCGGGACGAACGGAGAGTGGTGCTTCAACCACAATTTGTAAGAATCTACCGCCCCGCAGCGCCACTTTCCTGCGCCTGATAGACCAGCCTGCCGCCCACCCAGGTCTGCAACACCTTGATCGCGCGCAATTCGTCGGGAGCGGCGAGCATCGGGTCGCGGTCGACCAGCAGGAAATCGGCGCGCTGGCCAATGGCGATGCGGCCGATGCGGCCCTCGGCGAAGCCTGCCCAGGCGGCGCCGGTGGTATAGGCAGCCAGGGCAGCTTCGCGGGTCAGCCGTTCCTGTGCCTGCCAGCCGCCGGAAGGTTGGCCGTCGGTAGCCTGGCGGGTGAGGGCCGTTGCCATCCCGGCGAAGGGCTCTGGCGCAGCCCCAGCCGCAGCCGAGCCCGAGCCAAATGCCAGCCGCGCGCTGGCGGCGGACAGCGACTTCCAGGCGAAAGCACCGGACATTCGCTGCGGCCCGAGGCGCGCCTCGGCGAGTGCAATGCCAGAGGCCAGCTGGCGCGGCTGCATCGAGACCGCGACGCCGCTCTTGCCTACCCGCGCGAAATCCGCCGGATCGACCAGCTGGGCCTGCTCGATCCGCCAGCGACGCTCGCCCTTGTAGGTCTGCGCCAGCTCGGCAATGGCATCGAGCAGCATGGCATTGGCCTCGTCGCCATTGGCATCGACCGCGATCTGAAAGTGGTCGATGCCGGCCCGGCTGATCAGATTCTTGAGCTGGATTTCGGTCAGCCGCAGCTGGCCGCTGCTGGCCAGGGATTTGGCCGGGGCGTCGGCATAGGGCGCCTTGAGCGCTGCCGCGCGGGTTTCCAGCGGTCCGTCGAGGACAATCTGGACCCCATTGAGCCGTAGCCGATCGTCATAGAGCCAGGGCGTCGGGCCGGGTCCACCGATCAGCGACATCGCATCGGTGCCGCCCGCATAGGCGATGATGCGGATCGATAGCGTGCCGAGATCGCCGGCGCGGCGATAGGTCTGCCAGTCCTCGATTGTCGTGCCCATGTCGGCGACGGCGGTGATGCCGCGTTCGAGCAGGATTTTTTGCGCTTCGACCAGCGCCCGGTCGCGGTCCTCGGGGCGGGGACGGGCACCGGGGCTGTCAGGGGGTATCCGCGAGAAACCGAGCTTCATCAGCTCGACATGCGAATCGATCAGCCCCGGCATCAGCACCCGGCCCTTGCCATCGAGCCGGTAGTCGGCTCGCGCGGGGCGTTTGTCGCTGCGCTGGAAGATTTGCTGGATCCGGCCATTGTCGTCGATCAGCAGGCCGGA
>JAHFPT010000196.1 GCA_023266625.1 Novosphingobium sp. | reverse complement strand
CACCTGCGGCACCCGGTCGCGGAACTTGGCAGGCGCGCGCTTGAGCCACATGTCATGCGGTTCGGTCAGATGGGTATCGGCATCGATCACCTTGATCGTCGACTTGGCTTCGGGACGTTCGAGTGTGGCGGCAGTCATGACTCTCTCCGGTGTTTTTTGCTTTGGCGGGCATGCGGCAGTGGCCGCGCGCGCATGGAGTTTGATTGATCGCCTCCTAGCCAGATAGCAAGGGGGTAATGCGCTTTCGGGAGCGCCGGGGGCAGCGGGAATCGACCGGTGCTGGCCAACCAAGCAGTTCGCAGGCTGATCCGGCACCATCCCGTCCAGCAGCCTCTTGCGGCCCGGTCCGCCGTGGAGCTGAACGGTCATCTCGCCCAGACCATCCATCTCGACATGCATGACATCGCCCGCTGCGCATCCGGGTTCAAGCATCAACGCTCCGAGACCGATGCCCTTCCGTCCAGCGCAGGGGAACCGCTACATCCGCTGCCGGTTGCGCCGGATCGGCGGGTTCTGTGCAGGCGCGGGCGCTGCCGGCAGTTGCGTCAGGGCGGCGCTGATCTCGAAGGGGCCAGGCGCAGTGCTCGAAAGCTGGAAACTGCGCTGGAACGCCCCGGTTGCATTCGCGCGCGCCGGATCGACCGGCACCGTCTGCAAATTGCCGCCCTCAAGCCGCACGCTCGGCGACGCCTGCAACGCAACATGGACGGGCTGCCGCAGACCCTGCAATCCCGACACGGTGAGGGTGACTTGCGTCTTTTCGCCCCGCATCAGCGTTGTGCGCGGTGCCTGGAGCAAAATTCCGATCAAATTGGTTCTGGCGCTGACCGCACTGCCCTTGTCGGTCACAACGATTTCGGCCGGGCCGGTCAGTTCCGGCGGGCAATCGATCACTGTCTGCCGCGGACTCTCGGCAATGATCGTCACGGGGCGACCGTTGATACTGGCTTTGGTGTTCGCCGCGTCGCCATCGAAGGCCCCCGGTATCGGCATCGGCGAGGCTGCTTGCGCGAAGGCCGGAGCAGGCTGGGGTTGCAGCGGCGTATCGACGGGCGAAGCAGCGATGCCCATGACATTCACGGGATTTGCCGCCGTATCCCTGAGCAGCAACGGGACCATGCCGCCTGCCGGCCCAATCTTGAGCAGCACCCTGCCATCGGCAACGCGGCTTCGCTGGCCTTCGACATCGATGACATAGCCGCTGAGCTGCGCGGCATTTGCCATGCGTTCCTCGTTCGTCGCGCCCTGCGGCTCGATCACGACGGTGCCGCTGATCGTGTCGCCGGCGCGGATGTCATCGGGCAGGATGATCGAGACCTTGCCCTGTTGGGTTTCATGGGTGATGCGCAGAATACCCACACGCCAATGCGCCGGGCCGGCGGTGGGCGGCAATGATGCGGTGAGGGGAAAATTCCAGGATCTTCCTCCCCCGCAATATTTGATCGGGCCGGTAACCACCCTTCCGTCGGCATAGACTATGATCGGTGCGTAGGCCACGCCGCCCGCAGCATACACCGCAAGGTAGCTCTGGCTATAGCTCATCACAGGGTCGCCGCCGACATTCACGACGTTGACCTTGACACTGAACTGGTGGTGGGTGGTGCTCGAGAGTGCCTCGTAAGCCTCGTAGCACATTTTGGAGTCCGCCATGACATTGCCGATGGCACTCCACATCGCCAGCGCCGCCACGGTCGCCACCGCACCGGCAGCCGACGGTTTGGGGGTGGTCAGAACTTCCTTGAGCGTCGCAAGATCGAAGCCAGGTGGCTGCATCACCTTGACTTCGGGAGGTCCTGGTGGATCCGCCAGCGCGGGCAATGGCAGCGACAGGGCGAGCAAGGCCGCGACTGCAAAGCGAAGGTGCAAAAACCGTCTCATTGGCCATCCCCCCGATGAACGGAGCAAAGCTACACTTCCGCCAATCCGAAGTCGATCAAATGAAATTGGCCCGCTACAAGCACTTGCCGCATTTGCCTCGGCGGCAAATGCGGCCATCACCCGCTCATGCCGCGCGGGCACTCGTGCGATCCCGGTCCGGTTTTTTGGCCTTTGCCGGAGAGTGCCTACATACTATGCCGCTGGCAGCGACCGGGCCGGAATGATTGCGCGCCCGATATCGAGAAATTCCGGCAGAAAGAAATTCCAATGAGTATCACCCAGAGCACAGCTTCGCTCGATCCTGAAATTGCAGCGCTCGTCGCCCGGGCACGCACCGCGCAGGCTGTCTTCGAGGGCTTCAGCCAGAGCCAGGTCGATGGCATCGTCCGCGACATCGGCAAATATGTTTATGACAATGCCGAGCTGCTTGCCCGCATGGCGGTCGATGAAACCGGCATCGGTAATTATGAGGACAAGATCACCAAGAAGAAGGGCAAGGCCCGGGCAATCTGGAACAGCCTCAAGGGCAAGAAGAGCCGCGGGATCATCGACGAAGACCCGGAAGCAAATCTCATCTTTGTCGCCAAGCCGATGGGCGTGGTCGGCGCGGTGACCCCGATCACCAACCCGGTGGTGACGCCGATGTGTAACGGCATGTTTGCGCTGAAGACCGGCAACGCGGTGATCTTCGCGCCGCATCCCAAGGCGCAAAAATGCGCCGAGCATCTCACCGACGCTTTCATGGCCCTCGTCAAGGTGCATGGCGGGCCGGACGATCTGATCCAGGTCATCAAGAATGGCTCGATCACCAAGACGCAAGCGCTGATGGAATCGGTCGACGTGGTTGTCGCCACCGGCGGCGGAGCGATGGTGAAGTCGGCCTACTCCTCCGGCAAGCCCTCGTTCGGGGTCGGCGCTGGCAATGTCCCCGTCATTATCGACCGGGGCATCGATCTCGGCGCGGCGGTCGACAAGATCGTCACCGGTGCATCCTTCGACAACGGCATCATCTGCAGCCACGAACAATTCGTCCTCGCCCCGCAGGAAATGTTCGACGAAACCGTCGCCCTGTTCACCGCGAGTGGCAAGGTCTGGTACACCGACGACGAAGCGCAGATCCAGGCGCTGCGCGATGTCGTGTTCCCGGGCGGACACCTCAACAAGGATGTCGTCGGCATATCGGCGCGCGAAGTCGGCGCGATGGCCGGGATCGATGTGCCCGCCAGCGCAAGGCTGATCATGCTACCGGCCAAGGGCGCGGGCGAAGACGATATCCTGGCGCGCGAGAAGCTCTGCCCGGTCATCGCCATTCTGCCCTATGAGAGCTTCGAGGATGCGGTGCAGAAGGCCAAGGCCAACCTGCTGGTCGAGGGCGCGGGCCATTCCGCCGCGCTGCATTCGAACGACGACGCCCATATCCGCCACGCCGGGCTCGAACTGCCGATCAGCCGGCTGGTGGTCAACCAGCCCAGCTCGCTGACTGCCGGCGGCTCGCTGACCAACGGCTTCGCGCCGACGACGACGCTGGGCTGCGGGTCCTGGGGCGGCAATTCGATTTCGGAGAACCTCGACTTCAAGCATCTGATGAATGTCTCGCGGATCGGCCAGGTGATCGAAGGCAAGGTGGTGCCGACGGATGAGGAGATTTGGGCTTAGGGCGGTAGGATGCAGCCCGCCGCCTCTCCCCTTGCGGGAGAGGATACGAAGGCTTGGCAACTTGTTGCCTAGCCGCAGTTGGAGAGGGGAGCGGAGCAGAGCTTCTGCCGCCCCCTCTCCAAGCTATGCTAGCGGGCAAGCCCGCAAGCTTGGCTTTCCTCTCCCGTAAGGGGAGAGGACCGGCGTTATTCGCCAACCCAACCCCATTGCCCGCATCCCCAAGCTCTGCAACGTTGATTGACGCGGCTGAGCGACTTGGCTAACTGCATTAATACCGAACAACATTTCGTAATAGCGAATTTATTGGGTGAGGCATGCTGGAATACTCCGCTTTTATCGATGGTGCCTTCGTCAAGGGCGAGGGCCGGGCCTTCAACGTCGAAAATCCCTCGGACGAGAGCATCGTCGATGAAGTCGCCAGCGTTTCGGTGGCGCAAGTCGACAAGGCCATCGGTGCGGCGCGGCGCGCATTCGACGACGGTCGCTGGAGCGGGCTGACGATGAAGCAGCGCGGCGAAGTCATGCGCCGCTATGCCGAGGCGCTCAGGAAACGTGCGGACCGGCTCAAGGAACTGGCGATCAATGAAGCGGGCTGCCCGGTATCCTCGACAGTGATGGGGGCGCAGGTCCACGCGCCGCTGCGCATGACCGACGAGATCATCGACATGTTTCTTGCCCTGCCAGAGATTCAGGAAAACCCGCTGCCGCTGCATGAGCGGGTCAATCCCTATTTCACCGTGCAGAGCCTCAAGCGCTGGACGCCGCTGGGCGTAGTCTCGGCAATCTCGGCCTACAACGTGCCGTTCTACAACGCCTTCTGGAAAGTCGTCCCCGCGCTGATGGCCGGCGATTCGGTGATCCTGCGGCCCAATCCGCTGACGCCGATTTCCGCGCTGATCTTCGCCGAGGCTGCTGCCGAAGCCGGTATTCCCGATGGCGTGCTCAATGTCGTACTCGAAGGCGGTCTCGATGGCGGCCAGCTGATGACCACCGACGAGCGGGTGGACCTGGTCTCCTTCACTGGCTCCTGCACGGTCGGCGTCAAGGTTGCGCAACAGGCCGCGCCGACACTCAAGCGGCTGGTGCTCGAACTGGGCGGCAAGTCGGCGCAGATTTACCTGCCCGATGCGGTCGATCGGGCAGCCTCGGCGGCCTACTCGGTCTGCACCTCGCATGCCGGGCAAGGCTGCGTGCTGGGCACCCGCGTATTCGTTCCCGAGGAAAGCAAGGCCCAGGTGCTCGAAGCCATGGCAGCGCAGCTGGCAGGCGTGAAGATCGGCGTCGCCAGTGATCCGGCCACCCAGCTTGGCCCGGTGATCAGCGCCGGTCAGCGCGACCGCTGCGAGCATTTCACCCGCGCCGCAGTCGAAGCTGGCGGCAGGGTAGTGACCGGCGGCAGGCGCCCGGCGGAGTTCGACAAGGGCTTCTTCTACGAGCCGACCGTGCTCGACCTCCCCGACAATTCCAACCCGGCGGCGCAAGAGGAAATCTTCGGGCCAGTGGTCGGCGTGATCGGCTACCGCGATCTCGACCATGCCGTCGAAATGGCCAACGACAGTAAGTTCGGCCTGTCGGGCTGGGTGCATGGCGTGGACAAGGTCGCCTCGCTGGGCGTCGGCATGCGCATCCGCAGCGGCGCGGTGAACATTAACGGCGCGGTGATGTCGAGCTTTGCCTCGGGCGGCGGCATCAAGATGAGCGGCCTCGGGCGCGAGCGCGGCACCGAAGGCCTGCGTGAGTTCCAGATGCTGACAACATTAAACATCGGAGGATGACCATGCAGGGTTTGCTTGAAGGGAAAGTCGCGGTCATCACCGGCGCAGGTTCGGGGGTTGGCCGTGCGGCGGTCAAGCTATGGACCGAGCATGGCGCGAAAGTGATCGCCGCCGATATCGATCTGCCCTCCGCGGAGGAATCGGTGAAGCTTGCGGGAGCGCCGCAGGGGCAGGCTAGGGCGGTGGCCTGCAACGTCGCCGATCCCGCGCAGGTCGAGGCGGCGGTGCAGGCGGCGGTCGAGACCTTCGGGCGGCTTGACATCGTCTACAACAATGCCGGGATCACGATTAACCCGGTCCCGGGCCAGGGGCTCAAGAAATTTGTCGATGCGACGGTCGAGGACATGAAGCGGGTCGAGGACGTCAATATCAACGGCGTGTTCTATGGCGCGCAGTCGGCAATCCGCCAGTTCGACAAGCAAGCCGAAAATGGACAGGGACGCGGTGGGGTTATCGTCAACACCGCTTCGGTCGCAGGCATGATCGGCTATGGCGGCGTCGTCTATGGCTCGTCAAAGGGCGCGATCGTCAACTTCACGCGCAGTCTTGCCATCGAAGTCGCCGACAAGGGCATCCGCGTCAATTCGGTCTGCCCGGCGGGGATGCTGACGCATTACTCCGGCATGGACCCCGACAGCCCCAACAAGGACATGATTCTGGAGAGCATGGGCAAGGCGCACCCGCTTGGCCGCTCGATCGATCCGGCGGACACGGCTGCCGGCGCGATGTTCCTCGCCTCGGACCTCGCCAGCAACATCACCGGGGTGAACCTGCCGGTCGATGGCGGGCTGACCGCCGGACGCAAAGTAGGGGGCTAAGACCATGGCAACCTGTCCCATGACCAGTAAGGAATCGAACGCACTCGCATCGCTGATGTCGGACAATCCCCGCTACAAGGAGATGTTCGACGTCAACTCCCAGACCGCCAACATCGGCGTCGACATGGACAAGGATTATACCGGGGAGATGAACCGGCTGCGCGATGCCGCGCCGGTGCACAAGGGCAGTCTGCGCGAATTGCTTGGAGTTGCCGAACAGGAATTCTCGCCGATCAAGCGCGATGCCTACACCTTCTTCTCCTATCGCGCCTGCGAGATCGGCTTTCGCGAAAACCTGATCTTCTCGTCCGAAGGCTATAAGGAAAGCCCCGGCGTCGCCTCTATCGGCCCCACCATTCTCGCCATGGTCGGCAAGGAGCACAAGCGTTTGCGTTCGGCCGCCCAGCCGCTGTTCAAGCGGCCAAAGGTGCTGAGCTGGTGGAACAAGCGCTGGGTCGAGGAAACCGTCGATGCGCTGCTCGACCGGCTGGTGGGCGAGGACGCGGTCGATCTCAACACCCAGCTTTGCGCCCGCCTGCCGATGGCGACGATCACCCGCGCCATCGGACTCGAAGGCGAAAATGTCATCGAATTCCGTTACCAGCTCGATCGCGGCACCTTCGGCGCGAGTCGGCTCAAGCCCGAGGAAGCCGCTGAATCGCGCGCCTGGGTGGACCAGACCCTGCGCGATCTGATCGCCGAGAACACGAAAAACCCCGGTGACAATGTCATTGCCGGACTGATCAAGAGCGAAATCACCCACGAGGACGGATCGAAGCGGCTGCTCACCGAGGACGAGATCTTCGGCTATGCCAAGCTGGCGATCTTTGCGGGTGGCGGCACCACCTGGCGGCAGCTCGGCATCACCCTCGACGCACTGATGAACCATTACCACTTCTGGGAAGCCTGCCGCGAAGACCGCAGCCTGGTCGACCGGGCAGTGGAGGAAAGCCTGCGCTGGCGCGCGACCGATCCGGTGTTCCCGCGCCTCTGCGTTCAGGATACCGAAGTCGAAGGTGTGATGGTCCCGGCCGGAGTGCGGGTGCATCTGTGCCTTGGCGCGGCAAACCACGATCCGGCGGTGTTCGATAGGCCCGAGGAATATGACCTGTTTCGCGATCAGAAACACAACATGGGTTTCGGCTTCGGCCCGCACCGCTGCCTGGGCATGGACGTTGCGCGCCAGGAAATGATCGTCGCGATCAACGGGCTGCTCGACCGCTTCCCGAAGATGCGGCTCGATCCCGGCAAGCCCAGGCCCGAATACCGCGGCGTCGATCATCGCGGCATGACTGCGGTACCCGTGAAGCTGAAATAAGTGGTTGGGAAGTGGAAGGAACAATCTGAAATGGCTAAACAACTCAAACCCATAGAACAATCGCCCGGTACAGACATCTCCCTGCTGGGCGACGAGCATGTCAGGGTCTATCGCGAGACCAATGGCGAAACCGGCTATCTCTGGAATGGTGTGCCATCGCTGCTGCTCACATTCACCGGGCGTAAATCGGGTGAGGCGCGGACCATCCCGATCATCTGCACAAAGGTCGGCGAAAGCTACATCATCATCGCATCCAAGGGCGGTTCGGCGACGCATCCGAAATGGTATCTCAGCGTCAGCGAGAACCCCAATGTTGAAGTGCAGGTCAAGGCCGAAAAGTTCAAAGCTGTCGCCCGCACCGCCGCTTCGCCCGAACGCGAGCTATTGTGGGCCGAAGCGGTCAAGGCATGGCCGAATTACGACCTCTACCAGTCACGCACGACACGCGTGATCCCGGTGGTTGTCATCGACCCGGTCAGGACATAGGCGCGATCCCGCGCAATTCTGGCAACGCATTTGTCGGCAAGTTGCTGGTCAAACTCGCAGAGGCGAGTTGACAAGCTTGACAAGGGCGGGTGACACTAGTGGTTCGATTCTGACATTTGCATCCGCTATCGGCTTAGGTCAGCAGCAAATGTCAGAATCAAGAGGACCACTAGCAACTATATGACTCTAGTGGATTTCAAGATTTTGACATTCGCAAACTGAGATTGCGGCTAACCGGATGCGAATGTCAAAATCAATCCACTAGGAGCATCATGGCAACCGCAACTATCCCCCCGCCCCCGCGCAGCACGGCCAATCCGGCCCCGGCCCGCACCGCCAATTCGGTGCGCCGCACCATGTCGATCGACGTTTCCTGGCCCGAGGGCGAGCAGGGCGACCGGCTGTTCATCGGCCGCTGCCGGGATTACCGCACACCAGCAGGCGGCGGCGCAGGCTCAATACTGGATGAGGCAGAATATCGCGCCACACTGGCACAAGACAAGACCATCACCGCCATCGCCGCGACCCCGGCACTGGCCAAGCTTGATCAACTGGTCGGCGTGCGCGGCGGCAACCATCTGCGGCTGTTCATCAAGGAGACCATGCCCGAGCTGATTTCGGACGGCGCGCCGATCTATCTGCCGCTCGACGATATTTCCGGCACTTCGCTGGTCTCGGCCTTCGCCTGGTCGCAATGGTACGAGGACTGGGCCGAGCGCATCCGCGGTGCCCTGCCCGAAGACCAGTTCGAAAAGATGATGGCCGACCGGGTCAACGTCTGCTGGGGCCTGCAGGCAGGCAACAGCGGCATGACCGGCGGCGCGCGAACCAACATCGCCGAGGCCGATGCGGGCGATGTGCGCAATCCCGCCGATGCCGAAGGCTGGCACGAGCTTCCCGAATCCGACGGCCCCGGCTTCCGCCGCGCCCGCCGTATCGATGTTACCCGCGACGATGGTGCTGGCCTTATCCGCATCGAGGCCGCCTTTCAGGACAGCGCCAAGCGCAGGACCAGCGGAAGGGTGGCGATCCACGAATACAATCTCTCGGCCACCGCCGATCTTGCAACCGGCGAATTGCTGACGCTGGAACCCGAAGCGCGCATTCTGCCCTTCGGCGAGTGCCCC
>JAHFPT010000395.1 GCA_023266625.1 Novosphingobium sp. | reverse complement strand
CCCCTGAAGGCTGTTGGCAAGAAATTCCCCAACATCCCCAAGGACCTAACCTCTAATGGCGCCTCCCTCCACTTCCCTGTCGCGTATTGGCCATATCAACTCGGCCGGTAACGACGACGCATTGTTCCTCAAGCAGTTCGGTGGCGAAATCCTCACGGAGTTCGGCCGCACGAACGTCTTCAAGGAACGCCACTTCGTTCGCCAGATCAGCAACGGCAAGTCTACTCAGTTCCCGATGGTCGGGTCTGTCGGCAGCGCCTACCACACGCCCGGCGACTGGATCGACGGCGGCGCGGTTCCCCACGCTGAGATGATCTTGACCATCGATGGCCTGCTGATCTCGAAGCTCTTCATCGCCCAGATCGATGAGCTGATGAACCATTACGACGTGCGCGGTCCATATGCGACCGAACTCGGCCGTGAACTGGCGAAGCAGTACGACTTCAACGTGGCCCGCATGGGCGTTCTGGCAGCCCGTACCACCGTCAACGCGCTTACGGGTCGTGCTGGTGGCGAGACCATCGCGGTGGCCAACATGGACATCTCCTGCACTGGCTGGACAAGGACACGGTGCCCTACACCTTCAGGCACAAATGCGCGTCTCGGCTCGCGATGGCGGGGCACTCGGCGCCCATGATCATGAATTGGATGGGGCATAAGTCCCTGATGACCACGCAGCGCTACATGCATTTATCGCCGGCCGCAGTGCAGGGGTTGGTAAACTCGCTGGCAAACTTCCAGGACCCGACACACGAACGGCGGGCCGCATAGCCCATCTGGCTCGCTGAACCAGCAAGCGAAGCCTGGGAAATTCACTGGGAAAAACCTGGGAAGTTTAGGTAATTTGGGAATTTACGACATCATCCAAACAGCCTTATATCAGGCCGTGGAAGGGGTGCGCATCCGGTGATGCGGCTGGCCTTCAAAGCCAGATGGGGCCGCCTTGCGGTCCTTCGCGGGTTCGACTCCCGTCCTCTTCCGCCATTTTCCGCGATCGCAACCATCCGGTCGATTTCGGAGCGCGCGCGACAGTTCACTGTCGTTGCCTCGCATTAAAATCCCGGTCGATCCTCCGGCAAGGTGCGCGGTCCGGACAAGCGCTGCCGCGCGGTGGAGCCAGGCCGGTGGATACCACCATCGCGCAGGTCGGCCCGATGGCCTTCGCGGCGCACGAGCAAGCCGAATCGGAGGTTCGCGTGCACGTAGGCTTGGCCGAGCGGATCGAAATCGCAAACGTGCGGGTGAACATAGGCCTGATGTAGGCCTACATCGGATCTGATGTAGGCCTACATGTTGCGAGCGAAGGCGTCGATCGCCTCCGCTTTTTTGTGCTGCTCCCTTGCCCTAGCAAAAAGCCGGGGATGGCCGCCGGTCCCGTCGCCAAACTGCTCTTGCCTTCGGGCAAAGAGTGGCAAAATGCGCGAATCGCGGAGGTAGCGGATGACGTACCGGGTGATACTGGAAAATCGGGCTGGTGGACTTGAGGCTCTCGGCGATTTCGAGACGCGCAAGGAAGCGATGACCTGCATCAATCAATACCGCCTCGACGACGAAGGCCACGACCATTACAGCCGTTTGTGGATCGAGGATACGGGGCGGATCATTTACAGCCACAGCTCCACCAACCATCTGCTGGACTGCTATCCCACGCGCCAAGCATCGTAACGGGCCGGCATCACGCGCGGCGGCCGGCATGCCGGTCCTAGTGGTTCGTCTCTAACGATCCGACCCACTCGATTCTTTGTTTATGGATCGAATTGACCTGACATTTGAATGGGTTGGAATTCATGGTGGCTTCCGTAATCGGGACTCAAATGTCAGGTTCGATCCGCTACGCCTCCAGCCCATCGAGCCGCGCCATGAGCCGCAGATAGATCTCCGCCGATTTCTTCCAGCGGAAGCGGTTCGCTTGGGCATGTCCGCGCTCGATCAGCACGGCGCGCAAAGCGGGATCCTGCTTGAGGCGCTGGAAATGCGCCAGCCAGGCGGCCGGCTCGGTCGGGGAGGCCAGGAGCGCCGCGTCGCCGCACACCTCCGGCAGGCTGGCGCGATTCGTCGAGACCACCGGGCATCCGCGCGCCATCGCTTCGAGCACCGGCAGGCCGAAGCCCTCGGTGAGCGAGGGAAAGGCGAGGCAGAGGCAGTCCGCCATCATCGCCGCGAGTTCGTCATCGCTCACGCCGCCGAGCCAGATCACATTCGGCGCGTCCGTTTGTGGCGCCGTCTTGGCGAACACGCGCGAATCCACCTTGCCGATGATGGCGAGCCGCAGCCCCATCGCCGCAAGCTGGTCGGCTAGCCCCAACAGCATCTGCATGTTCTTATGCGGCGCCGGGCTGCCGAGCAGCAGGATGGTGCTTGCCCCCCCTGCCCTTTCCGTGGTCAGGGAATGACGGGCCTGCCAGGTGAGCGCGTGCTCATGGCCATTGGGAATGACGGCTATCTTGCCCCTGGCGGCGATGCGAAAGCCGACGAGTTGATCGGCGGAGAAATGCGACACCGTCGCGACGCGCGCCGCGCTGCGCCCCAGCGCCGGCGCCAGAATGCGGTAGAGGGCGCGAAACTGCGGCGAATAGCTGGTGGGCGCGAGGCGCGTGTTCACATCGTGGATGCACACGATATGCTTGCGCGCCGCGACCGGTCCGGCATTGGCGAGGCTGAGCAGCCCGCCGCGCGGCGCCTTCGGCAGGGATAGCTGCTCCCAGGCATGGCCGCCGCGCCGCCCCGCGCCGCGGATGCCGATCGCGTTCAGCGCCAGCGGGCGCACCGCGCCGGGGGGCGTCACCACCTCCAGCTCAAGGTACTGGGCGAGCGGATGACCTTCGCTCACCAGG
>JAHFPT010000394.1 GCA_023266625.1 Novosphingobium sp. | reverse complement strand
GTCCCACTGCTTTTCGGGCGTCGGGTTGAGCCATACCGTCGCCGGATAGATATGGCGCACCCGCTCAATCCAGGTCGCGCCCGATTCCTCGTTGAAATGTTCGACCGAGCCGCCGGGATGCGTGATCTCATAGGGGCTCATCGCGGCGTCGCCGACGAAGATCACCTTATAGTCGTGGCCATATTTGTGGAGGATATCCCAGGTCTTGGTGCGCTCGGAAAAGCGGCGGCGGTTGTCCTTCCACACGCCTTCGTAGAGGCAATTGTGGAAGTAGAAGAATTCCAGGTTCTTGAACTCGGCGCTGGCGGCGCTGAACAGCTCTTCGACCAGCTTGACATGCGGGTCCATCGAGCCGCCGTTGTCGAGGAACAGCAGCACCTTCACCGCATTGCGCCGCTCGGCGCGCATATGGATATCGAGCCAGCCCTGCTTGGCGGTGCCATCGATGGTCGCGTCGAGATCGAGTTCCTCGGCCAGGCCCTCGCGGGCAAAGCGGCGCAGGCGGCGCAGCGCAATCTTGATGTTGCGGGTGCCCAGTTCGCGCGTGTTGTCGAGGTTCTGGAACTCGCGCTTTTCCCACACCTTGATCGCGCGGCCATGCTTGCCTTCCCCCCCGATGCGGATGCCCTCGGGATTATAGCCCGAATGACCAAAGGGGGACGTGCCGTTGGTGCCAATCCACTTGTTGCCGCCCTGGTGGCGCCCTTCCTGCTCCTCGATCCGCTGCTTCAGCGTCTCCATGATCTCGTCCCACGAGCCCAGCGCCTTGATCTTCTCCATCTCTTCCTCGGAGAAATAGCGTTCGGCGAGGGCTTTGAGCCAGTCCTCGGGGATTTCGACGGGGTTCTGGCCATAGTCGGAGAAGATGCCCTTGAACACGCGGTTGAACACCTGATCGAAGCGGTCGAGCAGGCCCTCGTCCTTCACGAATGTGGTGCGGGAGAGATAATAGAACGCCTCGGGCGTCTGCTCGATCACCTCCTTCTCAAGCGCTTCAAGCAGGGTGAGATGCTCCTTGAAGGAGGCACCAATGCCGGCGGCGCGCAGTTCGTCGATGAAGTTGAAGAACATGGCTAGTCTCCCTCTCCCTGCCGGGGAGCCGGGACTGGCGGCGGCGGCTGACGGGCGAATTTCTCCATTGCCGGATCGATCACAGCCCAGTCCGGGGCATCGTCGACCCAGATCGCCGTATCGGGCTTCAACCCATGACCTTCGTCGAGGAAGCCAAGCCTCACGGATGCCATTTGCATGCGTGCTGACGACTGGGCCATCACCGGCGTGCCGCATTTCGGGCAGAATGACTGGATCAGCGTGTTACCGCTCGCCGCCGGGGTGCGGTGCGCCGCCAATTCGCCCGACATCTCCCATTCGGCGACAAGGAAAGTGGCGTTGTGCGTCGGTCCACCGGCGGCGGCTTGCTGGCACTGGCGGCACCAGCACTGGCGGACAGCCAGCGGCTCGCCCCGGATTGTGGCGGTTACGGAACCGCAAGCGCAGCGGCCGGTATAGGGGGCGGGCATCTATTCTCGGCCCTCGATGAAGCTTCGCGACGGTGCCTTGGGAAAGATCTTCATTCCCGGCTCGAATGTCACCCAGGCTGGCGCGCTGCTGGTCCAGATGGCAGCTTCTGGCGCCATCAGCCCGGGATTGTCGAGTGTTCCCGCCCGGATGCGCATGGGGATCACCGGCGGAGCGATGGTCCGGCTGTAAAGCTGCGAGCCGCAGCTCGGGCAGAAGCCGCGCTCGACCGTGTTGCCACTGTCGGCAGTCTTGACGAAAGTCGCCACTTCGCCCTCGTAACGCGCGGCGCCATCGGGAAACAGCAGGTTCACCGTCGCCGAACCGCTGGCGATATACTGGCAATCGCGGCACCAGCACATCACCGCACGCACCGGCTCGGCGTCGATCGTGAAGCGGACCTGGCCGCACAGGCATTGGCCGGTGTGAGTCACTTTGGCCCTCTGGGATGGTGGGGGAGCTTGGGGTCAAGCACTGCCCAACTCGGCGCGCTTTCACTCCAGATGATCGCTTCGGGGGCTTTCAGCTCCGGATTATCCAGCGTGCCCGCGCGAATGCGGATAGGCATGTCTGCTGGCTGGATCGTCCGGCTATACATCTGCGAGCCGCAAGTCGGGCAGAACCCCCGCTCAACGGTGTTGCCGCTGTCGGCGATCTTGACCAAAGTCGTAATCACGCCCTCGAACTTCACCGCATCGCCGGGAAACAGCACGTTCACTGTTGCCGACCCGCTGGCAATATACTGGCAATCCCGGCACCAGCACATCCGCGCGGCGACGGGTTCGGCATTGATTGCATAGCGGACCTGGCCGCAGAAACAGTGACCGGTGTGGGGCATTTTCCCCTCCTCAGTTGCTCCGCCGCGCCATAAACGCCAGCTTTTCAAACAACATCACATCCTGCTCGTTCTTGAGCAGCGCGCCGTGCAGCGGCGGGATCGCCTTGGTCGGGTCGCGGTTCTGCAGGACGTCGAGCGGCATGTCCTCGTTCATCAGCAGCTTGAGCCAGTCGAGCAGCTCGCTGGTCGAGGGTTTCTTCTTGAGGCCGGGCACGTCGCGGACCTCGTAGAAGATATCCATCGCCTTGGTCACCAGCGTCTTCTGGATCTTGGGGAAGTGGACGTCGATGATCGCCTGCATCGTCTCGCGGTCGGGGAATTTGATGTAGTGGAAGAAGCAGCGGCGCAGGAACGCGTCGGGCAGTTCCTTCTCGTTGTTCGAGGTGATGATGACGATCGGGCGTTCCTTGGCCTCGATCCGCTCGTGCGTCTCGTAAACGTCGAAGCTCATCCGGTCGAGTTCCTGGAGCAGATCGTTG
>JAHFPT010000195.1 GCA_023266625.1 Novosphingobium sp. | reverse complement strand
CAGCCACGCAGCCAAAAAGGATCGCCGTTTAGCGCTTTACCCCATCCAGACTGGGGAGTTTTGAAACGGCATATCCACGTCAATGCCGCGCTCAACCAAAACGCTATTGTTCACGGCTGACCAGCTACGTCATACCAACTAAGATTGCTGATATTCTTCGATGGCTCAGCAGCCTTCGGCGAATTGGTATTGGTCCGTTTGCGATTTGGTTGTTAGATGTTGTCCATAACACTCACGCTAGTCGGGTGCTCGGCCGCCAATTATGCTAGCTTAGCCAATAGGTCATTATCACGCGTCGGCATTTGGTGAGCGCGGTCCATGGCGGAGTGATGCATTCCAATCATGATCTCCTCGACCAGCGCGAAATGGAGCGCAGAGCGAATCCGTAGCAATTTCGATTGTATCCCGGATTAATTGATTAAAAATGACACTGTCGCGTAAATTGGCAGGCGTATGGTTCCATCGGATCAAAACGTTGACGAACATGAGGTTGCAGATTGCAGTCCGCGATTCGGCGATTGAGAGAGGCAGGTAGCTGATACGTTTAGCGATCAAGTTCAGCAGTCTGCGCAATTGCTGGCTGGAAAGGAGATTTAGATCGGCCGCATGTCGTAGTCCGACTGGACGGTTGCGGGTCAGATACTGGCCCATAAATCCTGCATAGGGATATTGTCCTTCGTCATTTACAAGGGAAAGATGCGGCAGGCAGAGAATCTGCATCAAGGTCAGGGCGTCATCGAGCAGGTTTGCTGCTTCCGCCTGTACTAGCATTTCGCGGCGCTGATCTTCCATCTGGCTTACCCGATGCTCGAAAATAGCATCAACTAGGCCGGCTTTGGTGCCGAAATAATATTGCACTGCATTGTTGTTGCCATGCTTGGCCAATGCTGCAATTTCTCTTAGCGATACAGCTTCGATTCCCCTCTCCGCGAATAAGGCTTCAGCAGCCATCATTATCCGGCGGCGGGTTGTCTCAGTGCCGCGCGTGGAATTTGGCATTGGTTTTAGAATGCCAGCGTTCGGGGGATTAGAAGGCATTCCATAGCCATTGCGCAGTGCCATGATCCGATCAACGCAATTCTGCGCATCAAGTCAAATGACTTTTTCTCCGGTGGTAGAATTTGCCCGTTTTTGGCTGATTCTTTGGGCCGGACCAGAGAAGCTGCATAAATCGGGCAATCCGCGGACTAATAATAAAGTCAGGTGACTTCTTTTTCTCAAAGGCTAGTGTGCAGCTGGACCGCCACGGGAATACGGGTGACAGGAGAGGCATATGAGCGCAGCCAATAGGGCCCATTCGATCGAGCGCAGGCGTGCCGGGAAAACCCGCTTGCTGATTCAAGCCGCCCGCTTGGCGCGCGCTGCAGGCGGATTTACCCTGATTCTGCTGCCCGCAATGGCAATGGCGCAAACTGTTTTGCCGATGCCAGAAAAGCAATGGGTTCAGAGGGTTGGGCAGACGGCCAGCGAATCCGGCGCGCCCGAGTGGCCCGCCAACCCTACCGCGCCCAAGGGGGCGCCGAATGTTCTGCTGATCATGACCGATGACGTCGGTTTTGGCGCCAGCAGCGCCTTTGGTGGCCCGATTCCGACACCCACTTTCGAGGCGCTGGCACAGCGAGGCCTACGGTATAACCAGTTCAACACGACGGCCCTGTGTTCGCCGACCCGTGCCGCCTTGTTGACAGGACGTATCCCACAGAATGTTGGCATGGGTAATGTCACCAACCTGCCTTCCGGTTATGAAGGCTATACCAGCGTCATTCCCAAATCCGCCGCCACGGTAGCCGAGATCCTGAAGGAAAATGGTTATGGCACGGCCATGTTCGGCAAGTCGCACCTGACGCCCGAATGGGAACAGAGTCAGGCGGGGCCGTTCGATCGCTGGCCCACCGGGCTCGGCTTTGAATATTTCTACGGCTTCCTGTCGGCGGATACCAATCAGTATGAGCCAGCGCTGGTTGAGAACACCACGCCGATCGAGCCGCCGCACAATGATCCCACCTATCTACTGGATCGGGACATGGCTGATCACGCGATCAAGTGGATCGACCGCGAGCGTGCGCTGGCCCCAGGAAAACCCTTCTTTGTTTACTATGCGCCGGGTACGGCACACACGCCGCACCACGCGCCCAAGGAATGGCTGGAGAGATTCCGTGGGAAGTTCGACATGGGCTGGGATGTTGAGCGCGAGCAGACCTTTGCGCGCCAGAAAAAAATGGGAATTATTCCAGCAGATGCAAAGCTGACGCCGCGCGTCGAATCCTTGCCGGCATGGAACACACTGTCTGTCGACCAGAAGAAGGTCTATGCCAGATTGATGGAGGCCTACGCAGCGTCGCTTGCCTATTCCGATGCCCAGATAGGCCGTGTGATCGATAGCCTGCGCGCAAGCGGACAATTGGACAATACGCTGGTCATTTTCGTCCAAGGGGACAATGGCGGCAGCGCCGAGGGCGGCTTGAACGGCCTGATGTTTGAGCAATCGAGCATCACGGGTTATAAGGAAGACTTTGAATATACGCTTAAGCACATTGACGATATAGGTACGAAGGAGGCCTATAATCATTACCCTGCCGCCTGGGGATGGGCGATGAACACGCCGTTCCCGTGGTACAAGCAAGTTGCCTCGCATGCCGGTGGCACCCGCAACGGCTTAGTGATTTCCTGGCCCTCACAGATCAAGGATACGGGCGGTATTCGGTCTCAATATCATTATGTCACGGATATTATGCCGACGATCCTTGCGGCGGCTAAGATCGATGCGCCTACGACCGTCGATGGCGTTAGCCAAAAGCCAATCGACGGCATGAGCATGGCCTACAGCTTCACCCAGCCCAGTGCGCCGTCACAGCGTCACGTGCAGGTGTTCGAAATGATGGAAAATGCCGGCATCTACAAGGATGGCTGGATGGCGGGCACGCTGCCGAAGCGGACCGCGTGGGAAGTGGGAACGGCAACGGAAGTGAAGAGAGAAGGGCTGACGGTCGATCAGCGTCCCTGGGTGCTGTATAATCTCACCAAAGATTTCAGCGAGAATGATGATCTCGCCGCTGCCAATCCAGCCAAGCTGGCAGAGATGAAAGCGCTGTTCTGGAAAGAGGCGGCAAAGAACCATATCCTGCCTATCCACGATTTTACGCAGGGGAGCCAGGGTCGACCAAGCCAGATTTCCGGGCAGAAGGTCTTCACCTATCATGCCGGCCTGACGCGAGCGGCGGAAGGCAATGTGCCTTCTACCATCGGCAGATCATACCAGATTGACGCCGACGTGACAGTGCCGGAAGCAGGAGCGAAAGGTGTATTGCTGACGCAGGGCGGACGTTTCGGCGGCTATGCCTTCTACGTCGACAAGGGCGAACTGGTTTTCCATTATAATGCGCTTGGACCGCGGCAATATCAGGTTCGTTCGTCGTCCCTTATTCCCGCTGGTGCCCATCGCCTAACCGCCGATTTTAAGTCCGACGCACCCAAGGCCAAGTCGGCCGGTACGATCACCCTTTCGGTAGACGGCAAGGTCGTCGGTGCCGGGCGGATCGAAAATACGCTGGGCGGCTGGATTTCGCACAATGACGGGTTCGACGTCGGTGAGGATACCCTGACCCCGATCAATAACGACTACAGCATCGCTGACAGTCGCTTCACTGGCACGATCCAGCAGGTCGTTTTCACCGTTAAATAGTTGCTTGTGTCCGAGTGGGGCGGAGCGTGGAAGCCGACGAGAGGATGGGAGGCCAAAACGGCTGACCTGTCACCGGACTAGGGTTTCGAGGTACCCTCTGCGTACCAGTCGAACCCTGTGACTGAATTATAATTGGGAGGATTATTATGACAAAGGGTATCTTCACGCCGCAGCTCGGCCGGGCCCGCACGCGATATTTGACGACGTCAGCACTTGCTGGTCTTGCACTGATGGTCTCGCCTGTCCATGCTCAGGCAGCGGGCAGCGACGCGCCAGCCGCGGCTGTTGCGGAACAGGAAGGGGGCGGGCTTGAGGACATCGTCGTCACGGCGCGCAAGCGTGTGGAAACGACGCAGGACGTCCCTGTTTCCGTCACCGCACTAGGCGCCGCCCAGCTGCAGCGGTACGACTTGTCCAATCTTGAGCGCGTCGCCGCGAGCACGCCGCAATTTGTTATCGGCCGCTCGCCCAGCGGCTCCGGCGCAACGCTGGTGCTGCGCGGCATCGGCTCCAACACCACCTCAATCGGCCTCGAGCAGTCGGTCGCAGTTGTGGTCGACGGCGTCTACTACGGCCAGGGCCGCGTCATCAACGAAGGCTTTTTCGACCTTGCGCGGCTGGAAATCCTGAAAGGTCCGCAGGCGCTGTTCTTCGGCAAGAACGCCACCGCCGGCGTGGTATCGATCACAACAGCCGATCCCACTGACAAGCCGGAGTTCGTCGGTCGGGTGGGTTACGAGGTCCGGTCGCAGCAGCTGATCGGTGAAGCAATCGGGTCGGGCCCACTGACCGATAATCTCGGCATCCGCATCGGTGTGCGCGCCACCAAGATGTATGACAGCTTTTTCAAGAACATCGGCTCCGACGTCATTTATCCTACGCGCGACATAGCAACCGGCATAACTACGCAGCATGTTTCTCCAGTTGGTCCGCGCGATGCTGGCAAGGGAAAAGATATTTACGGTCGCGTCACGCTGAAGTGGGATCCAAACGATCGCTTCTCGGCAACGCTGAAGGCCAATATCGGCGCGAATGATTCTAATAACCCCAGCAACAGCTCGGTCATCTACAATTGCCCGACTGGCGTGAGTGCGTTGAATCCCGCAATTCCTTGCAAGCGCAGCTTCGTATCATCCTCGAACCGGGTACCTGCGGACATCGCAGCGTCACTGCCCTATGCCGGAGATGGGACGACCGGGAACAAGTATAAGAGCTGGGCCAGCACGCTCAACATGAGCTACGCCTTGGATAACGTCACACTGACGTCAGTCACGAATTATAATTACAACCGCAACACTTTCATTTTCGATGGTGACAGTGTCTCAGCACCAGGAGCAGTCGGTGTCTACGCCACCGAGCGGTCGTCCTGGCACGCCTTTTCCAGCGAGTTCCGGGCGCTTACGAGCTACGATGGACCGGTCAACCTGATGGTCGGCGCCCTGTACCAAAAGACCAAGCGCAACTATCTGGCCTTCACCGCTTCCGGCGGTCTGGAAAACAGCGCGGCGCCCCAGCCCTACCAGCGGTACTTGGCCAATTCCAAAGACTCCAAGACGGATGGCGAGACACTGTCCGGTTTCGGCCAAGTCACTTGGAAGATGCTCGATGGTCTGGAAGCAGCTGCTGGTGTCCGCTACACCCACGAGACCAAGGATAGCTACTTCATCGAACCCTATTCGCATCCCACAAGGGTGGCGCAGGGCATATTCCTGCCAAACACGCTCATTTCGGCGGACCAGACCTTTAACAATTGGTCGCCGGAAGCGACGCTGACATATAAACCGACGCGCGACCTGACCATCTATGGCGCGTACAAAACGGCTTACAAGTCTGGCGGCTTCTCCAACTCTGGCATACTTAGCCCCTCGGCGGGGATTGACGACTTCACCTTCGATCCAGAAAAGGCAGCCGGATTCGAGGGCGGCGTGAAGTCAATGCTGTTCGATCGGCAATTGCGGCTGAATCTGGGCCTCTACACTTATCAGATCAAGAATCTACAGATCGATTTCTTCAATTCGCCAGTCTTTGCATTCAGCACGATCAACGCCGGTTCGGCGCGCAGCAAGGGTGTGGAATTGGAGTTTGAATATGCGCCACGAGCCGCGGACGGGTTCAACTTGCGTGGTAGCCTGAACTATAATCGGGCACGCTATGGCGATGTACCCAATGCGCCTTGTTACACTGGCCAGACGCCAGCCGCAGGCTGCATCATCCCCTTCGTCGGTTCGCGTCCGATCCAAAACCTGAAAGGGAAGCCAACGGCCAATGCGCCGCTCTGGACAGCTTCGCTGGGCGCCAGTTATGAGTTCGCGTTATCAGACGGACTGAAGATGGGGCTGAGCAGCGATGCTCGCTATAGCGCCAGCTACATTCCTACGGCGTTCGGCAATCCCAACACCCGCCAGAACGGCTATGTGAACCTGGATGCGACAGCCAAAGTCAGCACGGCAAACGACATGTTCGAGTTTGCCATAATCGGCAAAAACCTGACCAACCGTTTTTATGCAACGGGCGGCACGGATGCGCCTTCTACCGGGCGGCTTACAGGTACGGCGGGTGGCGTGTTGGCTGATCAGATCGGCTTCGTCTCCCTGCCACGTTCCGTCCAGTTGCAGCTGACCGTCCGCTACTGAGAAACTTCCTACTCCCCACTGGCCCTGCCGATACGTCGGCAGGGCTCATTTTCCGGCAGGACGTAGAAGCTATCGATGCAGATAATGAGGGCTTTCGCACTTACAAAGTTTCTGCTGCTAACGCATCGACCTACGCTGGCGCGTCGCCGCCAAGCTACGACATGGGAATAGCGACGGGATTTCGACTTCCCAATGCATCCGATACGATTTCTTCGAAGCCTGGCGCGGCAAGCTCCGGCGCTGAATCTGTATGTGATGCACCCGCTTTTTGGGACGGCCAGCGTCCTGCAATATCAGCAAATGTACGCGCAGACCATGGATGAGTCGCCCGGCTTTCCCGGCTTCGATATTTTGCGCACGATCGCCGGTGCTATCCTTGATCGCACCGTCCACCATGGCCATCGCACCAAGCTCAAAGGAGACAGCATGCTGCGACAAAAAAGTCCGCATGGCTCGACCCAGGCAGCAAATATCGAAATAATTCAACCGTGACAGCAACCAGGCAACCCCTGCCTGAACCGGCTGTCCCGGAATCACTGCGCAATTGTCGGGGACTTAGCGAAGCAGCTGTTCGACTTTTGGGAACGACGCATCTCGGGCGTGCCAGTGGTTAAATCGGCGAAGATCCGTTCGAAGCTATCTTTCGCAGGGGTCGATCTTGACTGCATCAGGGCGGACGCGGGATGGTGCTTATCGCTACCGCATCCCCATGGCGGCAAATCGTTTGCCGCCGGTATCGGGATTCTGACATGACGCTATGCGACGGTCGAACTTTCACGTTCGACGCCGCCAATTTCGGTTGCTCCGTGGACAAGCGGCACCAGAGTAATCTCGGCCGCCTAAGAGTCGGCCGAGACTTTGATCTAGGACGGCGCGCAGAATGAAAGGGTAGCAGCAGCCTGTTTCGGGAGCTGGAAGGCCTATTCTACCGGACGATGTGGCTCCAAAATGGCTTTATATGGGTTTTTGGCGATGGAATGTAAGTTCCTGCGGCAATCGATCGGCGCGCGCGTAAGGAGTGGTCGGCAACCCTATGTTACGGATGCGCCTAGGGATGGGCCGACCTAAGCGCGGCGGCGGCGGCGATCACGACTACCAGATAACATGCTATGCTCGCCTGCAATGCAGGCTGGAAATCATTGGAACGAATGACAATTGAACCAATGAATGGCCCGGCGGCAATACCTAATAATTCCGCCGTGCTGACCAACATGGCCGACCTATTGCTGGGATCCAGCCGGTTAAGCAAGGCGATGTGAAAAGGTTGAGCGAACATCCAGGAAAAGGCGAAAATGATCGTCGCGAGCAGCCAAAGCGTGTTCGATGACGACAACTGAAGCAATGTCAGCGCGGCGATGCTCGCTAGCGCGCTGCACAAGATCGCCAACGGTCCATTGACCTGAGGGGCAAAGACCATTGCGAGAATGCCAGCGCCTATCCGAACGAAGATTGCTGCGCTCACGATAGCGTTGATTGCCGCCGGCGGCTGTCCCGATTGCAGCCCGATCGGCAGGAGGTAGATCCACACAACCATGACGCCCGCCTGATTGAGCGTGATGGCAAGCAGGCCGACCCGGCCACGAAAGGGTGGCAGGCGCATCGTCGCGGAATCCCTGCCGATCGTCAGCGGGGCGTAGGCCTTCGGTATTCTGCGCAGAAGCGGCAGCAGAAGCAGGTTGAGCAGCGCCAGCATGCCGTAGCATCCGATGACCCCAGAGGCGGGTAATGCGAGCGTCGCGAATGTTGCGGACAGAAGGAAGGCGGTGGTGGCCTGTGCGGTGATGTAGATCGCAAACAGGCGTGCCGGCGTTTGCGTGCGGTTAATCATTCCGATAATAAGCCACAGCAGGATGCCATTGCACGCGCCGCTCAACCCCCTTGCGGCGATGATACCGAGCGGAGTGCTGAGCAGCGTTGCAATATTGGCGCATGTACATCCAAGGATCGCAATCAGCGCGGTGCGCCGCAGTGCCGATGTCATGAAAAACAGGCTGGCGATGCCCGTGGCTAGCGCCATACCGAGCCCCTCAACGGTCGCCGCATGGCCTATCTGCGGGCCGCTGATCCTGCCTTCAGCAAGCAACCCACCAAGCAGCAGTGGCTGCAGGGCCGGCACGCAGCCTGACACCAGTCCAATCATCAGAAGGCTAATCGTCTGGACCCTGGAAAAGGGCGCGACCCACATGTCAGTTATGGCGCCGCGATAGTGCATGAACGTACGCCATCCCTCCTGTCCTTATCAATGCCATTGTAGCCGGCCAGAATAGGAACGATACCAAAAATTCGTGCTTGATCGGCCGCTTGGATCAGAGCAGGAATTGTTCGTGAGGCACGGAACAAAGCTTAAAAGCAAGGATGATGTTGTGAGCAAAAGCCGGTGATGATCGAGGACAGACTACAGGTCGATGTCGCGTCGCCGGAGGATGTGGCGGCGTCGGGGATGACCTATTTGCCAGGCGGCGTGTTCACCATGGGATCGAACCGCTTCTATCCCGAAGAAAGCCCGCGTCGGGAGGTGAAGGTGGCTCCATTCTGGATAGACGAGCGGCCAGTAACGAATGCCGCGTTCCGGAGCTTTGTGGAGGCAACCGGTCATGTGACCTTTGCCGAGATTGCGCCCGACCCTATGGATTATCCAGGTATGCTACCAGAGCTAGCTCAGCCAGGATCGCTGGTGTTTGAAAAGACGGATGGGCCAGTCGATCTGCGTGATTATGGGCAATGGTGGCGTTTCTGCTTAGGCGCGGATTGGCGCCATCCGTGGGGGCCGGACAGCGGCATTGAGGGCATGGATGAGCATCCCG
>JAHFPT010000393.1 GCA_023266625.1 Novosphingobium sp. | reverse complement strand
AAGGGGGAGGATTTGCCCGGCCATTTTTATTGCGAATGACTTGCAATTAGCGTTTTGATCTGGCAGCGCATGGCCATGTTCAAGGCCATCCTTCACCTCATCATCGTGTGCGCCCTGGCTGGCGCCTTCACGGGCACGGCACACGCTTCGAGCGACGAAGACGTGCGAACCGCGTGGCGTCTCCTCGATTACATCGCCGTCGACTATCGCGGCGCGGTCGAGAACGGTGCGATCAAAAGCCCTACCGAATATGCCGAGATGGCCGAATTCTCGCGTGGCGTCGAAACGCGGATATCGGCGCTCCCCGCATCAGCCTCAAGCGGGGCACTGATCAACGAGGCGAGAGCCTTTGGTGCCATGGTTGCCCGCAAAGACGATCCTGCCCGGGTTGCAGTGGCCGCGCGCGCGCTGGGAGCGCACCTGCTCGCCGCCTATCCTGTCACACTGGCACCGGCCAAGCTGCCCGATATGGCGCGCGGCGCGACGCTGTTCGCTTCGCAATGCGCCGCCTGCCACGGTGCCGAAGGCGGCGGCGACGGCCCTGCGGCCAAGGGTCTCAACCCGCATCCGGTGGCCTTCACCGACGTCGCCCGTGCCCGCGAGCGCAGCGTTTTTGCGCTGTATCAGGTTATCGATCAGGGCCTCGACGGCACGGCGATGCGCAGCTTCAGCGAGCTCTCGCCGCAAGACCGCTGGGCGCTGGCCTTCACCGTTTCGCAATTCGCCTTTCCGCGCACCGCCGAGGGCGAGAAGCTGTGGCAAGGCGATCCGGCGATCCGCCAGGCCATTCCGGATTTGACGCGACTGACGGGTATGACCCCGGCGGCGCTTGCGCAGCAATTGGGCCAGGACAAGGCCGACGCGTTGATGGGTTTTCTGCGCCGCCATCCCGAGGCGACGGCCGCAGTTCAGCTGGGTGCCGGGCAGGGCGGATCGCTGGCGCTGACACGCGAGCGGTTGACGCAAAGCCTGGCCGCTTACCGGGCGGGGGACCGCGCCGCCGCGTCCAAACTCGCGCTCTCCGCCTATCTCGATGGCTTCGAGCCCGTTGAACCGGCATTGACCGCGAAAAACCCGGAGTTGATGAGCCGCATCGAAACCGAAATGGGCCGCCTGCGAGCATCGATCGGGCGAGGGGACCCGCCGTCGGCAGTTGCCGAGCAGATCGACGTGCTCGATAATCTGTTTGCCAGCGCCGAGGATGCGCTTTCGCCCGGAGCGACCAGCGCAGCATCGACGTTCATTGGCGCCTTCACCATCCTGCTGCGCGAAGGTGTCGAGGCTCTGCTGATCGTTGTCGCGATGATTGCTTTCCTGCGCAAGGCCGACCGCAGTGAGCTGATCCGCCATGTTCATATCGGCTGGATCGCGGCACTGCTGGCGGGCGTGATCACTTGGGCGATCGCAACCTTCCTTATCGGCGTGAGCGGAGCAAGCCGCGAGCTTACCGAGGGTTTCGGATCGGTGTTTGCGGCAATTGTCTTGCTGACTGTCGGCATCTGGATGCACGGCAAATCGCAGGCAGGCGAATGGCAGCGCTATATCGACAAGACGCTGGGCCGGGCGCTGACGGCAAAGTCGGCATGGTTCCTGCTCGGGCTCGCCTTTATCGTCGTCTACCGCGAGGTGTTCGAGACCATCCTGTTCTACGCGGCCCTGACCGCACAGGGCAGCGCCGTGGTGGTGTTGGCTGGCGCCGCTGCGGCCAGCGCCCTGCTGGCGGTGCTGGCTTGGCTCATGCTCAAATTCAGCGCACGCCTGCCGGTCAGTGAATTCTTCCGCTACAGTTCGGCGCTGATCGCGGTGCTGGCGGTGGTCCTCGCGGGCAAGGGAGTAGCGGCGCTGCAGGAAGCTGGCTTGATCGGCGTTTCTCCGCTTGAGATGCTTCCGCGCATGCCTGTTCTCGGCCTATTCCCGTCATGGCAGCCGGTGCTTGCGCAGCTGACAGTCGTGGCGGTGCTCGTCTGGGGCAGCTGGTTTAACGACCGGCGGGCGAAATTACAGCGGAGTTCCGCTACCTGATGCGCTAGTCAGCGTTGGGGGCAAGGGCTGTGGGTAAGGTATTGCGCAGGATGGTTCGCCGCGCCACCTTCCGATAACCAACGCCAAACCGCAAAGGAAGCGAATCGATGGCAGGCAGCGTCAACAAGGTCATCCTGGTGGGAAATCTGGGCGCGGACCCGGAGGTCAAGAGCTTCCAGAACGGCGGCCGCATCGCCAATCTGCGGATTGCAACTTCCGAAAACTGGAAAGACAAGAACACCGGCGAAAAGAAGGAGCGCACCGAGTGGCACACCGTGGTGCTCAATTCCGATGGGCTGGTGGGCGTTGCCGAACGCTTCCTCAAGAAGGGCAGCAAGATCTATATCGAAGGCCAGCTGCGCACCCGCAAATGGCAGGATGCCTCGGGCAATGACCGCTACACGACCGAAGTGTCGGTGGGCGGTATGGGCGGCGTGCTGACCATGCTCGATGGCGCGCCCGGCGGCGGTCAGCGCGCTGGCGGCGGTTCAAGCGGCGGGGACTGGGGCGGCAATGCGCGCTCGGGCGGTGGCGGCGGTGGCGGCGGAGATTGGGGCGGCGGCAAGCCTGCGGGCGACGGTGGCAGCCAAAGCATGGCTGACGATCTCGACGACGATATTCCGTTCTGAGAACTGGTTATTGATCGGGTGTCTGAGGAAGAAGATATTCTCACACGAAGGCACGAAGATGTCGCTCAGCGCCGCAGGCATTTCGGATAATTCCAACCGGCGCTTGAATCGACTCTTCCCCCCTCCCCTAAAGAGGAGGGGCTTTTAAGTGCGTCAGTCCATAGGACTGCTGGTATAATTCCAGCCACCGGCTTTGCAT
>JAHFPT010000392.1:806-2851 GCA_023266625.1 Novosphingobium sp. | reverse complement strand
ATGATCTGGCGGGACTGGCGGCGCGCAATATCGCGCCAGGGTCTGATGCTGGACATGGGGGGCATATAGGGGCGGGAAGGCGGCGGGGCAAACCGCTTGTTGGCCTGCCCCGCCCCATTCCCTCTGGTCAGAACATCCGGCTGACGTTCAGATTTACGCCAAAGCGCTTGGGGGCCTGGATGCCGTTGACCCTTTGCCAAAGCGGAACAGTTGCTTCCGCGCCCAGCCGGAAATTGCCGCCCACGACAAAGTTCGCGCCGATTCCGGCCTCAAGCCGATGGCCGCCATAGTTGGCCTGACGGTTAGGCGGGGCGGCATGGTTGTGGCCGGAATTGTAGTGGCCGGTGACGATTCCCTCGTCGCTATAGGCTAGCCGCGCGGAGAGCGACGCGCGCGAGCTGAGCGGCTTGCTGAGCCAGCCGGTGACGGCAAAGCGGTCGCCGAATTTGAAGCCGCTGGCGTTATGGCTGCCAGTGCGGGCGAGATAGCTCGCTTGCATGCCCCAGCCGAAGCCCGGCTGCGCGCCGCGCAGGGTCAGCGAGCTCTGCAGGTCCCAGCTGCCCGAGCCGGGCTGCATGCCATAGTGGACGAAATTTCCGTCCTCATCCTTGCGTGAGACGCTGCCGGTGGGGAGAGACAGGACCAGCCCGGCATGTGCCGAGAGTTTCGGGTTCCGGGATAGCGCGACCAGCGCGCCGAGCCTGGTATCGCCGATGCCCGAAGCGGCTTCGGTCGAGCTTTCGCCCACCGCGAGCGCATGATGGCCGGTCCCGGTGCTGGGAGCGATGCCGACCATGGTCATCGCCATCCGGGTCCAGCTGGGCACCAGCATCAGCGTCAGCCGGTCGCTCGGTGCCCACATCACGTGGAGCATCGCCATGTCCATGGTCATACTCTGGGTGCGCGAAGTGAAACCGGCGGCGGCAATATCGGCGTCGCTGATCGTGTCGCTGCCGCGCTGGTTGGTGCCGCGATAGTCCTCGTGCATCCAGCTGACGCCGATCATCAGATCGCCGCGCTTGTGGACATGGTCTTCCATCGTGCCCGAGGGTCCATGCGCATCGGCGCGGTGGCCGAGGGCGATGATGTCATCGGTAGAATTTTCATCAGCCAGCGCCGGAGCGGCGCATAGCAGGAGGGGCAGCGCAAACGCGCCGCCGGTTATCATTCTGGTCATGGTTCAATACTCGCTTGATAGGGGTGTAACTGTGCGGATCAGGCGAGTGTGGGTGGTCCCCGTGCGGGCGGTCGCGGATATTTTCGCAGCGCCAGGGCGATTTTGGTCAGTTCCGCGAAGTCTGGCGGCGTCAGCACGGCTGGTGGTTGCGGCAGGCGCACATCAGACGGCAGATTGGCTGCCATCCCGGTGGTGAGCGCAAAGGGGCAGGGATCATGCGGCGCAGCGGGTTTCGGCGCTTCCTTGTGCAGCTTGCCGTCGCTGCCCAGTGTCAGGAATTCTGACCCGACACCGTTACACAGCGCAAGGCGAATGCCGCCCTGCTCCACCGTCGGCATCCAGCCAGCCGGGACTACGACGCGCAGCAGCAACACTGCGGCGAGCAACAACCACATCAGCGGCAGACGGGAATGGCACAGCCAAGTCACAACCACGCCGCTATGCGCTATGCCCTGTCAGGGCAAGCCTAAACCGGATTGCGAGAAATCCGGATCACCCCCAAACCCCGTCTTCCCTGAGCCTCGTTAGTTTGCATCTGTCTTGATTCTGTATGAGGAGTTGAGGTGCCGGTGGGGGTGGCCACCCCCACCGGCGCGTCCGGCATGCCCGTTGAGCCTGAGGTCCGGCATAGTGCCGTGTCCGTTCGACAGCCAGGGACCGTACGCAGTTGGTGTGAACCCGAACAATCGCCAGAGCCGTGCCCAAAGACCAGTCTGAAGGCGCGCGCTCGCTATTACGAGGAAGGGTCCGGCAATGGACATAACACAGACCGATCATCATGTCGGCATCGATGTGAGTAAAAACATGCTTGACGTGCATCTGCGTCCGCAGGGCAAGTCGTGGCAGGTGAGCAACACCCCGGCCGGGA
>JAHFPT010000392.1:0-796 GCA_023266625.1 Novosphingobium sp. | reverse complement strand
GGCTGGCCAAAACCGATGCGATCGACGCGAATGTTCTGGCGCTGTTTGCCGAGCGGATGCCTGCGCTGCGGCTCCACCGGGCGGACCCCGCCCAGGCGCAATTGCAGGCGCTGAACAGCCGCCGCAGCCAACTGATCGCGCAGCGCCGCACCGAAAAGCAGCGGCTCGATCCCGCCCTGCTGCCGCGCGACATCATCCGCGATATCGAACGCCATATCCGCTTCCTCAACAGCATCACCAAAAAATCCCAGCTTGACCCAAACACAATCGCTGTCGAAGGCGACCGTAGGTCAACCACTGCTCTTTTCTTCAGGCCTCGCACCCTGCCTCAAGAACAAGGACGGCCGTTGGGCTAGGCCCGCCTTCGGCTCAACAAGCTCAGGGTAGTCGGAGTAGGAGTGATATGTTGGCCTTTTATCTGGGAGCAATTCAGTGAAACCACTCCGCTTCGACGGGCGCACTGCTGTGGTCACCGGCGCGGGCGGCAACCCCAGCCTGGGCCGGGCGCATGCGCTGCTGCTGGCGAGCCGGGGGGCCAATGTGGTGGTCAATGACATTGGCAGCCACCCCGAGATGAAAGGCTATCCTGGTGTTGCTTCGGCGGAAGCGGTGGCGGAGGAAATCCGGGCTGCGGGCGGCAAAGCGGTCGCAAGCACCCATTCGGTGGCCAGCGAGGAAGGTGCTGCCGCGATCATCCGGACCGCGCTCGACATGTTCGGCAGCGTGGACATATTGATCAACAACGCCGCGATCTCGATCACTGCGCCGTTCGACGTAATGACCCCGCGCGACTTCT
>JAHFPT010000194.1 GCA_023266625.1 Novosphingobium sp. | reverse complement strand
GGTCGGCACGCGCGCGATTCAAGGGCAGGGGCCTGAAATATTGAGCTGCGCCGCGTCAGCCAAACGGCACTCCGAACATCTGCGCCCACAAGTCGCCGCCCAGCAGCACCAGCAGGCACATCGCTGTTGCATTGACGGAGACCCGCGAAAGGCTCCACGGCCTGTCTTCGGCGCGTTCGTCGAGCCAGTAGACATTGGCGAAAGTGAACAGGAAGCCCATCGCATAGAAATAGCTGCCGATGGCAAGCTGGCGTGGCAGGTCTTCATACCAGGCGAAGCTGCCCTTGGGCTGGCTTACAAACAGCAGGGTCTCGAGCCAGGCCCAGAACAGCGCGGAGACCACCACGCCCAGGGCAAATCCGAGACGGCCCACCGTCAGCGCCATTGCCTTGCCGATACGATAGAGCTTCCGGATCATGATGATCGCGCCGACGTGGTAAACCGTGAAAAAACCGATTGAAATCGGATACATGCCGATGGGCACGCGCTTGTGATCGGCGAGCGCGGTGGCTTGGTCAGGACCGAGCAGGACGGAGTCGAAATACCAGCTGACGTTGTCGTATTTGTAGCGCATTCCGAGCACGTCGAAGAAATATTCGGTGCCGAAATAGGTCAGGAAGAAGATCACCACCATCAGATAGAGCTGGAACTTGAACCACCATTGCTGGGTGATTGGCAGCGGATGATTGCGGCGCAGGTAAAGCGGGAGCAGCACGCAGAACGGCAGCCAGACCAGCAATCCCCCGCCCAGATTGCCCCAGTTGCCCGAAATCGAAAGCCCGGTCCGGCTGGTGATCCCGCTGATCAGGAAGAACACCGGGATATACGTAAGATAGAGCTTTTCAGCCCATGCGCGGTCGTCGTTGGCGGAGAGCCATTTGCGGGTAGGGGTGAAAGTGCGGCGTTCGGGTGCGTCGTCGGTGTAGGTGTTGCTCATTGCCCCCCCTCCAGAGTTTGGGGAGAGTTGCGCGAATGGGCGGCGGCGTCAATCCTTTGGGAATGGCGGACGAATGCGCTTGACAAGCGGACTTTATATGGTTCATTAAAGCGTCAGGGGAAATTGGTGTGTGACGCAGAAGATCGAACTGGTTTTTTACCGGAGCGTGTCCGGGAACGAGCCGGTTCGCGATTGGTTGCTTGGCTGCCCATTGGCCAACCGGCGTACTATCGGACTGGACTTGCAGCGGGTGCAGTATCGCTGGCCAGTCGGGATGCCGCTGGTGCGACCGCTGGGCAAAGGCTTGTTCGAGGTTCGCACACCACTGCCAGATGGCACGACGGCGCGGGTAATGATCTGTTTCCATGATGGCGCACTCTATGCGCTGCATGGCTTTATCAAGAAGACGCAGACGACTCCTGCGTCCGATCTGGAACTTGCCCGCAAGCGGCAGAAGGACATGGCTAATGGCTGATAACAAACATCGCGGATCGACACTCGACAGCTTTCTTGAAAACGAAGGCGTGCTTGGTGAATTTCAGGCGCGGGCGATCAAGGAAGTTATCGCCTGGCAACTGGCCGAGGCAATGAAGGACCGCAAACTGACCAAAACCGCGCTGGCTGTGCTGATGAAGACCAGCCGGACCCAGATCAACCGGGTGCTTGATCCCAATGATGGCAATGTGACGATTGAGACGTTGCAGCGGGCGGCGGCGCTGGTTGGCAGGCGGGTTCAGTTGGAGTTGGTTTGAGTGTGATGGATGGGCTGAGTTATTCGATTGTTATCACCATGCCATCGGCGGCACACTCAAAGTTGACGCGGTCAGGGTGATTCAGCATGTCGTCGCTCATGTGGGTCAAGATAAGTCGCTTGGGCCGCAATAGATCAATGTTTTCTTCAATCGAGTTCAAGCTGAGATGCGTGGCGATCACTTTGTCGCGAAAGTAGGCCTCGGCAATGAACAGATCAGCATCCTGTGCAACCGGGATCAGCTCAGGTGTCCATTCGGTATCGCCGGTGTAGGCAATAGCACACCCCTCGGTTTCGATTCTGACAGAGAGATAGGGGCCGTCTGCCGGGCCGTGAATGGCCTGATAGGCACGAACTGTAGCGTTTTCAATTTCCGCAGACCCACCCACCGGAACTTCGACGAGGTGCAATGCAAACTTCTGCGTGACTTCAGACGAGCCGGGAAAGGCGGTTTCCATCACGCGCTCGTACCACGTTGCCAAGCCGACAGGTCCGACAATGGTGAGGGGTTCGCGCCGCTTGCTGAAGAACTGGGCGTCGAGGATGAAAAACGGAATGCCGCCAAAGTGGTCCGCGTGAAAATGGGTGATGACGATTGCGGCAATGGCGTTTCGTTCGACGCCGAGCTGCTTCATTGCAATTAGCGACGAAGCTCCGCAGTCGATCAGGAGATTTGTCCGTTCGCCAACAAGATGAAAGCAGGTGTTGAACCGCCCGCCCGAACCGAAGGCATCGCCGCATCCGATGAATTGCAAGGAAAGGGCCAAGACGTTCTCCTTGATGCCTAACCCAAAAGCCCCAACACTTCGACGCCTTCGGTATTAGCAGCAACCGCGAGCTTGCGGTCGAACGTGGCAAGCGGGATGCCCTGCCGCTTGGCGAGAGCCAGATAACCCGCGTCGAACATCTTGAGGCCAAGGTTCATCGCCAGCGGCATGACAGTCGCAAAAGCATCGCCTTGGGCAAAACCATGTTCAACAACGCTCAAATCGTTGAGCCTATCGATGAAGGTGGACACGTCCTGCACAGACGTGCGGCCTTCGCGAAGCCCGCGGACCAGGCCATTGGCTGTCTCGAATTGCCAGTAGGACGGGACGACGATGCCCTCGTCATTGGCGCGCAAGGCAATTTCCATTGCCGATTGGGAAAATTCATCCTCGAAGTGCCAGCGCAAAGCTGCTGACGCATCGAGCACAAACGGCATCAGCCGCGTGTATCCGACAGCAGATCGTCAATTGTCAGGTCTGGCCCCAGCGTTATGCCCTTGCGGTCACGATATTCGAACCACTCTTGCCAGGAACGCAAAGTCTCTTCCTTCGAGCGTTTGGGCGTTGAGACGCTTGACAAACGTGCTACCGGCTTGCCGTGACGTTTGATCGTGATTTCCTCGCCTGCCTCAGCGCGCTGGACAAGTTCGGAAAGCCGCGCCTTGGCATCGGCAAGCGAGAATTCTGTGGCCCGGATGTCCATTCTGACCAAAATATCGCAAATTCTGGTCAGGTCAACTCCCGCACATCGGTCAACCGCCCCGTAACCGCCGCCGCTGCCGCCATCGCCGGGCTCAGCAGATGCGTCCGCGCGCCCGGGCCTTGCCGACCGGTAAAGTTGCGGTTGCTGGTCGAGGCGCAGCGTTCGCCGGGGGGAACTTTGTCGGGGTTCATGCCGAGGCAGGCCGAGCAGCCCGGTTCGCGCCATTCGAGGCCTGCTTCAGTGAACACCTTGTCCAGCCCTTCGGCTTCGGCCTGCGCCTTCACGAGACCCGAGCCGGGGACGACGATGGCCCACTTCACATTGGCTGCCTTGTGCCGCCCGCGCAGCACAGCCGCCGCCGCGCGCAGGTCTTCGATGCGGCTGTTGGTGCAAGAGCCGATGAACACGTTCTGGACTTCGATGTCCTGCATCCGCGTGCCCGGCGTCAGGCCCATGTAGTCGAGGCTGATTTGCGCCGCTTCCTGCTTGGAAGCATCGGCAAAACTGCTGGGTTCAGGCACCACGCCGCCTATCGCAACCGTGTCCTCGGGGCTGGTGCCCCAGGTGACGGTCGGCTGGACGTCTGCGGCCTGGATCACCACGGACTTGTCGAATGCAGCGCCGGGGTCGGTAGCCAGGCTCTTCCACCAGGCGACGGCCTTGTCCCAGTCTGCGCCTTTCGGTGCATAGGGGCGGCCCTTGAGGTAGGCGAAGGTTGTCTCGTCGGCTGCGATCAGCCCGGCGCGGGCACCGGCTTCGATTGACATGTTGCACACGGTCAGGCGTCCCTCGATGCTCATCGCCTCGAACACCTTGCCACGATACTCGATAACATGGCCGTTGCCGCCCGCCGTGCCGATCGTGCCGATGATGTGCAGCACCAGATCCTTGGGCGTGATGCCGGGGCCGAGATTGCCCTCCACCCGCACTTCCATCGTCTTCGACTGCTTGAGCAGCAGTGTCTGCGTTGCCAGCACATGCTCAACCTCGCTGGTGCCGATCCCGAAAGCCAGCGCGCCCAGTCCGCCGTGGCACGAGGTGTGGCTATCGCCGCAAACAATCGTCGCGCCGGGCAGCGAGAAGCCCTGTTCCGGCCCGACGACATGGACGATGCCCTGCTCCAGATCGGTATCGCCGATATAGCGGATGCCGAACTCGGGCGCATTGCGCGCCAGTGCGGCGAGCTGTGCCGCGCTTTCCACATCGGCGATAGGAATGTGCTGGCCAGCGCTATCCAGCCGCGCGGTGGTCGGCAGATTGTGATCGGGCACCGCCAGCGTCAAATCCGGGCGGCGGACCTTGCGGCCCGAAACGCGCAGCGCCTCGAAGGCCTGCGGGCTGGTGACCTCATGGACGAGGTGGCGGTCGATATAGATCAGGCAGGTGGCGTCATCGCGGCGCGAGACGACGTGGGCGTCCCAGATCTTTTCGTAGAGGGTGCGTGGTTTGCTGGCCATGGCCTGCCAATAGGCATGGACGGGCGATTTGCAAGGTTTGGCGGGCTATTCGGGCCGGGTCCATATCCATACCCCGAAGGTCATGAGCACGCCCAGCGAAATCATCACCCACGGCCAGCCGATGGTGTACCAGGTGAACCCGGCACCCACAGCCATGGCTGAAATCGAGATGACCTTGAACCTTCGCCGTATCGCACCGCGCTCCCCCCAGTCGCGCAGCACTTGCCCATAGCGATGATGCTCGAGCAGCCGCCGTTCCCACTCGGGTTCGCTCCGGGCAAAGCAGAACACCGCGACAATGAGGAACGGCACCGTCGGCATGATCGGCAGAAACGCGCCGATAATTGCCAGTGCCACGGCCAACAAGCCGCCGCCCATGTATAGCAACCGGATCATAGCGCGCTCAGCCTGAAAGCCGCGCCGCAGTATCGCGGATCAGCGCGATCATATTGGGTACGCCCTGGGTGCGGTTGGAGGAAAGCTGGTTCTTGAGGTCGAAGGGCGCGAGCAGACCGGCGATGTCGGTCGCGGCGACTTCGGCGGCGGGCCGGTCCTGCACTGTGGATATCACGAGCGCGACAATGCCCTTGGTGATCGCGGCATTGCTGTCGGCAAGGAAATGCAGTTGGCCCCCCTTTCCGTCATCTGTGTCGCATTGGGTCGGATAGACCCAGACGCTGGCCGAGCAGCCACGCACCAGCGTTGCATCGGTCTTGAGCGCAGCAGGCATCGGGTCGAGTTCGCGACCCAGTTCGATCAGCAGGCGATAGCGTTCGTCGCCGTCGAGAAATTCATACTCGTCGCGAATGTCGTCAAGGTTGCGCATGACGGCCCCCTAGCATGGCTGCGCGGGAGGTCCAGACTTGCGCTTAATGGGTGCTTGCCTTTCGTGGAGTAAAAGCCTATCGGCGCTTCATCCCGACATTGTTAGCAACGTCCGGGCTGGCGCCGAAAGGGGCCGGCGCGAAACTCCGTTGTCGCAATGTGCGGATAACGGAGCAGGCATGGCGGATATCGCGCGCATTACTGAAATCGTCGAGCCGGAGGCCCAGGCCCTCGGCTTCGATCTCGTGCGCGTGAAGATTTTCGGCAAGAGCGAAGCAGGCGGTGGGATCAGCGAGGCGGGCTATGATGAGCGCGCCTTGCAGATCATGGCCGAGCGGCCCGATACCGGCCAGCTGGTGATCGATGATTGCGCGGCGCTGTCGCGCCGGATTTCCGACCGGATCGACCAGCTTGAAGATCAGGGTGTCGAGCTGATCGAAGGTGCCTATCGCCTTGAAGTCAGCTCGCCGGGGATCGACCGCCCGCTGACCCGGCCCAAGGATTTTGCGAACTGGGCCGGGCATGAGGTCCGGGTGCAGCTGGCCAATCCAGTGGAGGGCAACCGCACGACGATTCAAGGTGACCTAACCGGCATTGAAGGCGAGCTGGTTACGCTCGAAGACAAGAAGTCCGGGCCCGTGCAATTTGCCCTTGCCGACGTAATTTCCGCCAAGCTGGTCTTGACCGACCGGCTGATTGCCGCCACGCGCCCGCTCGATACGAGTGGTGCCGAAGATATTCTCGAAGAACAGGAAGACTGAATATGGCCAGTCCGATTTCCGCCAACCGCGCCGAGCTGCTCGCTATCGCCACATCGGTGGCGACCGAGAAGATGATCGATAAGGCGATTGTCATCGAGGCGATGGAAGAGGCGATCCAGAAGAGCGCGCGCAGCCGCTATGGCGCGGAGAACGACATTCGCGCCAAGCTCGATCCGCGCACCGGCGATCTGCGGCTGTGGCGGGTGGTCGAAGTGGTCGAGGAGGTCGAGGACTATTTCAAGCAGGTCGATCTCAAGGCCGCCGAAAAGCTTCAGCCGGGCGCCAAGCTGGGTGATTTCATCGTCGATCCGCTGCCGGCGGTGGAACTGGGCCGGATCGATGCGCAATCGGCCAAGCAGGTCATCTTCCAGAAGGTCCGCGATGCCGAGCGTGATCGCCAGTATGAAGAATTCAAGGATCGCGGCGGCGAGCTGATCACCGGGGTGATCAAGTCGGTCGAGTTTGGCCATGTCATTGTCAATCTCGGCCGGGCCGAGGGCGTCATCCGCCGCGACCAGCAGATCCCGCGCGAAGCCGCCCGGGTCGGCGAGCGGGTGCGCGCCTATATCATGAAGGTCGAAAGGCAGAACCGCGGCCCGCAGATTTTCCTCAGCCGCGCCCATCCTGAATTCATGAAGCTGCTGTTTGCACAGGAAGTGCCCGAGATCTACGACAATATCATCGAGATCAAGGCCGCCGCCCGCGATCCCGGCAGCCGCGCCAAGATCGGCGTGATCAGCCGCGATTCGAGCATCGATCCGGTCGGTGCCTGCGTCGGCATGAAGGGCAGCCGGGTGCAGGCAGTGGTTCAGGAGCTGCAGGGCGAGAAGATCGACATCATTCCGTGGAGCGAAGACACCGCGACTTTCGTGGTCAACGCCCTCCAGCCCGCGACCGTCAGCCGCGTCGTCATCGACGAGGAGGAAAGCCGCATCGAAGTCGTCGTGCCCGACGATCAGCTCAGCCTGGCCATCGGTCGGCGAGGGCAGAATGTGCGGCTCGCCAGCCAGCTGACCGGTAGCCAGATCGACATTTTGACCGAGGCGGAGTCCTCCGAAAAGCGCCAGCGCGAATTTTCCGAACGTTCCAAAATGTTCGAGGAGGAGCTCGACGTCGACGAAACCCTGTCGCAGCTGCTGGTCGCCGAAGGCTTCACCGAGCTTGAGGAAGTCGCCTATATCGAACTTTCCGAAATCGCTGCGATCGAAGGCTTCGACGAGGAGCTGGGCGAAGAGCTGCAAAGCCGCGCCGCTGAGGCACTCGAGCGCCGCGAGGAGGCCAATCGCGAGACGCGCCGCGGGCTGGGCGTCGAGGATGCACTGGCCGAAATACCGCATCTCAATGAAGCTATGCTGGTCACGCTGGGCAAGGCCGGGATCAAGACGCTCGACGATCTTGCCGATCTTGCCACCGATGAGCTGATTGCCAAGAAGCGCGTCGAACAGCGCCGCCGCGAAGGCTCCACCGCCCCGCCGCGCCGCGACAAGCGCGAGGAAGACAAGGGCGGCGTGCTCGGCGACTATGGCCTGTCCGAAGAGCAGGGCAACGAGATCATCATGGCCGCGCGGGCGCATTGGTTTGAAGATGAAGAAGGCGCATCCGCGCCGGGGTTCGACGACGAACCACCAACTGAGGAGGCCGCCGATGCGGATTCCTCACAATGAGCCGCTAGTTTCCGGCATTCTTGAGGCGCATCCGGCGGGGTCAGACTTGCCGGAGCGGCGCTGCATCCTCACCGGGCAGAGTGGCGCGCGGGATGAGCTGATCCGGCTTGCGATTTCGCCTGATGGCGAAGTGTTGCCCGATGTGCAGGCGCGCGCGCCGGGGCGGGGGGCATGGATCGGGGTCAGCCGGGCGGAACTGGAGTCTGCTCTTGAAAAGGGCAAGCTGAAAGGCGCGCTGGCACGGGCCTTCAAAGGCGCCTCCCTGACCATTCCGGCCGACCTTGGCGCGAAGATCGAAGCGGCGCTGCTGCGCGTGCTGACCGACCGACTCGGCCTTGAAATGCGCACTGGTTTTCTCCTGCTGGGCTCCGAACGGATTGCCGAGAAAGCGCGTAGCGGCAAGGTCGCCTGGCTGGGCCATGCCGCCGATGCCAGTGTCGATGGCGCACGCAAGCTTGATCAAGCCTGGCGGGTGGGCGAAGGTGCCGAAGGCAGCGGCAAGGCCGGTATGCGCTTGCCACTGGACCGCGCGGCGCTGTCTGTGGCATTGGGCCGTGACAACGTCGTCCATATGGCGCTGACCGATGCTGCGGCAGCACACAGGATTGACACCTTGCTCCGGCGTTTGACGCATTTTCTGGGACAAGGCGAAACGAACGAATTCGAACAGGGCAATCCGACGGCAGCTGCTGCCGTGCCGGATGCTGTGACGACACATTGAGACCGAAGGGCGTAAACTGAACATGAGCGACACCGACACAAAACCGACACTGGGCCGCAAGCCGCTGGGTCTGAAGACCTCGGTTCAGGCGGGCGAGGTCAAGCAGACCTTCAGCCATGGCCGCACCAACAAGGTGGTGGTCGAGGTCAAGCGCCGCAAACTGATCGGCAAGCCCGGCGAAGCCCAGCCTGCAGTCCCGCTCGCTCCCGAACCGGTGGTGGTGGTCGAAGCACCCAGGCCCGTTGCCAGGCCTGCGCCTGCGCCTTCCGCCGAGAGCCGTCAGGAAATGCAGGCCCGCCTGCTGCGCGAGGCCGAAGAGGCGCGGCTCAATTCGCTTGAGGCATCGAGCAAGCGCGAGCTGGACGAAAGAGCGCAGCTCGCCGAGCGCGAGCGGCTGGCGGTCGAGCAGAAATTGAACCCCACCGCCGCAGTGGTGCAGGAGCCCGAGGTCATCGCGGCCATCGAGGACATTGCAGCCGATCCGGTGCCCGCCGAAGAAGCTGCGCCGGAAGCTCCTGCTCCAACCGATGAAGAAGAAGAAGGTCAGCGCGGAACTTCGGTTGCGCCGCGCCGCTTCACGCCGGTCGCG
>JAHFPT010000040.1:3350-35190 GCA_023266625.1 Novosphingobium sp. | reverse complement strand
ATCCAGCACCATGCGGACCGCCCGATGGCGAACCTCCGGTGCGAACTTGTTGGTTGTCTTGCTCATAGTAGGCCCTTCCTCTCAGGAGTTGGGGCCTCCGACAATCCCGGGGCGGTTCAATCAGCCCTGGTGCATCATGACCTTGGGGCTCCGCAACTGGGCCCACAGGTACTGACCAGCGAGTCTTGGTATCAGACCAACCGCGTTTAATAATCTGCGTTGACCCCCACAGCGAGGGTCTACAAACCATATCTTGCACGAGCCGTAATGGGTTTGGCAGGCCACATCAAAGCTGCCATCCATTACCCACGCGATAAGAGGAGCAGGGTATTATGCTAGGGACGCACCACAGCGCGACGGCAAAGCCGGAGTGACACCATGAACATCGAAACGCAGAAGTCAGAGTTCGCCGAGCAATCGGAGACGGCCCCCATCGTTCCACTGATTGTGCGCGGCGAGGTCATCGAGAGCGACCTTTGCCCGCACAAGATGCGCAGCACCGGCGGGCAATTCCTTGCGCCTAACCTGGGCCGCCACCTCGACAAACTGACGACAAATGCGGCGTCGCTCAGAGATCTTTATTCGGTCAGCATTGACGACATCATCGATTTCCTGGCCGATGTCGGGGCGAGTCTGAGCCTCGATCACAACCGGCATTTGCGAACGGCCTTCGAGATGAGCCTGTCTGCCTCCGAGCTGCCCGAATCGATCCTTGAAGAGTCATATGAAAATCTGCCCAAGACCTTCGAGCGCGACAAGATAGCGAAGTTCGTCGATACCCAGATCGGCCGGGAATATCTCGAAGGATGGGTGAAGACCGACAGTGGCAGTGGCCGCACGATGTCGGTGCGCGCTTTCGGCGCGCGCGCCGTTCACATCATCGCCGGCAACACGCCGGCAGTCGCGTTCATGACCATCTTGCGCTCGGCAGTGACGCGATCGGATTCGATCATCAAGCTGCCTTCGAATGACCCGATGCCGGCGATCGCGATATTGCGCACGATGATCGACATTGCGCCCCATCACCCGGTGACCAGACATCTGAGCGCTGCCTACTGGAAGGGCGGTGACGAAACAATTGAGAGCCGACTTTACCAGCCCCGAAATATCGAGAAAATCGTGGCGTGGGGCGGCTATTCCTCGGTCACGCATATCACGAAATACCTTCAGCCGGGCATCGACCTGATCACGCTCGACCCCAAGCATAGCGGTTCGATCATTGGTCCCGAGGCCTTTGCGAATGCGGAAGCGATGGCCGATGTCGCGCGCCGTGCAGCACTCGACATCGGCGCTTTCAACCAGGAAGCCTGCGCCAACGCGCGCGTCATATATGTCGTGCGCGACCAGAATGACCCCAAGCAGATGGCCGAGCTGGATGAGCTTGGGCAGCGGATCATGGCGACGCTTGCATGGCTGCCCGAGGAAATCAGCACGCCGGCAAAATCCATCGACGCCAGGCTTCAGGACGAACTGGTCGGCATCGAACTGCAGGACGATTTCTACAAGGTGTTCAAGACAGGCGATGACACCGAGGGCGCGGTGATCGTGTCACAGTACGACGAGCCGGTGGAGTTTTCGGACCTGCTCTGCAATCGTACCGCAAACCTCGTTCCCATAGCCAGTGTCGAAGACGCGCTGAAGCGCATCAACAGCGCATCCCAGACGGTCGGCGTCTACCCGGACAGGCTGAAGGAGGAAATCCGCGACACGCTTGCAATCCAGGGCGCGCAGCACATTGTCTCGCTTGGCGAGGTCATGGCCATGGGTGTGCTGGGTCCGCAAGACGGCCTGGAAACAGAACGCCGCATGCTACGATGGATACGCGACATGAATGGAGAGAAGATGCCAGAGCGGCTGAAGTTCACGGTCCGTCGCGAAACGCCGACGCTGGACCACTATCGCCGCGATTGGACGCCCGGACCGGGTGTGGGAATGGCCGGAATGTGGCTTCCGGGCGTCGTATCCGATGCCTCGGGCCAACTCTACCTCGGCATCAGGGGTGTGGACGACCAGGCGCCGGGAATGGTGCACACTGTGACGCCGACCGTTGGCTTCAGGAAACTCGACAAAAACATGGAGGGAGATCCGCCCCATCTTTTCGAGGAATATGCGGATATCGACTTTTTCGAGCCCTATGAATGTCTCGAAACCGCGAATCATGTCCAGAGGATTTACGAAAGCGGCCGCATCGTACAAGACAAGGATGGCTGCCATTGGTATGATGCGAGCGGCCGCTGGGAATTGCACGCCAGGACGATCAGCGACGTGTTCGTAGTGCATATTCCGAAGCAGGACGGCGTCGATTGCGAGGTCTACTATCGTCATGAACTGGCGAAGGCCACCGGCACGATCAACGGCGTGGCGGTCGAAGGCTACCTGCATCAGGACTTCGCCTATGCGCCGGATGGCAAGGTCTTCACCGAAACGCCGATCCCGCGGCAACTGCAAGGTATGTGGGTATCCTGGCTCCACGAGTACGAAGATGGAGAGCTTGGCGGCGGATGCTTCTGGCAGGGCCGTGGCGGGCTGAATTTCGGACCCGGCTACCAGACCAAGAAAGGAGTCACCACGGTGCATGACGACATCGTGGCGACGCCGACATTCAATGCCGAGAACAAGCTCAGTGGACTCGATGTCCTGATCGACGGCGACTCCTACCAGTTCGTACTCGATACGATGGGCAGCCCCCTCCACTACTTTGGTTCCATGATCAGCACCTCTCTGGGCGAGCCGCCGGCCAAGAGCTGGTGCTGGATCGAATACGCCGGATTCATGCCGTCTGGAGAAGTTTTCGATGAAGCGCTGAAGCGATTTCAGATCGTTAGAGGGCGCTGAACCAAACACCGGTGTGAAAATGGGAGATCGACAATGGAAATGCAGACCCATTGGACTGTAGAGGAACTGGAACTGAAGGAACGGTATTCGCACAACACTTACAAGAGTGCAGAAGGGGCAATCGGATACGGGGGCAACGATCCCAAAGCGGCCAGCGTCGGCCATTTCACCGAAGATGCGATTTCCTGCGCAGCGGGCCATCCTGTCATGGTCGGCCACGATGTCCTGCTCGCGTGGCACAAACGCCGGATGCATGGGTACAACATGCGGGTACAGACCAAGTGCCAACATGCGAACATCGTTGGCGAGCTTGCCATCGTCGGCGGCATTTTCCGGATCAGCCGCGACGCGCAGGATGGTGTGCCCGGCGTCGAACATGGCGGCCGCTGGCTCTCGGTGCTCAAGAAGGTCGATGGTAATTGGCTGACCTGGCGCGACATGGACACGCCCTCATCGGACGCCAAAGAGCTGTACAAGGTTCCGGTCGATGTTGCGCTCGGATGGGTCCCGGCTCCACTGCCCGAGGTCTGATTTAATGCAGCAAGGCGGCATTCGGATAGCAGTGTTCAATCGCGGAGCTTCGAGCTGGCGAAAGTCGAATATTGCCTCGCGGGACCTGCCGGTGAACAATAGGGAAAGGGAATAGATCATGGCGATCGCCAAGGATGTCGAACCGGTCAAGATCGGCGTGCTGATGGACATAATTTCGGATCCGGAAATGCGTTCGAAACGTCATCCCGACCTGCCCGATGCCTTGAATCTGGTTTTCGATGATGCCGTCAAGCAAGGTGTGCTCGATCGGCCGATCGAAATTATCTATGGTTCGGCGCAAGGGTTGCCGCGCGGATCGGTCAAGGCGGTGATCGACGAATTCGGGCGGCTCGTGGATGAGGGCTGCGTCATCATCCTGGGCCCGCAAATTTCCGAGAACACCAGCGCGGTCAAAGAAGAGATCGAGAGAAGTTTCCGCGTCCCCGCGATTACCATGGCCGGCAGCGACAAATGGCTCGGCGAGTGGACTTTCAACTTGTGCAACGGATCGATGTCAGACGAGCCGGCCTTCCTTGCGCAGCTGTGCAAGCGCAACGGGCACAAGCGCATAGGCGTTGTCGTCGAACGCTCCACCATCGGTCAGGAATACCTCGCCTTCTTCCGCAATTTTTGTGAGATGGAAGGGCTCCCCATCGTGGTCGAGACCATCGTGGCGCAGAATTCGATCGATGGGCGCGCCGCAGTTGCGCAGCTTAAGGCCGCCGACTGCGATGCCATCGTGCACTGGGGTTTCGGCTATGGCCTGTTCGGCTTCAACGACGCCCTGGAAGAGATCGGCTGGAATCCGCCACGATATTGCGGCACGGCATTCGAATGCGGCTACGGCAGCGAAGAATTGCGCCACCATTTCGTGGGCTGGGTCGGCCTGGAACAGTACGACGAGGAAAATCCGGTTGCGCAGGCGTTCCTCGACCGTTTCGAGGCTGCCTATGGCCGCCGACCCGAATACTACATGCCGGTGCTGGCGCACGACCTGGCCAATTGCGTCGTCCGCGCCATCGCCAATGCCGAGCCGATGTCGCCGCGCGGCATCAAGGAATCGCTGGAGAGGATCAAGATGATGCCGGCAGCCTGCGGATCGGCCGGCACGCGCATTTCCTTCGGCCAGTGGACCCGGCGCGGATGGATGGGTGCTGGCTACCTGACGGCACGCTCCTTCACCGGCGACGGTTTCAAGACAGAGATGCGCGGACGCTATAGCTGAGCGGCATTCCGGCCCGGCATTCCATAGGAGATGACATGTACAAGGTAATCCAGTGGGCTACCGGCAATGTAGGCATGGCCTCGTTGCGCTCGATCCTGGCAAGACCAGACTTCCAGCTGATGGGCTGCTTCGTCTACAATCCCGACAAGAGCGGGCAGGATGCCGGCGAGATGGCCGGGACCGGAAAGATCGGCGTTCTGACAACCTCGAACCCGGATGACATTGTCGCGATGGAAGCCGATTGCGTCGTTTTTAACGCGCTCGGCGATCGGCATGCGCCGGTGGTCAGCGAAGAGCACATCTGTCGCTTGCTCGCCTCGGGCAAGAATGTCGTCTCGACCGCGATCACGCCGCACATCCATCCCGAAGCCATGGCACCCGAAACGCGCGAACGCATAGAGCGCGCCTGCCAGGAGGGCGGCACCTCGTTCTTCAGCACCGGCATCAATCCCGGATTCACCTTTGACATACTGCCGATCGCGCTCTCGCAGGTGAGCGAGCGCATCGACCACATCCATTGCGTCGAGCTGGTCGACATGTCGACCTACTCCTCCCGGCAGGTCGCATATGACATGATCGGGCTAGGCAAACCGCCTGAGCAGGATTCGGCGGTGGGCCTGGCGGAATCTTCAAAGAATCACGCCTTCTATGTCGCCGCACGGATCATGGAGGATGCGTTCGGCATCGCCTTCGACGATGTCCAGGTGACCATGGATACCGCAGTGACCGACAAACCGGTCGAATGCGCGTGGGGCGTGGTAGAGCCGGGCACTGTCGCGGCCCTGCGGATGAGGATGCAGGCATTTGTCAAAGGCACCGCTCGCGCCACCTGGGACCTCATCTGGCGCGTGACCGACGATGTCGCCCCTGACTGGCCCAAGGGCAAATCAAGCTGGGAAGTGAACATCGACGGCGATCCGTCGATGCGCTGCCGCTTCGACATGAAAGCGGAAACGCAGCGGACAACGTCGCTGCTGACGTCGATGGCTGGCGTCAACGCAATTCCGGCAGTTGTCAGGGCCTCTCCGGGAATCAAGACTCGCCTCGACCTGCCGGTGATCGCTGGCGGCCGTTTCGGTGAATAGAGCATCGTGCGAAAAAGTGGGAACCGGTTTTTCGCAAATAACGATGCGACAACAAATACCTAGAGCGGGTTGCGTGATTCAGATATCCCGCAACCCGCTCTAGGCATTCCGTTGCCGCGCGGCGATGCGCCGCAACCGAAATTCAGCCTGCCGCTCGCGTTTAATTTTGCGCGTTGGCCATGTGCCGCACACGCTTGGCTATGCGACCTGTGACCAAAGCTGGCGCGCATGTCGCGAGCATTCCGTAATTTATGGGATTGAGCTTTTCGGGACGATTGAAAACCAGTTCAATCACGCCGTCCCATCCGGAACGGATAATGTGATCTTCAGACATCGTTCTCTCGGACTTCTCCCGAAGGCCCGCTTCAAACTGTCGCCACTGGGGTGGCGGGCGAACCGACCGCTCCGGTCAGCCGCAGTGGCGGGGCGGTAAGCATGAAGGTATTGCGCCTGTTCTCGGCCAGCCACTGGGCCAATTCTGAAAGGTACCAGAGCTCGCCAAGGTGGATGCCCTGCTTAAACAGGCACAGATCGTGAAGCGGCAACAGCATCTCGGTCCCTTGCCGCTCACCCATGACGTCGAAGCCTTCCACCGCCTGATTGTCCGAACAGATCACGGCCACGTCCGAATCGGCGATCCACCGGAGCAGGCGCTCATCGGCGCCGTCGAGAACCGCGCCCGTCCCGTTCAACCGGTCCACATCGACTGCTTCGCCCATTTCCATGACGGCATGGCCAAAGCCGGTATGGATCATCAGAAAATCACCCGGCTCGACGGTCACCTTCTGGCAGTCCATCGCAGACATGAAGTCCTCATACCCAACCCAGCGACGACCACTGCCAAAGGCTGTGGCCAGATCGACCATCACGCCGCGCCCCTGAACGCATGTCGTCGCCAGGTTCTGGATGCCAAGCGACAATGCGATCGGGCCTCCATCCTGGTCGGGCTGGATGAAATCGTCGGCGGTAAAGCCATTGTAGTAGGTCTTCTGCTCCCTGCCGTCTCCAGCGAGGTCGAACAGCCGCCCGTAATGCGACAGGGCGTCCCATTGCGTCGAATACTGCGTGCAGAGCACGACACCGTCATCGCAGATGACTTCCGAATAGTCGTGATTGCGCGGTCCGCTGAGCGAATTGTAGGAACCCGGCGCAAAGAGCTGCGGCGGCTTGCGCGTGCCGGAGAGCCTTTCAGAATAGCCGGGATACTCAAGCGGCAGGCTAAGGCAAAAGGCGATGCCTTCGCGTATTTCCGCAGCGGCTGCCCGGCGACGTTCAGGGGTAACCAGATTCATTTTTCCGACCTGGTCGGAAGGACCGAAGTCACCCCAATTCGACCCGTCCGGCCGATTACGCCACCGATTCATCGCAGCCTCTCCCTGATACGCGCCGGTCAATGGAATATCCGCCCCCCGTCGACCGCCAGGGTGGCGCCCGTTACGAAGGAAGATTCGTGCGAGACCATGAAAAGGATCGCATTGGCAATCTCGTCTGGCTCTGCGACGCGCTTCATCGCGTAGTTCTGGACGAATGGCGCATCGTTCGGATCGGGATAGTGCGCCGTGACTGTCGCCATCGCCATGGCCGTATTGGTGACGCCGGGCAGTACCGCGTTCACGCGGACGTCGGGTGCCAGATCGTAGGCGAGAGCTTTCGTTAGCGAAATCAACCCACCCTTGGACGCCGCATAGGCCCCGCTGCCCGGTGCGGAAGGAAGCAAGGCCGCGCCCGACCCGATGTTGACAACCGATGCCCGGCCTGATGCACGCAAGAAGGAAAGCGATGCCTTGATGATAAGGTAGGGCGCGGTGAGGTTGACTGCGAGAATCCTGTCCCACTTTTCCATTTCCAGGACATCGATCGGCTTCGAACCGCCAAGCGCGGCACAATTCACGATGCCGTCGATCCCTTGCATCTGTTCCCCCGCCCTGCGGACGGATTCAGCGATGGCGTCCCTATCGAGCAGATCGGTCATCAAGCGGAACTCGCCAGGCGTTCCCGCCTGCCAATCATCGACGTTCTTGACGTCCAATAGCGCGAGCGATGCGCCTTCCCCGGCGAAAAGATTGGCTGTCGCCCGGCCGATGCCGGACGCTGCGCCGGTGATGAGAATCTTGCGACCGGCGAGCCGGCCACCGCGGGATGTCGTATCGATCTGGTTCGCCATGGCGCAGTCCCTTTTAGTAGTTCCCTGGAGCTGCCGAGCCTGCCTTCGATCCTACCGGGGCCCAGCCATGCTCATGATACGCCGAGAAATTTGTAGCGATCAATCCCGCCGGCGACCCGCGCAATGAGCAGGTTGCCATCGCGGTCAGAAACTATTCGGTGCGGCGTATAATAGGAATCGGGCGTGTTCCCCGATCCTTCCTCGGACTTGCCGGCAAACCAGCCAATGACTTCCCATTTCTGCATCGAGACGATCCACACGCAGGAGTTGGAATTGTCGGCCACGTACATGAACTCGCTGTTCCTGGAGAACTCAACTTCGGCGGCGGCGCCGTAAATCATCGTGCCTGGCGCGATGGTTATGTGGCGCAGATAGACAACGTCGTCGCGGCCAATCGCATCGAAAACCTGGATGCGATTGTTCACGCGATCGCAGACGTAGAGATAGCCGTCCGGTCCGCGCGAAATGGAATGGACCACATGAAACGCGTCTTCGCCTTCGGCCGGTGCAGGCGGCCTGCCATAGGCCCCCCAAGCGCGGATGAACTCACCGGTATCGACGTTGAACGTGACCACGCGGTTGTTGCCATAGCCATCTGAGATAAAGGCTTCCCGACGGTTCGTATCGAGATAGACGTCGGTCGGCACGAAAAGCAGGTCATGGCTGTCGTTGTCGCCCGGGTTTTGATACTCGCCCAGCCGCAGCAGCAATTCACCCTCGCGCGAAAACCGCAGAGCGGCGTGGTCGTAGCGTGCGCGTGAACCGAATATCCATATGCAACCCTCTTCGTCCACCGCGATGGTTTCCTCAAGGTCAGGCCACTGGGGTCGCCCGTCGATGCGCGGCAGATGATCCAAGCCGCCCCAGGCCTGCACGAAATTGCCGTCAGCATCGAACTCGACCACTGCGGGCAGGCGGCTTGCCTGCAGTTCGGGGCTATCTGGAAAGCCCGGCGTCAAAAAGCGTGTCGAATGGAGGAGCCATATATGATCGTCCGGCCCGATATCGACGCACATGGTCATGCCCAGACTCGCGCCCTCAGGCAGTTTCAGGAACGGCCTTGTCTCACGCTCGAATCTCGGCCGCCGCGATGCGACCCCGGCCGTATTGAGCGCAGCGCCGTCGGTGGGAAGGCTCATCGACGCGCTCCTAGTGCAAAATGACGTGAAGTTCTTTGGGGCAAAGCATCAGGTGTCCCGAAATAACCGGAGGAGGATAGTCCTCGTCGAGACGCATGTTAGGGAAGTGATCGAGCAGTGCATTCAAGGCCCTGGTCATTTCCAGCCGGGCCAGATGCTGCCCCAGGCAGACATGCGGTCCGTTCGAAAAGCCCATGTGCCGCTCTGGATGCTCGCGGGTAATGTCGAACTGATGTGGATTGGGGAAAATTTCGGGATCGCGACCGACAAGAATGTTGGCCGTTTCGACGATCGAGCCCTTGGCGATCTTCACGCCTTCCAGTTCAACGTCGCGCATGACCTTGCGCATCGCCATGCCCACGGGCGAGTGCAAGCGGAGGGTCTCCTCAATCGCGCCGCGAATGAGCGAGCGATCTTCAACAAGCATTTTCCACTGATCGGGATTGTCGCGCAGCAAGCACACCATCATGTTGCTGGTCGAGCGGTAGGTTGTGTCGCCCGCAGCATTGATCAGCTGCCTGAGGAATGAGATGATCACGTCGTCCGGCAGGTGCTCACCTTCGACTTCGACCTGGGCGAGAATGCTGGCGAGATCATCACCAGGGTTTTTCTTCCGCTCTTCGAGCATGACGCGGAAATAGTTGCCAAGCTTGCGCCCGGCTTCGGATGCGATTTCCATGTTCGACTGGAACACGCTTTGTGCGATCGCGAGCTTGTGAAAGATGGCCCGTTGATCCACCGGGAGCTTGAGCTGACGGTAGATGATTTCAAACGGATAAGGGAATGTGAACGCTTCGATCAGTTCGACCCGGTCCAGATCCTTGAACTGGTCGATCAGTTCCTGCACGACAGGTTCGACCAGCGAACCCGACCAGTGCCGGATCGCGTTCGGAAGAAAAACCTTCTGGAAAATCCGCCGGTATTGCGTGTGCTCGGGCGGATCCATCTGGGTCAGGGAATTGCCGAAGGCGGCTTTGAAACCGACCTTGAAGTGCTCCATGCTGTATGTTTCGGGATCGTTGAGAATAGACCGGATCAATTCGGTCCCGAACACCTGATAGGTTTTCTGGCCCTCCGGATAATCCGCATGCTCGGAAAGGCCCGCCAGCTCGCGGAAATCTCCGGGATGCACCGGACCGTTCTTTTCCCACGCTTCCAGCATGTCCTTCCAGAAATCGACGTTGTCGCCCCAGGAATTTGCCTCGGTATGAGGATCATATGTCGGATCGTCAAAATCCTCGATTTGGAGTTCCGCGTCCATAATCCCGTTTCCCTTCATATCCCGAAAGCGAGCGGATAGCTTCACAAGCCATCCGGACCGTCATGCCCGAGTCATTCTTTGCTTCTGATACAACCCGCCATGCGGGACGTTCCTTCACCTTCACGCCGTCAATTCGCTAATCTTCTTCACGTCCATGCCTGGCCAGTCACCCGATTTGCGCCATTGCGCCATTCTGTCGAAATAAACGAATGCGCCGGCCATATAGGGCACGTTGGTCTGGTATGCCTGACCACGGTTACCTTCATGATTGGCATAGCCCGGCGTGCAGCCATCAAGAAAAACGAGCCGCGGCTCGGCCAGTTTGACGACCTCATCGACCCATTCACGCTCGGCCTGCTCGGTGAGTTCGAACGTGGCGATGCCCTGTTTGATGCCCTGTGACAGGATATGGGCGATATGCCCTGCCTGCTCTCTCGCCAGGTGGTTGTAATTGTACGTTATTCCGGACTGGGCATAACTTATGAAAAGGAAATTTGGAAATCCGTGAGTCTGAATGCCGAAGCAGGTGCGCATGCCGTTGCTCCAGTGTTCCGAAAGTGACTTTCCACCGGTTCCCCGAATGTCGATCCCCGTCTCGCGCGAATGGTCGGTCATGAAGTCGAACCCAGTCGCGAAGATCAGGCAGTCCACCGCGTACTCGGTGCCATTCGCGACTGGCCCTTTCTTGCCGATGCGCTCGACGCCCCGGCCATTCGTGTCAACCAGCGTCACATTCGGCTGATTGAACGACTGCAAGTACTCGTCCGAGAACGTCGGGCGCTTGCAACCATAGTGATAATAGGGTTTGAGCGCTTCGGCCGTCTGAGTATTATCGACGATCGTATCGATACGCCTGCGTGTCTCGTCCATCTTCCTCATTTCAGCGAGCTCGAGCTCTTCCGGCGATATCGACCTGCTACCGTCTTTCGACGGCGTAATGGTCTTCATGATGTCGGTCCATGCGTCGTCAACCAAATCCTCTTCGACATAGTAGCCCGATGTCAGGGCAGTGAAGTTGTCCATTCGTCCCTGGTGCCAGCCGGCCTGCAGCGAGTCCTCCCAGTTGGGATCGGTCGGTCGGTTGCCGCGATAGCTGACGGGAGACGGTGTCCTCTGAAAAACGTAGAGTTGCTTGGCCGTCCTGGCGACGCTGGGCACGACCTGGATGGCCGTCGCACCAGTACCGATAACGCCGACCGTCTTGTCGCGCAGACCGGCCATCGGTTCGTTCGGCCCGCCGCCGGTATACTGATAGTCCCAGCGGCTTGTATGAAAACTGTGGCCCTCGAAGTCCATGACGCCGGGTATGTTGGGCAGTTTCGGGCTGTTGAACAAGCCGGTGCAAGAGATCAGGAATCGAGCGCGGTATCGATCGCCGCGATCCGTTGTTATGACCCAGCGCAGCGCCTCTTCATCCCAATGCGCGGATTCCACCCCGGTGTGGAACAATGTCTTGTCGACCAGTTCGAAATGCTCCGCGATCGATTTGCAATAACGGAAAATTTCTGTCGCTTTCGCGTATTTTTCGCTGGGAATGTATCCGGTTTCCTCAAGCAGCGGCAGATAGACATAGGATTCAATGTCGCATGCGCAACCGGGATATCGGTTCCAATACCAGGTCCCGCCAAAGTCGCCCGCCTTGTCAACGATCCGGAAATCGCTGATCCCCTTCTTGTGGAATTCAGCTCCCAGAAGCAGCCCTCCCATGCCGGCCCCAATGACCAACACGGTTACATCCTCTTCGACTGGATCCCGCGGCCGAGGCTGGGACCACGGATCGTCGGCAAGATGTCCAAACTGGCTGTCGAGGTCGACAAACTGGCCCAGGCCCTCATTTCGCATGCGCTTCGCGCGCTCTTCAGCGTACTTGCGCTTGAGACCCGCCAAGTCGAGGCCGTCTTCATCAGAACTTGTCACTCAGATCACCCAGTGTTCTTGTTTTCGATCTCAAACATTTGGTTTGCGCATACCGGCTCATGCTCTGACCTCATGCCACCATATCAAAATCGGATTTCAACATTCCGCACATCGGGCAATACCAATCCTCGGGAATGTCCGCCCATCGGGTGCCCGGGGCAATTCCTTCCTCCGGGTCGCCCATGGCTTCGTCATAGACGTAGCCGCAGCTGTTACATCTCCACCTGTTGTAGGACACCATCCAAATCTCACGCCAGCACGTTGGAGGTCGCACGATCCGTGACCCAAGGCAACGGCGATCATTGTTCGCGTTTAATTAATCCTCGATTCCGAAGGATTGATCGGTTCCCCGGGCAACCCCATAAGACTTCGGCAATTTCCCTGCAGCACCGCGCCTTTCGCTCGAAAATCTGCAATTCGGGGATAGGGGGTCGAAGGTGGTCGCCAAACATAAATTCATCGGCGATATACGGATTGAAGCTCGAATTCTCGAGATCTTCGATGCGAGGGGTCCCGCTCATTTTACGTCTCCTGCTTGACCATTGTAAGACAAGACAGCCTGCGGACTTCAACTGCGGAAATTAAACACCTAGAACGGTTATCGATCAGGAGGTGGGGTTTGGAATGAGCGTTTAATTTCTCATGCTGCCTGCGTACCCAAAAGTTGCAATGAGAAGCTGAGAGGGTCTTCTTGACCGGTTCTGCATGTTTAGCGCTTCAGGTGAAGCCCGCATGAGGCGCCGTCAGGACTTCATGGTGAGGCTCAAGATTGCATGGAGGCGTTCTGGTCGATCAAGCCAATGGGTGGAATGCGTTAATTGGACTCTTTCGATTAGGTGCGTGATCGCTGGAATGCGCAATAACCTGAGAATGGATGAACGGACCTATTTATGACGACCGCTGTGAAAACGCTCGGGAAGCCCAGCACGCCGGCAAGCATGGCCGAACTATTCGAAACGCCGCGTAACGAGCAGTGGCTCTGGGACCCGGCCAAAAGGGAAGAAGTGCAGCTACGGATGGCCCGGCACCGGTTCGAGACGCAGGTGCCCAGGATCGCGCAATTGTCAAAACTAGCCGAGCTTCAGAAGGTCGATTCGATTGAGAAGCTCGATGATCTCGCTCCGCTGCTGTTCCGTCACACGGTCTACAAGTCCTATCCGATCTCGCTCGTCACGAGAGGCCGGTTCGACATGATGACCAAGTGGCTGGGCGGGTTGACCGTGCATGACCTTTCTAACGTCGATGCCAGGGACTGCGACAGCTTCGATAGCTGGTTTGTGAGCCTTGAGGCGCAATCCCCGATCCGGCCAATCCACTCCACCGGCACGACCGGCAAACTTTCCATCATGCCGCGCGGCATCTGGGAAACCGAGTACTTTGGGTATCAGTTCCTCAGTGCAAACGAACCGTTCGGGGACGGACCGGATCCAATGCAGCAGCTGATCGAGGCGGGCGGAGGCAAGCCCGTGCCTATCGTGCATCCTTCGTACCGCCATGGCCGCCATCTGGCGCAGCGCATGATGGATGCGCTGGTCGCCGGAATTGGTTCCGAAGAAACGACCTATGTGCTCAATAGCGAATACCTGAGCGCCGACCTCATGTCGCTTGTCGGGCAGGTCCGCGGCGCCAGCCAGCGCGGCGAACTCGATCAGCTCGAAATCGCGCCCGCGCTGCTCGAAAAATATCGCGCAATGGTTGCCGGCCAGGAGGAAGGGCAGCAGAAGCAGAAGGTCTTCTTCGAGCGGCTGGTCGATGAACTACTCGGCAAGGCTGTCTATGTCGTAGGCGTCACCCCGCATCTGTATGACTGGATGTTGCGTGGCGAAGAGCGCAGCATCAAGCAGCTCTTCGCGCACGAAAGCATTGTTTCCACCGGCGGCGGTGCGAAGGGGCTCGACCTGCCACCTGACTGGAAGGAACGGATCGAGCGCTTCATCGGTGCCCCGATGCGCTTTGGCTATGGCATGTCGGAATCGCTCGGCGGCGCTACGGGCTGTGTTCGCGGTAACTATCACCCGCCAGTTTCGGCCATTCTCTACATTCTCGACCTGAACACCGGAGAGCCGCTGCCCCGTGAAGGGACCCAGACAGGCCGGCACGCTTTCCTCGATCTGAACCCTGAATCCTATTGGGGCGGGTTCGTTACGGGCGACAAGGTCACGGTAACGTGGGACGGTTGCGAATGCGGTCGGCGCGGTCCCTATTTCCACCCCGATATCGAGCGCTTGAGCGAGGCCGAAGGCGGCGATGACAAAGTCAGTTGTTCAGGCTCGACCGATGCGCACAAGGAAGCAACCGACTGGCTCATCGCGCAATCGGGCGCTGCCGCATGAAAGGGCGGAAAATACCAACACTCCAGCCATGGTGATCGGTCTGCGTGCTGCCGAACTAATACAAGCGAAATGGTAGGGAGGCTGGTACGTTTCGTGCGAACTTTCCCCCTCACACCATGAAAGCGGCAACAGCTCATTATTCCCCGTCCAGAATCTCGGTCGCCCTGACATTCGCCGGTCTGCAACCTTCGCTCATCGCCAACGAAACGGCTGGGCCTCTATATTACTCAACGCTCAGGTCGGATCGGCCATAAAATCATGTGCCAATCCGACAACACATATTTTATAAATCGAAATATAGCAAAGGTGAATTGTATCGCTCTCAGCTCATGCGAAGCTGGGAACATTGAACTCCGCTTTGCGATTTCCTGCGATGGGCTATAGCGATGGCGTGGCTGATCTCTTGGATGTAGCGGACGCGCACTCGAAGCATTGGAGGTAACGGGAGAAGATGCCGAAGCATAAGCAGGATTCCGAGGGTGATGCTCGCAGCAGCGCCCGTTCCAAGCCATCATTCCGCCGGCTGACATACGTCGGAAAGCTTCGGGACGAGAGGCTCAACAGCGATGTAAACGAAATCCTCGAAATCATCGCTGATGCGCAACGAGGGGTTGACCGGCAATTGAAAAATCTTGCGCGAAGGACGAAACTTTCACCGCGCGGGATTTACACACTGAGCCTGATCAATGCAGGGCTCGACCGCCCCAGCCTGCTGGTCGAATATTTCGATTCTCTTCCAAGTACCATGACCGTCGAGACCGACCGGCTCGTCGAAGCTGGATTGATCGTACGAAAACACGACCCTGCCGACCGCCGGATCATTCGGCTGGAACTGACGCGCAAAGGCAACAAGTTTAGGGAAGAAATCATGGATATCGTCAACGCCATGTATCTTCCTAGAATAAATCAAATCCCAGAAAAAGAATTACGTACTTGTATCGAAATTATGAAACGGATTGTGTACCAGGAACCGGAAACTGAATAGATAAAAATTGTTCCTAGTTTGATAGATTCGGCTTGAACAACAGCGCTGTCGCTTTTCGCCGATGTTCCGCAACCTGGCCATCGATCTTGCTGTCGAATGCTTTTTCAAATATCGGCGACACAAGAAATGGCATTGCAGACGTTGAGCAGATAAAATAGGCAGCATGGCCTGGCGATATGTCGTCCCTGCACACTCCGCGCCGCATCAGAACCGCCATTATTTTAGCGATAACCGAATAACCACGCGCACCAAACCGATCCTTATAGGCCCGCATCGTCTCAGAACTGCTATCAAGCATGTCCGTGTGCATCATCACAAAAAGCGCAGGAGATTTTGAAAAGTTTTCTTCTATTATCAATATAAGTTCTTCAATTGGATCATAATTTTCTCCGAAACTAACGTCCAATATGGAAATCTCCTTGAGTAATTTTTTGAGGTCTTTAACCAGTCTTGCAAGCTGATTTTCAAACAGGGCAAGAAACAGGCCACCCTTGCTGGAGAAATAATAATTCACCATCGCCTGGTTCACGCCAGCCTTGGCGGCGATCCGCCTGACCGGGACCCGCGTGCTTGCTTCGGATATCAGGCACTCGTCGGCTGCGACGAGCAGGGCGTCGTGGACGACCCGGTCATGCTGGTCACATTTCTTCGGGCGCCCCACAGTCGCACAAGAATTTCGAGTTATCGCTGGCGCTTGCATATCCGCTCTCGATTTTTTCGACGGAAACATGGAAATACTTCCGATCCGGCCTGTTGCTTCACTCGTTTCAATCTCATATCGCGCCCAATCATACAACCATGTCATTGCGAGCTTCGCTCTGACGCCTGCAGCTGCCCAAGCCGCCGCGTCTGTGCGGTTCGATCAAATCGCCAATATTCACGCCAGATAGCCTGCAGTTCTCTCGTAAACGCGCTCGCGGCTGACCGCCCATCCTATTCATCGAGCGTCTGCTTTTCGCCGTGCGCGCCGAACTCAAGCTGCTCCAGCATAAACCTCTCCCGATCGACCGGAATGGGCGGGCAAAACAAATGCTCCCGCCATCATGATCGCAGAGAAAGCGGCCGACATGATCCTGCGCGACGACAGGTAATCGGCATGGGTCAGTCGAAGAGCACGACCGAACGGACCGCCTCCCCGGTTCGCATCATTTCGAAGCCATGGTTGATCTCATCGAGCGTCAGGCGATGGGAGACGAGATCGTCGAGCTTGATCTCGCCCGCAACAAACATGTCGACGTAGCGGGAAACGTCCAGTCGCTTTGCCCCGCCCATCGCGGTGCCGCCCCAGCGCCGACCACCCTGAAGCGACATCGGTTGCACATTCAGCATGGCCCCCGAGGGCATGATGCCTACATTCAGGGCGAGTCCCCAGGTCGGATTCGTGCTCTCGAGCGCCTGGACAGCAAGCGAAGGCACGCCGACGCATTCGTTCTCAGGCGCGGCGCTTTGCGCGAATGCCAGATCCGGCAGCGAGGCAGCCGAAACGAGTGCCGTGCAGGCAAGTAGCCGCCAGAGATTTGCATGATTTTGCATGATTGTTCCTCCCTAAGAAACCGGACCCTGTGAGAAAACGCAGCGACCGCAACTCTTGTCCCAAAAGTTTCCCTAGCTTGGATGGAATGCCAGCCCCTAGGTCTTATAGCTAACTCATTCTGCTCCGACAAGCAGTTAGATATTTGCCGCTCCGCCGGTCAGATGTGCGGCGGGCATCGTTCGTGTCGAGCATCTGCCGCACGACAAGGCTTTCGCGCCAAAAGCACCTTCAATCCGCAAGCGACTTGCGATGTGGGCCATCCGATGGGGAGCGGCTGCCTTGATCGATGAGCCAACCAGTTCAATCAATCGTAAATCAGGCCGGGAACAGGCCATCGCCCGCCACGGCCGCCGGGAAATCCAGGACGGATAGCGCACCGGGTTCCGCCTCGATAAGGCGCGGCACGATGTTCATCGCCCGCGCGGCGTTGAGGTCATGGCACGCCTTGCCCGGCTGTGTACCACTGGGCCAACCGAAGGTCGCCACGATCGGCGGATCGCCGTCGATTTCTACCCGCCAGGCAGGCTCATCGTAGGCCTGGCGCCAATCCGGCCCATGGTCGAGCCGCGTTGACTGCTCGTTGACCAGCCGGTAGAATTCTCGCCCGTTAGCGTGGGCTACCAGCGTCCAGCGGATGCCCGCAGCTGTTCCCTTCCCGATCTCCAGCCCGCTGACAGGAAGCACATAGTCCTCTGGCGCGATTGCATATTCGACATTCTCGAGGGTAATTCCGTCCCATTCCAGGCCCATGCCCTGTGCCACCATCCGGCTCGACTGGCCGATAGCACGCAGCCATCCGGCATTGATATGCTCGACATAGGGCCCCTCGCCCGGCGGCAATCCGACACCCAGCAACTGGATCTGTCCGGCGGAAGGACCGCTCGCCATGTCGTTCCTCTGCCACATGCGAATATGACAGATCCTGCCGGTATAGCCCGAAAGGAACATCGGCAGCGCATCCGCGACAAGGCCGGGGATATTGCCGCCGGCGCAGAGCGACACCCCACCCCGCGCCGCCGCACCCCTGAGCCGCCCTTCCTCGGGTTGGCCTTCAAGGAAATAGGCACCGATGCCGTTGTAGAGGTTGATCCCCGCTGCGAGAATCCTCTCGAACGCGTCGATGTCGTAGGTCGATCCGCTCCAGATGATGGCATCGGGCTTCAGCGCGATGATCTCGTCCAGCGAACCGGTGGTGATGATGCAGTTGGCCGCAGCGCCGACCAGTTCGCCCGAATCCAGCCCGACCTTCTCGGGAAAATGGACAAGCACGCCGACCAGTTCCATCAGCGGATGATCCGCCAACCGCCGCACGATTTCCGCGCCGACTGGCCCGGTATAGCATTGCGCCACGCGATACTTCGCCATCATTCTCTCCAGATAGTTGGTGCCGCAGGTTTTCAGCCCGTTGTTGCGCCGATATTGTCGACCAGCGGCACTTCGCCGAGCCTGAGCGATGCGATGATGCGAATGTCGCCCTTCAGAATATCCATCGGCTGCAGCGTCTCGGCATCGACTGCGTGGACATAAATAACCTCGCCTGCCTGCTCCATCTTGTCCCCGATCAGCGCCACGACTCTCCCGGAATCGGTCTCGCCGCCTTCGATTGCCGCCTTGCCGGCCTGCAGCGCCTGATACAGCGCCGGTGCCTTCGCCCGTTCTTCGGGGGTCAGCTTGACATTGCGGCTCGACATCGCAACCCCGTCGGCCTCCCGCACCACCTCGCAGCCGATCACTTCGATGTCATAGGACATGTCGATGGCCATGCGCTTGAACATGGCAAGCTGCTGCCAGTCCTTCTCGCCCGAATAGTAACGCATCTTGCCGAAGATGTTGAACAGCTTGGCTGTGGAGGTGGAAACCGCGTCAAGATGCTCGATCGCCTCCATAGGCGGTGCCCCGGAGGAAAGCGCCGGCACCAGTGTGACAGTGAGTGCAGGGCGCACCGGCATGTAGTCGCTGAAATCGGGCACATAGGCGTATTCGATGCCCGTGGTAGCAAGCAGCTGACTGTCATCGTCCCAATTGCGCTCGTACAGCGCCGGGCCCCCGCCCATCCAGAACATGATTGCAAGATCGTTCTCGGCGACCGCGCGCTTTAACAGCGACAGATGCCCGTTATGCATCCGCCCGCTCGTCCCCATGACGCCGATGGTCTTCCCTGCCGCCCGCGCGGGGTCCAGCAGCGCACGCACTTCGGCTATGGTCGTGAGTATCTTCATCGGCATCTCTCCCCGGCAGCAGCCTCATTGACAGTCTGTCGGCATCTGCTAGTTAAAAAGTGAACCTATTTCAACATTTATGAGTGAGAGGATAGGCGCATGCGATTGAAGGACAAGGTGGCAGTCATCACCGGCGGCACAAAGGGCATCGGCCGGGTCACCGCAATCATGATGGCGCAGCAGGGAGCGAAGGTCGTTTTCACCGGACGCAGCATCGATGCCGCCGCCGAAGTCGAGGAGCGGATCCGCGAAGTCGGCGGCACCGGGATATTTGTGCGCGCCGACAACAAGATCGAGGCCGAGGTCGCCGCTGCCGTGCACAAGGCGGCGGAGCTCTATGGCCCGGTCACCGTGCTGATGAACAATGCGATCGCCAGCGACGATGTCGGCTCGGGCGGCGACAGTCATGTCCACGAGCTCGACACCAGGGTGCTCGACGAGATCATGAAGGCAGCGCTTTACGGCACGATCTGGGCCAGCAAGGCGGCGATCCCCTATATGAAGCAGGCCGGGCGCGGCTCGATCATCAACATCTCCGCCTCGTCCTCGGTCGGCGCGATCCCGGCGCGCCCGTCGTATCAGGCGTCGAAAGGCGCGATCAATTCGCTGACCCGCCAGATGGCCTTCGACTACGGCAAGGACGGCATCCGCGTGAACACGATCGTCGTCGGCTTCACCAATACCAACAGTGACAATTTCAAGAAGATGCTTGCCGATCCCGAGATCCGGGGAGCCTTCGAGAAGCTGGTGCTAACCCCCTATCTCGGCGAATCCTCCGACATTGCAAACGGGGCGATCTATCTTGCGTCGGACGAATCCAAATATGTCACCGGCACCATGCTGACGATCGATGGCGGTGCGCTCTGCCACCAGGCGCAGCCACAGCTCGATTTCCTCAGCCTGCGCGCCCGCGCCGTGCCGCAGGACTGATGCCGGCATCGCTAGCTTTCCAGATAGTCTTGTCGCAGCAGTGTCGTGACGATCCGCGCGACCGCCGCCTGCTGCTTGCCGGCATGCCGCAGGACGGCGGAGTGGCTGGCGTGCCCCTCCTCCTCCCAATGCTGCAGCGCCAGCGTGGCCGTGCGTTCCATGCCCGACAGCACCACCCCGGCAATCGCCATGTCGTCCTCGCCCACAGCGCGGCCGTGCGCGGCGGCCAATTTCTCCGCCAGCGCCCGGTAAAGTGGAAAGGCCCACTCCGTGCGCAGCGCGATGAAGCGGACATCACCCCCTTCGGCCAGGCTGTTGCGCAGGAACAGTGCGCCGCGCCGGTCGCGCCAATACGAAAAATGCTGCTCGGCGAAGCGCAGCGCCTCGGCATATTCCGCGCCCTTCCGCCACCGCTGCTTCAGCAGCGCTATCAACGGCGCCATCTGCGCTCGCAGCGGCTCCATGGCGGCGATGTAGAGCGCGCCGGCATCGGCATAGTAGCGATACACCGAGGTCAGCCGGACATCGGCGGCTGCCGTTACCGCCGTCAGCGTCGGTGCCGACATCGGCTGGCTCGCCATCAGGCCGCGGGCGGCGGCAAGCAGCCGGTCGCGCACCTGCCGGCCCTTGGGACCAAGTTTCTGCCCCAGCAGATTGTATTCCTGTGCCACCTCCACACCGCGAGGCCTATCCTTGCGAGCGGCCGGACGCAAGAAAGCACGGTCGGTTGCGCCTCAGCCGCCGAAGGGCGGCTGGGTGAGGATAGTATAGGGCCGTAGCTCCGCCCGTGCCCAAAGGCGCTTCAGGAGGGCCACCGCTTCATCCGGCTTTTCGACCGGCCAGAAATGATCGGCGTCGAGCGTAACGAATTCTGCGCCGACCCGCGCCGCCATCCGCCGGCCGATCTCGACGGGCACGACGAGGTCGCGCTCTCCCCAGATAAACATGGAGGGGACGACAATGCGGGCAAGATCCTCCGCCCATTCCTTCCCGACATTCACCGCCGAGCGGTAGAGCGACAGGATGCGGCGGGCATTGCCGGGAAAGGTGAAGCCGTTGTTCTTCGCATCCTCCGGTGCGAAGCCCAGGCGCAGCAGCGTTTCATGCATCGGGTTCTTCTCGGCGAGCAGATCGGCGAGTTTCTCGCCCTGCCCTTCTATCATCCATTCGGTCCAGAGCATGTGCAGCGGCCAGTGCGGATCGATCGGGGCATTGCCGACGGCAACGCTGCGCAGTAGCTCGGGGCGCAGCGAAGCGGAGCGCAGCGCTATGAGGCAGCCCCAGTCGTGCCCGACCAGATGTACCGGCCCGCCGCGTTCGTGCAGCCCTTCCAACTGAGCGATAGCCCAGTCGACATAGCTTTCCTTTACCGGGTTCCACCCTTCGGGCGGCGGAGCGGCGAAGCCGGGAAGGTCCGGCGCCAGCACTTCGTCGTCGCGGTCGATCCGGGCGAGCACGGGCTTCCAAAGCGCGGCGGTGGCAGGAACGCCATGAAGGAAGAGGACGGGCATGGTGGCTTCTCCTGTTGCAGGACGATGGTCAGCTCTCGGCGTGTCCCATGCGGAACACGTCGGCGCGGCTATACAGGCTTGCCCTGGGGCTTGACACCTTGCGCCAGCGCACAGGCCGAACCCCAGCCGATGCGGCCCTCGATGTCATAGAGGTTGCAATGGCCAAGAGCGATCCCGTTGCTCGCCTCATGGGCGAGGGATTCGTAGCCGATCCACTCTCCGACCGGCAGCCGGTGCAGGTACATCGTCACATCCGAATTGATATAGCCATAGTTCCGCATTTCGCCGACATTGGCGAGCGGGCTGACATAATCGACACCGCTGGCAACGCGCAGAAAGGGTGTCAGCGGCTCGCCGCCAATGAGTTCGCGAATTTCGCGCATCCACAGACGGCGTTGGCCGAGCTGGCCGATACGACCGGCGATCCAGCGCATGTCCCACAGTCCGAACATCGATTCGGGCGTTGCCCCCGCATCCGGCAGATGCTCCGGCCCCGGCGCATCCCAGACGTCCCCTGTCCAGCCCCGCCCTTCGGGCTCGTCACTGCGCCGCAGCAGCTGGCAAGTAGCGCGCCCGGCGCGGCGCCCCTCGGAAATCAGTTCGGCATCGACAACCTTGATCCGGTACCCGTCGCGCACGACGCGTGTCTCCACTTGCAACGGCTCCATCGACGGCGCGCGGTGCATGTCGACGGTCAGCCGCGTTGGCAGATAGGCAGGATCACCGTGGCGGCGTTCGATCTCGCCGGCAAGTACGCCGACAATCACCCGGCCGTGCAGGGTGCCGGCCTTCCACGGCCCCCGCGCCTGCTGCGTCGGAATCAGGCGCTCACCGTCGCGGTGGAAGAAAGGTTCTGCGCTCTCGCTCAAGCCTATTCCCCAGTAAACACGGGTCTGCGCTTTTCCTTGAAGGCGGCAATGCCTTCCTTGAAATCGCGGGTCTGGGTGACAGCCACCTGATTGTCGCGTTCGGCATCCAGCGATGCCTCGAAGCCCCCATTGAGCGCAACCTGCACCTGACGGCGGATCGCCGCGAGTGTTCGCGTCGGCATAGCCGCGAGCCGGGTGGCAATTTCCTCGGCACGGGCCATGACCCGGTCATCATCGACCACTTCGGTCACAAGGCCAGCGGCCAGCGCTTCGGGAGCTGGCATGCGGTCCGCCAGCAGCGCCATCTGCATCGCCCGCAGCCGGCCTGCCGCGCTCACCACCAGCCAGGTCGCGCCGACGTCGGGAACCAGGCCGATACGGGCAAAGGCGAGCATGATGTAGGAGGAGCGTCCGGCGATGACGATGTCGCCCGCCAGCGCCAGCGACGCCCCGCCCCCGGCCGCCGCTCCCTTGACGGCCGTAACCAGCGGCACTGGCATCGCCGCCAGAAAGCGGGCGAGGGGATTGTAGTAACTTTCCATTTGCTCGCGGACATCGACCGGACCGCCACCGCTCGATCCGCCGAGGCTCGCGCCCGAACTGAAATTGTCTCCCGCTCCGGTAAGGACGATCGCACGGGTGCCAGCATCGATTTCGACCTGTAGCAGCTTCGGCAATGCCAGCACCATCGCAGGAGTGAAGGCGTTCATCTGGCTGGGCCGGTTGAGGATGACCTTGGCGACCTTGTCCAGTCGTTCGACAATGATGTCCTGATCGTCAGTCATGCTTGGCCCTTCTCCTGTCCGGTTCTCCGCATTGAAAATGCGGAAGGCCGGCTTGTCCATATCTTCACGGAGACCGGACATATCATCGGCGGGGCGATACGAAAATGCAGGAGCGACTGACGCGTCTGGGCGCCTGATCGCATCCGGTTCCAACAGAGAAGTGCCGCGCCCATCGCTGGATGCGGCGCTTGCCCACTTCAGCAAATCGAGAATTCAGAAATTGTAAGTGACCGATCCCTGGACGCGGCGCGGCGCTCCGATGAAGCGGGTTGCCCAGCCGACCGAGGTGGCGAAACTGTTGGCGAAGTTCGCATAGGCCGTGTCGAACATATTGGTGACCGAGAATGCCAGGTCGAAGTTCGAGCCTGCGACCCTTGTCCAGCCGATCCGGGCATCGGCCAGCGTATAGGCCGGCAGATATTGGCCGACCGACACCGGTACTTCGGACACCGAAACCGTACCGACATGGTTGGCGCTGACATTTGCGTTCAGCGCCTCGCCCGGATGGCTCAGTTCATGGGTGTAGCTCGCAGCGACAGTCCACGTCCACTTCGGCACGGAAGAGAAGCCCGGCGAGTTGGAGAGGTCCTTCGCGGTCTGCGGCGTCAGCGACTGTGAGAAGTTCTTGAACTTCGGATCGGTATAACCAAGGCTTCCCGACAGTTCGAAACCGCCAGTCCGCAAGCGGCTTTCCAATTCGACGCCGGTAATCGTTGCGTCTGCTGCATTGGCAACGCCTGAAACGATCAGCGGCGGCGAGCCGGCGGTAAAGCCCAAAATTCGCTGCAGCCCGCTATACCACGCCTTGTAGACAGCAGCGTTGAACAGGATGCTGGTGTCGGAGCCGATGCGGCTCTCGAACTTGCCGCCAAATTCGACGTCGTTGACCATTTCGGCACTGAACGGCGTCGCTGACGGGACCGTCGTCGCGCGGTTCTGGACGCCGCCCGAGCGGTAGCCATGGCGATGCGCAACATACAGCAGCGCGCCGGGGCTCAATTTGTAGTTGAGGCTGACCTGCCAACTCGGCTTCGTGAATCTGACCTCGCTATGATACAGGCAGGGCTGCGGCAGCAGCACCGCCGGGACCCCTGGGTTGCCGCCCGAAGCGGGCACGGCCGGTGTCAGCACGAAGGTGCAGGCTCCGTTGCGCCGCTGATAGCCGTCGCCCTCGCGCTTGTCGTGGCTGATGCGGGCGCCTGCCGTCAGCGACAGTCCCTCGAGACCGAAGCGGTAGGTGCCGCTGATGAAGGCCGAATAGCTTTCATTGGCTGCGAAAGTGCCGGATTCGGTGACGGTGTCCGTCGTCGCCGGGGCGACGGCCTTGATCGTCTGGATCGCGCCGTCGTCGCCATGTTCGCGCAGGTAAAAAGCACCAATGATCCAGTCAAAATTGGTGCTGGTACCCTGTATCTGCAATTCGTCGCTGATCTGCTTCACATAGGCATATGAATAGAATTGCTGATAGGCGACGCTCGAGCCATCAAAATCGTAATAGACTGGTGCCTTGACGTTGCGATAGCCGAAAACATTCTTGATCGATATGCTATCGCTCAGCGGAATGGAGGTGATGTTGGTTACATCAATCGTCGTTTGAGGATCGGGATACCGCGTGTTGAAGTCATTGCCGACGTGGTAGAAATCGTTGGCGTTCGCCGCGATGTCCGCCTTCAACTGCGCGATCTTAGCAGGTGTGAAGATCAGCGCCAGACTGGGCGCGGACTCGTTCAAGGCGAAAACCTGAGTCGCCGAGCCGTTATCGTGAGCGGAGAAACGGCTGGCGATAAGGTCGTTGGTAAGTCCATCGCTCTGATAATGCAGCGACAGGCGCTCCGCATCGTAATGCTCGTTGTTGAGATCGAGATCCGGGATAGTGCGCGACGTTACGAAGCCATTGCGCCGGCTGACCACTGCCGCGATGCGCATCGCCAGGCGATCCTGCACCAAAGGCACGTTGAGCGCGCCCTCCCCCCGCACCAGGCTATAATCTCCCAAGTGAAGGCGAAGGTAACCTTCGGTCTCGTTGAGCACCGGCTTCTTGGTATTGATCAGGATGGCGCCGCCAGTCGTGCTCTTGCCGAACAGCGTTCCCTGTGGCCCACGCAACACCTGGATATTTTCGATGTCATAAAAGGCCTGATTGATGCCGTTCATACGCATCCAGGGGATTTCGTTGACGTAAAACAGCACCGGGGAATCGTGGACGATCGCCGTGTCCTGAACGCGCTGGCCGCGCAGCACGACGAAGGGGGACGAATTGCCCCGCGGCGACGCGCCGACATTGAGGCCCGGGGTCGACTTGCCGAGGTCGAGCACATCGGTGATTGCTTTCCGCTGCAGGGAATCACCGCTCAGTGCGGTGACAGCGAGCGGCACGTCCTGCAGCTTTTCCTCGCGGCGGCGGGCGGTAACGACGATATCGCCGCCTGCCGCGCTGGCGCCGGCCTGCGTTTCCTGCGCATAAGCGACGCCTGTGGAAAGCCCCATTGTCGCAGCCGCAATGGCTGCGCCTGACACGACAAGCATACCCTTCTTCATGGTGGTCCTCCCTGATCCAGCGTTGAGCCGATATGTTTATAGTCTATCATCTAACCATTTAGCAGCAGTGTCAATGCCCGGCCCGCGGTGCATTTCTGCAATCTTCGGCATAATCTGGACGCGCAAGACGACAGAAATTGGTGGTATCAGGCGCCAATGCGTATTGTGTCCGAACACTCCTGCCTGGAGCGCTAATCGTGCGGCTTCATTTGTTTTGATACTGGAGCTATGCCATCGCCGTGCACAAGATCGCCGCTAACGGGATGCGAATGTCAAAATCAATCCACTAGGCGGACAGGTGACCGCATCGTCGGGACGATCACATTCCGCTAGCCACGCGGCAACGGGCGCGGCCTATGGCAATGTTGTGCACTAGGCGGATAAGCTTCAGTTGATGGGAGAAACGACAGCATGACTGAACCCGCTCGCCTGCCTGTGATCCTGGGCGTGGGCCAGATCGTCGACCGTCCCGCCGATCCCGCCGAGGGACTCGACGCGCTTCAGCTGATGGCGGCGGCGATCGACCGCGCCGACACCGATGCAGGAGGGGGCCTTATCGCGCGCTGCGATTGGCTGGCGATCGTGCCGCAGCTTTCCTTCCCCGACATCGACCCGCTCACGCAACTTCCCGCCGCGCTCGGGATCGCACCCACCCATGTCGAACAGGCGGGCATGGCCTCTGGCGACACGCCGGTGCGCTATCTCAACGATGCCGCCAATGCCATTGCCACCGGCGAGGCGACCGTCGCCATCATCGTCGGCGGCGAGGCGCTGCGCACCGCCGCTATGCGGCCAGAGGGAACCGGGAAGTGGCCCAGCAGCTCCATGGGCAGCGCTGCCTTTCGCAATGCATCGGAGCACCGCCGCAAATACGGCCTGGTAAACCCCGCCGAAATCTACCCGCTCTACGAAAACGCCACCCGCGCCGCCTGGGGCCAGACTTTGACGGAAGGTCAGGCCGAATCCGCCCGCATCTGGTCGCTGATGGCGGACGTCGCGCAAGGGTCGGAGGCCGCGTGGATCAGGAAGCCGGTTTCAGCCGCCGAGATCGCGGAGCCATCGGCGTCCAACCGCATGATCGCCTTTCCCTACACCAAGCTGATGGTCGCCAATGCCAGCGTCAACCAGGGCGCGGCACTCATTGTTACCAGCCTGGCCACCGCGAAGGAACTGGGTTTCAGCTCGCAGGCGATCTTCATCGGTGGCGGCGCGGCGGCGCATGAGCCTGAGGATGCGCTTGACCGGGCACGGTGGGACCGTTCGCCCGGCATGGAGGTCTCGCTGACCAGGGCGCTCGCTGTCAATGGCCTGACCAGCACCAATCTCGACCATGTCGAACTCTATAGTTGCTTTCCCAATGTGCCGAAAATGGCGCGCCGCGTGATCGGCTGGTCGGCGGACCGGCCAGTAACCGTTCATGGTGGCCTGACCTTCGGCGGCGGTCCGGTAGGCAACTATATGACCCATGCAGCCGCGCAGATGGTCAAGGCACTGCGGGCAGGCGGCGGTCATGGCCTTTTGTTTGGCAACGGTGGCTATTGCACCCACAACCACAGTATCGTCCTCAGCGTGACCCCGCCTCCCACCGGCACCTTCCCGCAAGACTATCTCTTCCAAGCCGAGGCCGATGCGGCTCGCGGCCCGACGCCGCCGCTCAGCGATACGATCGAGGGTCCGGCCCGGCTCGAAACCTACACAGTGATCTATGGCCGCGACGGCCCGAACTATGGCGTCGTTATGGCCCGAACCCCGGCAGACGAGCGCGTGGTCGCGCGCGTGGACGCCGAAGAGATCGACTTCCTGACCAGCGGCCGTGTGGAACCCGTCGGCACGGCCGGGATAACGGAAAGGCGCGGCGATATGCTACATTGGCGGAGGGCCTGATGGCGGACGAAGTTCTCTACGAAATTCTGGAAGCGGGCATTGCGCTCGTCACGCTCAACCGGCCTGAGAAGATGAACGCGGTCAACCCCGCGCTCGCCGAAGCGCTCGATGCCGCGGTCAAGCGGAGCGAGGCCGATCCAGAGGTTACCGTCGTCATCCTCACCTCATCCAATGACCGGGTGTTTTGCGCGGGCGCAGACCTCGATGCGGTGACGCGCGGCGAAGGCCCCAGGCTTTCGACCCCTGACGGCGGCTTTGCCGGTTTCGTTTATGCGAAACGCGAGAAGCCCTGGATCGCCGCAGTGCGCGGCTCCGCAGTTGCGGGTGGCATGGAGATATCGATCGCCTGCGACATGACCGTCGCCGCCGAGGATGCCAAATTCGGCCTGCCCGAACCCAAGCGCGGACTGCTCGCCGGGGCCGGCGGCGTCACCCGCCTTTCCCGCACGATTCCGCGCCGGATTGCGGTCGAGATGGTGGCTACGGGCGATTCAATCGACGCTAGACGCGCCTACGAGCTTGGGCTGATCAACCGCGTCGTGCCGGTCGACCAACTCATGCCCGAAGCGCTCGCCCTCGCCCGCAGGATCGCAGCCAATGCGCCGCTGGCAGTGCGCTGGGCGGTCAAGCTCGCGCGCGAAGCCGACCTCCTCGACGACGAGAGCGCCAGAACGCGAACCGAAGAGGCCATGGCCGTCCTGCGCATCACCGAGGACTGGAAGGAAGGGCCGCGCGCTTTCGTCGAAAAGCGCGCGCCGGTATGGCAGGGCCGCTGAGGAGCACCCGATGGACAACGATCTCTGCCGCCTGACCGGGGCCGAATTCCCCCTCTTCGCCTTCTCGCACTGCCGCGATGTCGTGGCTGCGGTCAGCCGCGCCGGTGGCTTCGGCGTGCTGGGCTGTTCGAGTTTCGGCTCGCATCAGCTCGAGGAGGAGCTTGCCTGGATCGACGCCCATGTCGATGGCAAGCCCTACGGCGTCGACATCCTCTTCCCGCAGGTCCAGCAGGCATCCTCGGGTATGAGCATGGACGATTTCGCAGCTGCGATCCCGCCTGGCCATGTCGATTTCGTCGTCGATCTTCTGGCCAGGCACGACGTCACGATCGCCCGCAGCGAAGTAATCCGCGACCGCCTGCCCCCCACCGCGCCAGACGAGGCCGAACGGCTTATGGAGATCGCGTTCCGCCATCCGATCCGGCTGATCGCCAATGCACTGGGCGTTGCGCCACCGCTGATGATCGCGCACGCAAAGGCGGCGGGGGTGCCGGTCGCCGCGCTGGTCGGTACGAAAGACCATGCGATCAAGCAGGTGCAGGCGGGCGTCGACATCATCGTCGCGCAAGGCACCGAAGCCGCCGGACATTGCGGTGATATCTCGACGCTGGTGCTCGTGCCTGAAGTGATCCGCGCGCTCCGATTGCTTGGCCGCCCCTATGGCGACATTCCGGTGATCGCGGCAGGCGGCATCGTCACTGGCGAACAGATGGCGGGCGCGATGGCGATGGGTGCGCAGGGGGCGTGGACCGGCACCGTCTGGCTCGCCACGACGCAGGCGGAGACCAGCCCCGTTATCCGTGAGAAGATGGTCGAGGCGCGCTCGCAGGACACCGTCCGCTCGAAAGCGCGCAGCGGCAAGCCCTGCCGGCAGCTCAAGAGCGCCTGGAACGAGGCCTGGGACAGTCCGGACACGCCCGATCCGCTCCCTTTCCCGCTGATGCCGCTGATCTGCGTTCCCGCACTCAACAAGACCTTTGCCGCCGCCGAGGCGGGGTCGGTCAGCGCCAAGCGGCTCGCCACCTACGAATCGGGTCAGGGCGTCGGCATGATCGAGGCGGTGCGCTCGGCGACCGCAGTGGTGCAGGATTTCAAGCAGGAGTTCGCCGATGCATTCGCGCAGTTCGTCCGCATGGTTGCGGCGGATTAAGCGAGGACACTCACAATGGACATAACATCCGACACGCAGGCCCTCACCAGTTTCTTCCGCCCGCGAAACATCGCGCTGGTCGGCGCTTCCGACAAGTCGACCTGGAGTGCGATGATCCACAGCCGCTTCGCCAGGTTCGGACATGAGGGACAGCTCTTCGCGGTCAACCGCGGCGGCAATCCCGCCCACGGTCTGCCCGGCTTCACCAGCTGTACCGAGATCCCCGAGCCGATTGACGCCGCCTACATCTATGTTCCCGCCGCCGCCGTCATCAGTGCGCTGGAGGACGCGGCAAGGGCTGGCATCCGCAATGCCGTCATCCTGACCTCGGGTTTCGCCGAAGCAGGCGGAGAAGGCGTCCACATGCAGGCCGAAGTCGCGAAGCGGGCGGCCGAGCTCGGCATCCGCTTTATGGGGCCCAACAGCATGGGCTTCGCCAATATTGGCCATCACTCGGCCATGACCTCGATCAACACGCGTCTTCCTGTGCGCATCGGCCGACTCGCGCTCATCTCGCAATCCGGCGCGATCGCCAATGAGCTCGGCAAGTTCGCCCATGCGCAGGGCATCGGCCTCGCCTTCACCGCGGCGACTGGCAACGAAGCCGGTATCACTGTTACTGACATACTCGACTATCTGGTCGATGACGATCAAGTCGGTGCAATCGCCCTCTATGTCGAGTCCCTCAAAAAACCCGACCGTTTCGTGTCCGCAGCTGCCCGCGCGCGCGCGGCGAAAAAACCGATCGTCATACTGAAACTCGGCCGCAGCGAGATGTCCGGTGCCATCGGTCTGGCACATACAGGATCGCTGGTCGGCGACGACGGCGTGTTCAATGCGCTGTGCGATCGCCACGGCATATCGCGTGTCAGCTCGATCGAGGAGCTGATCATCACCGCCGACTTTCTGGGCAAGGTCGGCCCGATCGATCCGCCACGCATCGGCTTCACCTCCATCTCGGGCGGTGCTTGCGCCATATATGCCGACCTTGCCGATATTCATGGTGTCGAAGTTGCCCCCTACACCGCCGGGACGCAGTCAAAGCTGCGTGAAGTGCTCCCCCCCTTCGCCGCGACGCTCAATCCGCTCGATGTCACCGGCGTAGTCCTCCAGGAACCGCAGACTTGGTCAAAGGTGATCCCGATATTGCAGGATGACCCGAATATGGGTCTGATCGTCGCATCGACCGTCCTGCCCAACACCGAGACCGAGGTTCAGATCCTGGGCGAAGGCGTGCGCGCGATAGCGGCAGGTTTCAAGACTGCCGGCAAGCCGCCGGTTATCGCCAGCTTGATCCTGCAGGACGCCAGCGAGGTTCAGTTGGCGTTCCGCAAATCTGCCGGGGTCGACGTTACGCTTCCAGACCTCGATTTCGGTGTACGCGCCCTTGCCCATCTGCAGCGATGGGCGCGCTGCCTTGCTCGTCCGCTGGTCGAAGCCGCCGCGCCTGCCAATTTGGGGATACGTCCGGTCGGCGAGCGAGAGACGCTGGCCTATCTCGCCGCCCGGGGTGTCCCCGTCATCCCCTCGTCGCTCGTCACCGTTGCGGCGGCGGCGCAGCGGGTGGTTGCCGCGCTGGACACCCCGGCGGTGCTAAAGATCGCTTCACCCGACATCGCCCACAAGACCGAAGCGGGCGGCGTTCGCCTCAACATCGCGGCACACGAGGCGCACGAGACCTTCGAAAGCATCGTTGCGGCGGCGAGGGTCCATGCCCCGACAGCCCGGATAGACGGCGTACTTGTCTCACCCATGCGCAAGGCGGCGACCGAACTCATCGTCGGCGTCGTCCGCGATCGCGAATGGGGTCTCGCGCTTACCGTAGGCATTGGTGGGATCCTGACCGAAGTGTTCAAGGACAGCGCGACCCGCCTGCTCCCGCTCGACCCGGCTGCAGTGCGGGACATGCTCCTCGCGCTGCGCGGCGCGAAGCTGCTCCTGGGATATCGAGGCCAGCCCGCCGCCGACCTTGATGCGCTGGCCGCAGCGATCGCCGCGATCGCCGAGGCCGCCGCCGCGCTCGGCCCCTCCCTCTCCGTGCTGGAAGTCAATCCGCTGCGCGTCGATGGCAGCCAGGTGGAAGCCCTCGACGGGTTGACGATCTATCAAGCGGGATCGGGTGGCAGCGGCGAGGAGGCGTAGGCGACGATCTTCCAGGCTCCGTGCTGC
>JAHFPT010000040.1:0-3340 GCA_023266625.1 Novosphingobium sp. | reverse complement strand
ATCCATTGACTCGTCATTGCGAGCGGAGCGAAGCAATCCAGGGTGGTTTGCGCGGCTCTGGATTGCTTCGCTCTGCTCGCAATGACGAAGGATATGGGTCAGCTCATTGTCCCGTTGGTACACAGCCGCAATTGCGGGTGAACGGTGAGGGCCTCCTTCTTTTCGTTGACGTGTGGCGAGAGTGCGTGGATTGTATAACTATATGCAAGGCGGGAGATCGGATGTGGCCACGGTGCTCGAGTCGAACAAAACCAAGATTGCCAAGCGCGTGATCGAGGTCTTCGAATATTTTGACCAGGATCGCCCCGATGCGACCGTCATGGACATCGTGCGCCGCTACGGTCGCCCGCAATCGAGCACGTCGGAACTGCTCTCGAGCCTTGTCGAGATGGGCCTGCTCTACAAGAACCCGCAGTCGCGGTCCTATTGGCCAACCCCCCGCCTGGCCATCATGGGTGCCGACGCACAGCCCCCGGCCCTGCGCAATGGCCGACTGTTCGCCTTCATGGATAATCTCGCGCGTACGACGCGCCACAGCGTCGCGCTGTTCGGGATGGTCGGCGCGCATGTCCAGATTTTTCACTGGGCCCCTGCCCCGCACATCGATGCAATTGACATATTCAGGGGCAGTTCGGAGCAGCTTTCCGCCAGCGCCGCAGGCCACCTGCTGCTTTCGAGTCTGGAAGGAGAATTGGCGGGCCGCCTGCTCCGCCGACTGAATGCGGAAGCGCCGCCGGACGCCAAGTTCAATGTTGCCGAGCTCAGCGAGCGGATCGCGCAATATGGCCGTCAGGGCCATGCGACCGGTACGGCCGGCTTCGTGCCGGACAGCCTGATCACGGCGACGCTGCTCCCCTGCCCCAGGGAGGAGCGGCCACTGGCGCTCGGTTTCCTCTATCCGGATGGGGCGTCGATCGATCTACAAGCGCTACTTGGCACCCTTGAGCGCGGCATTGCCGCCTGCCGGGCCGATGATGAGCGTGCCCCCAGCGCGCCCTTCATGATCGCGGTCTGAGCGCAGCGCATGCTGTCGAGAACCGGCTGAACCATCAAGACAAGGAAGAACGAAAATGGCCAGTGTCACTCTTGACTTCAGGGCTGACTATAGTTCGCTCTATATCGGCGGCGTCTTCACCCAGCCACGCGGCGGCACAGAGGACACGATCAGCCCGATCACCGGCGGTGTGATCGGTTCCGCTCCGGTCGGCGGCATCGAGGATGCGCAAGCCGCGCTCACTGCGGCGCACGACGCCTTCGAATGCGGTGCCTGGGCGAACGAAGACCGCCATATCCGCTCTGCCCGCATGCAGCGCCTGCTCGACATGATCCATGCCCGCAAGGAGGAGATTGTTCACCTGATGATGCTCGAGATGGGCTATACAAGAATGGAATGCGAAGGGCTGATGGGACTCGCTGCGGATCAGCTGGCAAATGCCGTCACCTTTTCCGCGCGCGATCCTGTAACCACCCTGCCCGTGATCTCTACGCCGTGGTACGACGGCACAATCAAACTGGGCGGCGGGGTGATCGCGCGCGATCCCATGGGCGTGGTGGTCGCGATCACGCCCTATAATGCCGGCTTCCTGCTCGGCCTGCTCAAGGCCTCGACGGCTTTGGCAGCGGGCAACAGCGTGGTGCTCAAACCGGCACCGATCACTCCGCTCCAGACGCTTTTGCTCACCGATATGATTGCCGAACTCGACCTGCCACCGGGCACTTTCAACATGGTGACCGGCGGCGGAGATGTCGGCGCCACGCTGTGTTCCGACCCGCGCGTCGCTATGATCAGCTTTACCGGCTCGGACAAGGTTGGCAGCCAGATCATGGTGCAGGCCGCGCCCAATATCACCAAGTGCCACCTCGAGCTGGGCGGCAAGTCGGCGCTCGTCATCCGCCACGACGCCGATTTGCAACGCGCGATCCCGAGCGTGCTCTTCTCCAATTTCGCACAGGCCGGCCAGGGTTGCGCCTGCACAACGCGCATCCTTGTCGATAACCGTATCCGCGCCGATCTGGTCGCCGCCCTCAAGCAGGCGATGGCCCACTGGAAAGTCGGAGACCCCTTTGCGGAAGGTATTTCCATGGGGCCGCTGATCCGCGAAGCAGCCCGCGAACGCGCTGAGGGCTTCGTCGCCCGGGCTGTCGAGGAAGGGGCGGCCCTGGTGTATGGTGGCAAGCGCATCGAAGGGCTTTCCGGTGGTCTGGAAAACGGCTTCTTCTTCGAGCCGACCATCTTCGACAATGTCGCCAACGACAGCTATCTGGGCCAGAACGAAGTGTTCGGACCGGTCATGTCGATCATCGGCTTCGACAGCGACGACGAGGCTGTCCGGCTTGCCAACAGCAGCGACTATGGGCTGGGTGGCGGCATCGTATCGCAGGATGCGGGCAAAGCCATGGAGATGGCGCTCAAGATCCGCACCGGCATGATCATGATGAACGGAGGTTCCGGGCGCTTGCATCCCGACACGCCGTTCGGCGGCTACAAGCGCTCCGGGCTGGGCCGCGAATGGGGCGAGGAAGGTTATTTCGAATATACCCAGACAAAGTCGATTACCTTCCCCGTGGGATGAAAACATGACCGAAACGACAAGCGAATGGCGGATGCACTGGCCCGTGGTGGCGGCCAGCATGGCCGGCATCGGGATGGCCTCGCTCCACGTCTATTCGATCGGTGCTTTCATCGCGCCGATCGAGGCCGAATATGGCTGGAGGCGCGCGCAGATCACAGCAGCCATGACCCTGGTGACGGTAATCGGCGCCATTTTCTCGCCCTTCGTCGGCATGGTGATCGATCGAACCGGGACACGCCGCATTGCAATTCCAGGTGCAATGCTCTTCCTGGGCGGTTTCGCGCTGCTATCTTTCGTTAACAGCTTGTGGAGCTGGTGGGCGCTCTGGCTTCTGCTCTCGGTTGGGGCGCTTGCGGGTAAACCTATGGTCTGGACTGTCGCGGTCGCCAGCCTGTTCTCTCGTCACTGCGGTTTGGCGCTCGCGGTGATGTTGTACGGAACGGCCGTCTGCTCGTCTGCTGTCCCACTTCTTTCGACCAGTCTGATCGAAGCGTTCGGTTGGCGCACGGCGATCTAGATCCTGCCCTGCATCGTTGCCGTTACCCCCTTCCAATCAGTTACACAATAGCCCGGAAGTGGATTGCACGGCTACAAGTCCAGGCGCAAGCCCCAAACTTCCGCCGGCGACGGATCGCCATGCCTCCCGATCTCAGGCAGCCGGTACGGGGAGCTGCACGACGTCGATCGGCATCTGCGCGCGATAGTTGGAAAAGACGACCTCGCCGCTGACTTCCAGATGCTTGCGCCAGAACGCTTCAGCCGCTGCC
>JAHFPT010000039.1 GCA_023266625.1 Novosphingobium sp. | reverse complement strand
GATGAGGCTGCGCAATTTCGACGAGACGATTTCGGCTGCCTTGGGAATGCGCACGCGCGTGCCAAGCGGTTCGCCAGCCTTTGTAAATCCCCTAAGCTGCGCCATTAGTAAATTTCTGACTCATCTGATTTCTCTGAATTTCCATTTTACACTGGAGCACGATATCGGCGAAGCTTCTCGTAAATGCCGTCGCGCTATCCTGACGCCATACGAATTCTAAAATCAAGTCAACATTGAGATCGGCGACCGGCAAGAGCGTGACGTTCTCGTTTTGCATCGTTGCGAACGACGTGGTTACAAAACTGATTCCCAGTCCCTTGGAAACGAGATGCAGGCGCGTGGATTCGCTCAGTATGGTCTGACCGATCACAGGGTCAAGGTCGGCGGATTTGCACGCTTCCAAAAGGCAATCATGCAAGTCCGGGGCGCTTTCCCGGGGCAACCAGAGAAATTCTTCGTCCGACAGATCCCGCAATCGGACAGACCCGGACCCGGCCAGCCGGTGGTTTTGCGGAACTGCGAGCAGGAATGTGTCATGAGCGACTTCTACCGCATCAAATATGGGATCGCCGCGCGGACGAGTGTAGATGAATGCGCCATCGACGAGGCCGCTGGCAATTGCCTCGATCAAAGGTGTCGGCGCGGTCTGTTCCATTCTCAGATTGACCTGCGGAAACGTCTTGCGGAAGTCCTGAAATGCCCGACCCAGAATCATATGCCGCAGCGCACTGTCGTTGATTCCGATCTTGAGTTCATTTCTTTCGCTGCGCGAAATGCTTCGGCAGCGGGCAGCCGCGTGAGAGAAGTTACTCAGAACACGTTGCGCATCGCTCAAAAGGGACTTTCCAGCGAGCGAAAGCCGCACACTTTTTCGTGAACGGACGAACAGCTCCGCCCCAAGCGCCTGTTCCAGATCGTCAATGCGCCTGGAAATGGCCGATTGGCTCATGTTTAGTTGCGCTGCGGCCTTGTTGAAATTCTGCTCTTTCGCAGCGACGATGAAATACGGCAGATGACGCATATGGACTTCGGCCCGAAGATCGGGCTCACGCCCTTCGCTGTTGCGATGGCGAGCCGATCGACCTGATTGGCTGATCGCCTCGTTCATCCCGATCCATTTCTGTTGCACCGTCTCGGGAAAGATATCCCCCGTGCTGCTCGCGCGCGCGCGACTATACATATCATCTTGGCCCTATTGCGCAAAACAGATAAATTACATAGATGTATTTTTGTCCCGGCTTCCTAGTTGCATCACTTCCAACCCGACCGAGGGATCGTCATGAGTCACTACAAGCATCACGTATTCTTTTGCACAAATCGGCGGGACAACGGCAGGAAATGTTGTCACGATGCCGGTGCGCAGGACATGCTTGTCTATGCAAAAGGCCGCGTGAAGGATTTGAAGCTGTCCGGTCCGGGCAAGGTCCGCGTCAATGCATCGGGCTGCCTCGATCGCTGAACCAAAGGCCCGGTCATCGTGATCTGCCCGGATGCCACTTGGTACCAATACGAGACCGAAGCCGACCACGATGAAATCATCGAGGAGCATCTGTTGGATGGGCGCATCGTCGAGCGGTTGAAGATTCCCGATCACAAGCCAGGCAACCGTGACGAGCATTGATGGCGGCGCGAGCGCAGATCCCTTTAGTGCCGTTTCAGCATTAAAGATGCGCCAAAACGCTATTTCCGCTTCCTCCGTCGGTTCGCTAGTCTCGGACCCGAAGAGGATGCCATGATGCCCGTGCACCAGAACCGTCTGACTCCGGACCGGCTGTGGAAATGTATGAGCATTTCGCTGGCCCGCACCGCCGACACTCCGCTCATCGCGGCGGCGGCAGGTTTCGACTGCAGCAATGTCGACCTCGAACACAGCGCGGTATCGATCGAGACCGCGTCCATGCTGTCCATCGTCGCGTCCGGTGCCGGACTGATCCCCTTCGTCCGCCTGCCCCGGAACGATCCGGAGACGATCGCACGGCTGCTGGATTCCGGCACTCACGGAATTATCGTGTCGCATGTCCATGACGCGAAGGAAGCGGCGCGCGTGGTCGATGCCTGTCGCTTCGCTCCCTGGGGGCAACGACCGCCCATCGCATCGAACCCGGTGAATCGCTATGGGACCGGAACGTGGGAGGAAATCGCGGCCGAGTGCAATGCGGCCACCGTTGTCGCCGTAATGATCGAGAATGCCGAAGCGGTGGACAATGTCGGAGACATCGCTGCCGTGCCCGGGCTGGACTTGCTCATCATCGGAGCATGGGATCTGAGCGCGTCGCTCGGCGTGCCGATGCAGTTCGAGAATCCCGCTTTCAGGTCGGCCGTGACCAAGGCTGCAAGCGGTTGCATGTCGGAAGGCAAGATTCTCGGTCTTGCCGGAATCTCCGACTTTCGCCTGCTCGCCGAATTCGTAGCTATTGGCGTGAGATTCGTCAGTGCCGGAACCGATCAGATATTCCTGCGCGAGGCCGCGTTCGCACGCGCGGCGAAACTGCGCTCGATCGACGTTCAGCCGATGGGAGGATTGAAGCCATGACACCTGTCCATGCGGAGCATTCCGACGATTCCATGGCGTGGACAGGAGCGGAATTTCCCGACAAGAGCGGGTTCCTGTATCGCCTGACGGCGGACAATATTGCCGCCATCGATGCTTTGCTCGATCGCCTTGCCAATGTCCCGCGCGACGAGATCACTCCGAAGATGACAAGCCATCGGGCTATCGATGTGGATCTGCGCGCCGTCTACGACGACATCCTCTCTGGCAAGGGCCTCGCCGTCATCGGCGGCTTTCCGGTCGATCGGCCAATCGAGGAGCTCGAACGGTTCTTCTGGATCGTGATGAGTCATTTTGGCAACCCGGTTTCGAACAACAGTCTCGGCGATCGGGTCGTGCGGGTTCAGCAGGAGCCTCTTTCCGACGGTGTTCAGGCAGCGCGCGGCACCAAGTCGAATGGCGAGCTTGCCATGCACAACGATGCCGGAGACATTCTGGGATTGCTTTGCGTGCATGAACCGGTTTCCGGCGGCGCGAGCCAGTTCTCCAGCGGACCGGCTGCGCACAACACGATCCTGGCCGAACGACCTGACATTTTGCCGATCCTGTACAAGGGCTTTCCGCATCACCGCCGCAGCGAGCAGTATGATCACCAGCCGGATATCACGCCCTATGACGTGCCGATCTTTTCGGCAGTGGACGGCAGTATCTGCATCAATTTCACATATTCGAGCATCGCGCCGGCTCTGCACGCTCTGGGCCGGCAGCTAACGCCCGCGGAGGACGAGGCGCTCGACATCCTGCGCAACGTGCTTCTCGATCAGCAGGTGGAGTTCAGGTTGGCGGCGGGGGAGCTCGTGCTCGCGAACAATTTCGCGATGTGCCATTCGCGTTCGGACTATGTGGACGGTGACGAGCCGTCGCGCAGGCGCTTGCTGCTGCGCGCCTGGACCGAGGTCCCGATTTCCGATCGTCGCCTTCCCCTCGGGCGGGAATACTATCACATGGAGAACAAGAACGGCGGCTTCGGCTATGATCCGATTCCGGGGCGAGCGGGAAAAATCGCGAAGAACGAATACGTGAACGTGTCGCCCGAGCTGGCCGATATGTTCAAGGCCGCACAGGCCAAGCCAAAGCGGCACGTCGGACATGACGATTAAGAAGGCTCGCGTGGCCTATTTCGACCATTGGGTGCATCCCGTTGCGGGAGATCGACTTGCCGACAGCGAGCGCATCGACACGATCAGGATCACGATCGCCGGACCTACGGACCGGATCGCCGCCGCGCTGGCTTGCGCCCATGGCATGCAGGCGCTGATCCGCACCGATGCGACTAACAGCGGCTCCGGCGAACGCTGGCTCGCGCATCGCGACCTGATCGCCGGCTGCCCCGAATTGCTGGCCATATGTTCGGCCGGTGCGGGCTACGATGTCATCGATGTCGAAGCCTGCACGCAAAGCGGCGTCATCGTGTGCAACCAGTCCGGCACCGGCCAGGAGGCCGTGGCCGAACACGTTCTGGGCTTCATGATCGCCCTTTCCAAGAAGATCGGTCTGGCCGACCGGGTCATTCGTCGAACCTCGGATTGGCTGCGAAGCGATTTCACCGGCAACGACCTGTTGGGCAAGACGCTCGGCATTGTCGGTTACGGCCAGATCGGATCACGTCTCGCCGCCTTGTGCGCTCCTTTTGATATGACCGTTCTCATCACGGACCCCTATGTTTCCGAAGAAGACGCTACCGCGCGAGGCGGCCGGAAGGTCCCGCTTGATACGCTCTTGGCGCAATCGGACTTCGTCTCTCTCAATGGGCCGCTGACCAAGCAGACCCGCGGGATGATCGGCGAGCGTGAGTTTGCGGCCATGAAGCCAGGGGCGTTTTTCATAACGACTGCGCGAGGCGGGATCCACGACGAAGCGGCCCTGGTCGATGCACTGGCAAGCGGCCATCTGGGAGGGGCCGGCGTCGATGTGTTCCTCGACGAACCGCCGCAACCCAATCACCCCCTGTTCGCTTTCGACAATGTTTTGGCAACGCCGCACAGCGCCGGGATCACCGAGGAAACAACCCGGGATATAGCGGTCGCCACCGCCGAGCAATGGGAGACGATTTTCGCGGGGCAGGTGCCGCCGCGACTCCTGAACCCCGAGGCATGGCCGCGCTATCGCGAACGCTTCGCCGAAACATTCGGATTTTCGCCCCCGCAATTGAACTGATCCACCGACCAGAAGAGGACCGTCTGGCATGCCGACGAAAAGCTACGAGCTTCGCCAGAAGCTCGACCATCCCGTAATCGATTCCGATGGGCACTGGGCAGAGCTCTATCCCGTTTACAAGGACTTCGTGCGCGAGGTTGGAGGACCTGGATTGCTCGACAGGTTCGACAAGGTTTACGGTCGACGGATGGGCGCGTGGTACGAGGCCTCGCAGGAGGACCGGCGCAAGAACCGGATGCGTCGGCCTTCCTACTGGGGCGTGCCGACCTCTCAGGACAGGATCGCGACCCTGGTGCCTCGCGTGTTCCGCGAAAGCCTCGACGACTGGGGAGTCGATGTTGCGGTGGTATTTCCGACGATCGGCCTGACCCTGCCACGCGATGTCGGCGATCCCGAGTTGTCGACTGCGGCGATCAAGGCTTACAACCTGATGGTCAAGGAGCTTTGGGCGCCCTACTGCGACCGGATCATTCCGGTGGGTGTCGTCAATCTTTCCACACCGGACGAGGCAATCGAACAGCTGGAATTCGCGCACAGCATCGGGCTGCGTCAGGTGGTAACGGGCGGCACGATCGTGCGCACGGTGGAAGCCGATGCCGAATGGCAACCGGATCCAGCAAAACGCCGCGTCTATGTGGACGCATTAGGCCTCGACAGCCCCTATGACTACGAACCGGTTTGGCGCAAGTTCGAGGAATGCAAGATGGCCTTGTGCACGCACAGTGGCTCGATGGGCTGGCCCGACCGGTCGTCGCCAAGCAATTTCGTCGCGAACCACCTCGGGCACTTTGCGCAAAGCCATCATCTTTTTGCCCGCAACCTGATCCTGGGCGGCGTGTCGCAACGTCACCCCGACCTGCCCTTCGGTTTTCTCGAGGGCGGTGTGGGCTGGGCCTGCAATCTCTTCTCCGATCTCAAGGAGCATTGGGAAAAGCGCAATCGGCAGTATCTCGATGCCCATCTGAAGCCGACAAACCTGGACAAGGATGAACTGCGCAAGCAGCTCGAAATCCAGGCCGATACGGTTGCGCGGTTTGGCGACCATATCGAGGACGTGCTCGACAAGAATCTCGATCAACTTCATGTCGACATGACCCAGGACGAACTGACCGAGCTCGACAAAGATTCAAGCGACTTCAAACTGGTGGACATTCCCGACAGGGAGACTCTTAAATCACTGTTCCGAAAGAATTTCTTCTTTGGTGCGGAGGCTGACGATCCAATGACAGCAATCGCCTTCGATCCACGCATGAAAATGAATCTGAGGCCCGTACTGGGGTCGGATATCGGCCATTTCGACGTGATCGATGCGACGGAAGTCCTCGAAGAAGCCTACGAACTGGTGGAGGATGGCCTCATCACGGCGGAGAACTTCCGCGATTTCGTCTTCGTCAACCCGATCAGGATGTTTGCGGGGTTGAACAAGGATTTCTTCAAGGACACAATCATCGAGCAAGAAGCGCGCACTGTGTTGGCCCAGGAGACGGCAGTCACGGTCTGATAATCGGGCGGATAGCGCGGATTTCCGGCAGACCTGCTGGCCGTCCGGCGAGGTCCGTCCGTCAGTTGGTCCGATCGGTGCCGAGGAGAGAGGCTGCCTGAATGACAACCACCGCTACGCATTCCAGACAGGACCTGGATCCGGCGACCAACCCCGAAACCGGGCCGGTCGGCCTGCTCGGAGAGATCGTCCTTATCGGATCAGGGGTGTTCGGTTCCCTGGCGCTCAGCGCGCTTTCGCCGGTCTTGCCCGAAATCCAGGCCGCATTCGCCGATACCCCCAGCGCGGCTTTCTGGACAAAGGCGATCGTCACCATCGACGGCATCGCGATGATTGCGGCACCGTTCGCAGGATTCATGGCGGCTCGTCTCGGCGGCCCCCGGCGGTTGATGATCCTGTCCTACCTGCTGTTTCTCGTCGCGGGCCTTGCCGGTGCGCTCATGCCGGGGCTCTACACAATCATTTTCACAAGGTTTCTCGTCGGGATTGGCGGGGCGATGCTGACCACCTTGGCAGTCACCCTGATCGGTGACCGTTTCGCCGACAGGGCGCGCGAGGCGCGCATCGGCTTCAATCACGCCACGGGAGCGGCACTGATTGCCTTGATGGTCATGCTCTCGGGCTGGCTGGGCGATCATTTCGGCTGGCGCGCATCCTTCGCTGTGCATCTTCTTGCCGTTCCGTTTCTGCTGTGCGCGCTGGCATCGCCCGAACTTGCCCAGTTCCGGGTACGCCCGGCGAAGGACAGCTCGGCCAACCAGCCGCTAGTTGGGACGGTTCCCATCGCCCTTCTGGCGCTGGTGGCAGGATCGATCGCCTTGAGCGTGCCAATCTTTCTTCCTTTTCACATCAAGGAAATCGGAGTCGACAGCGCGCTCGTTGCCGCGCAGATGTTTACGCTCGTCGCCGGAGTTTCCGTCCTCAGCAGCCTCATGTTCGGGCTGGTGCGGAGGATTCTGTCGGGCGCCGCCGTGTTTGGTCTGGCCTTCCTCCTGTGGTCGGTCGGCCTCACAATAGCGGGGATGTCGGAGAATCTGTCCGTCCTCGCCACCGGTGTGGTCATCATCGGGGCTGGCGGCGGACTGGTTCAGCCGTCGATATTCTCGCTGCTCGCGCGCATGAGCAGCGCTGAAAGCCTCGCGCGAAACAATGGTCTGGTAAAGGGCTGCTTTTATGGGGGGCCCTTTATCGGCACGTCGCTCTTGCAACTTATGCTGGGACATTACCCTGCGGGAATCAGCCTTGTCGCGCTTGCGGTGCTGGCCTTGCTGATGCTGCTGATCGCGGTTCCGATCGCAGGTATCAATGAACGCAGGCACGCTGCCACGGCGCAATGAGTTCGGTGGGAAGGACACTTTAGATGAACGATCGAGCCAATTCCGGGCCAGGCGTCTCTGTGCAACGGGAAGGCCACCTGACGATCGTGACCCTGGCCCGTCCCGAGGTCATGAACGTGCTCAGGAGTACCGAGCAGCGTGAGCTTGCGCGCATCTTCGATGACTTCGATGCGGACCCGGATCAGTGGATCGCGATCCTGACAGGGAAAGGACAGCGTGCGTTCTGCGCCGGTCATGATCTCAAGCAGGAGATTTCGGGCGGGGACCGGGGAATCGGCGATTCCGGCTTCGGAGGGCTCACGCGACGCTTCGACAGGGTCAAGCCGGTCATCGCGGCAGTCAACGGGCCAGCGCTCGGCGGTGGATTCGAGATGGCGCTGGCCTGCGACCTGATCATTGCGTCGGAAAATGCCTGGTTTTCGCTGCCCGAACCACGGATCGGCTTTGCGGCGCTCGCAGGCGGTATCGTCAGGCTCGTCCGCTCGATCGGTGAAAAGCGGGCCATGGACATCATTCTCTCGACGCGGCGCGTATCTGCTCATGAGGCCAGGGAACTTGGCTTTGTAAACCAGGTCGTGCCCCACGAGGAACTCGCCGCCGCAGCCCGGACAATGGCGGACACGATCCTGATGTCCAGCCCGACCTCGATACAGGCCTCGATCGCCGCCGCGCGTCACGATGCCGGCGGCGAGTTGCGCCATGCCATTTTGACCGCCTGGGATCTGCCGGTCGTAAAGGCGATGCAATCGTCTCCCAATTTCCTGGAAGGGCCACGCGCCTTCGCCGAACGCCGCACCCCGCTATGGGTCGCAGCAGGCATTGATTGCGATCCCGATGCCTGACGCAGGTCCTTCGCGCGTCGGGATCGATGCCTCCCCTGACCGGCTATCCAGACGATTGGCAGCGCATTTGATTTATATAATCTAACTGATTATTTGACGCGTGCGAACGCTGCGCATCACCGGAATCGGCAAGAACTAAGGACCGGGAATGGATGACCAGGAACTGATAGATTCGCTGGCGGAATCGGTGGGAGCCGTGCTGGCCAACAACTTCTCGATCGAGGAGGTCCTGAAATTCACTAATGTCGGCGGCGAGCTTGACGCTGAAATCAAGCGGCGCGCCTGTGAACTCGGGTGGTTGGGCATCGCCGCGCCCGAGTCCCTGGGCGGCGGCGGATTGGGAATCGAAGCGCTCGTTCCCATCTACTGCGAACTTGGCGAACATCTCTCGTCATTGCCGTTCATCGGACAACAGCTGTGCATCGATGCGCTGGTCGCTTGCGCCTTCGAGCAGGACGGTCGCCTCGCCGCACTGGTCGAAGGCGCGGCCTGGGGCGCGGTTGCGCCAGAACTTTCCTTCGACAGCGCCGGAATCGGTCGAGATGGCGCTCTGGAGGCCGACGACATTCCCGTGTTCGACGACGACCACGACAGCCACCTGCTGCTGTTCGGTCGCGAAGCCGATGGCGAGCCGGTCGCGCTGATGCTCGACATTCGCCAGGCCGAGCGGCGGGCCGTGGCCTTCCACGACCATACCCGGCGATTGCGCATGCTGGCACCGGGCGGTCTGCCCGTGACACGAGAGTGTCGCCTGGCCTCGGGGGATGCGGCAATTGCACTCCAGACCCGGCTGGGCGATCATCTCGCTCTGGCGTTGGCCGCGGACAGCGTCGGCGGATGCCGCGCGGTGCTCGCCCGGACCATCGACTACCTCAAGACCCGCGAGCAGTTCGGCCGCGCGATCGGTTCCTTCCAGGCGCTCAAGCATCGCGCCGCGACGATGAAGCTCGAATTGGAGACCGCCGCGTCGCTGCTTCGCGTCGCGACCGCCTGTTTCGGGAAGAATGCGAAGTCGTCGGCGCTCGCGTCGCTGGCGAAGGCGCGGGCCTGCGACGTCTATGTGAAACTGTCCGGAGAGGCCATCCAGCTTCATGGCGGCATCGGCTTCACGCGCGAGTGTCCGGTTCATCTCCACCTCAAGCGGGCCAAGCTCAATCAGGCACTGTGCGGCGGCGATCGCGCCTCGATCGATCGTGCCGCTAACCTGCTTGTCGGGAGAGCGGCATGAGAGTCATCGATCGCCGCAGCGATCCTGTCGCGTTTCGCGCCGAGTTGCGCGAATGGCTGGGCCGTGTCGTGCCGCCGTGCTGGCAGGAGCGCATGACCGACGCAAGCGACGAGGATTTCTCACGGTTCCAGCGCTGGTGGCTGGCCGAACTCGATGCTCAGGGCCTGGCAACGGCGCACTGGCCGGTCGAGTGGGGCGGCGAGGAGCTGACCATCCAGGAGCAGGTGATCATCTTCGAGGAGTTGGCCCGCGCCAAGGCCCCCGACCTGGTGATGTTCACGATCTCGCTCAATCATGTTCCGGGCACGCTGGCGAAGTGGGGTACGAAGGAGCAGATCGACCGGTACATTCCGGGCGTCCGCAACGGCGAGGTCTGGTGTCAGGGCTTTTCCGAGCCGGGCGCAGGATCGGATCTGGCTTCGCTGCGGACGCGCGCGGTCCGCGACGGTGACCGCTATATCGTCAACGGACAGAAGGTCTGGTCGTCCTACGGGGCCTACGCCGATTACTATCTGCTGCTGGCCCGCACCGATCCGGATGCCCCCAAGCACAAAGGCATATCCTGCTTCATCATGGACCTGAAGGCGCCGGGCGTGGAAGTGCGGCCCATCAGGCAGATGAACGGAATGAACGAATTCTGCGAAGTCTTCTTGGATGACGTTGAAATTCCGGCCGGAAACCTCATCGGTCCGGAAAACGAGGGCTGGGCGGTGGCCCAATCGACTCTCTCGACCGAACGCGGGCTGTTGATTTTCGCGCTCTGCGAAAGAATGAATATCCTGTTCGAGGAGCAGTTTGCCTCACCCGATGCGGCACGCTGGATGGAGGACGATCAACTGCGGCGCGAAATGATGACATGCTATGCCGACATGCAGGCCGTGCGGGGCCTGATCCACAGCATGCTGGCCGACCACAACGCGAGCGAGTTTCCGCCGATAGTCAAGATTCTCTATGGCGAGACATTGCAACGGTTCAGCGAGATGTGGACCCGGATCGACGGCCTGGACGCGATGGTCGAAAGGCCGACGTTTATCTCAAGCGGCTACGCCAAGGGCAACTGGATGGTCGACTACCTGACATCCTGGACGTGGACGATTTCGGGCGGCAGCAACGAGATCCTGCGCAACGTCATCGCCGAACGACAACTCGGGTTGCCCCGCGAGCCATCGGCACGATGACCCGCCTCGATCCAACCGGTTGGAAAGTGCCGTGGGATCAAAGCCGTGCGCGGCTCCTGGTCGATTCGCAAGCCTGGCAGAACCGGACGATGGCTCAAGCTGCCGCAGACCTTGTTGCTCGGGCACCAGACCATATCGTCGCTGTTGAGGGTCAGCAAGAATTCGCGGCCTCGGCGATCTTCGGAGAGGCCCGGCGCCTGGCCTCCGCGCTTCAAGCGAAAGGGCTGAAGCGGGGAGACCGCATTTCATATCAACTTCCCAACTGGCACGAGGCGATGGTGATCGACCTCGCCGCGACCATGGCCGGCCTGGTGGTCAATCCGCTGGTCGCGATCTACCGCGAGGCGGAGGTCGGCTTCATGCTGTCGGATCTTGAAAGCCGGATGATCTTCGTGCCCGCCAGATTCCGCAACCATGACTACCGCGCCATGATGCGAGGGGTCCGAACCGGACTCGACCACCATGTCGATGTCATCGTTCTGCGCGGCGAAGCCGAGGAATTCATTGCATATGCGGAACTTCTGGCTTCGGGAAACGACGACTTCGACCCGGCGCCGGTCGATCCTGACGATATCAAGCTCGTGCTTTACACCTCCGGCACGACAGGTCGCGCCAAGGCAGCATTGCACAGCCACAATACGGTGGGCGCCATAGCCGAGCAGTTCCGCCGCCACATGGCGATCGGAAGTCAGGATGTGTCGCTGGTCGCTTCGCCGGTGACGCATATTACCGGAGCGATCCTTGCATTCCAGCTACCTTGGGTCGCGGGAGCGAAAGCGGTCCTGATGGATGTCTGGGACGGCGACCGGGCGGTCGAACTGATCCGCGGCCACGCGGTCACCCTGGCCAACGGGGCCGCGCCCTTCATCGTCGACCTGCTGGCAGCGGCGGCCCGGGTCGCGGACAGATTGCCCTCCCTGCGGGTGTTTGTCGCCGGCGGTTCCGCCATTCCCGAAGCGCTTGGCAGGTCGGTCTACGACAATTTCGAGAATTGCGTGATGTTCCGGGCCTATGGCGCGACCGAGGTTCCAACAGCGACGGTCGGAGTTCTCGATCGCGCATATCGGGAAGCTAATATCACCACGGACGGCAGGCCTGTCTTCACGGAACTGAAAATTGTCGATCCGGAAACCGGCCGGAAAGCGAGGCCGGGAGAGGTTGGGGAAATCCTGATGCGCGGACCGCAGATGTTGCTTGGCTATCTGCGACCGGACGACAATGCTGGTGCCTTCGACGAGGAAGGCTTCTTCCGCAGCGGCGATCTGGGGCGGTTCGTGCGCGATGACTGGATCGAGATCACCGGCCGGAGCAAGGACATCATCATCCGGGCGGGCGAGAACATCAGCCCGCAGGAAATCGAGGAGGCCCTGCTCGACTGCGAAAAGATCGCGCAAATCGCGATCGTCGCCAAGCCGAACCCGCGAACCGGCGAGGCCGCATGCGCTTTCGTCGTCCCGCGAGGAGAGCTGGTGCCAACCCTTGACGAAATGGCCGCGCTGCTCGCGAGGAAAGGTTTCGCCAAACAAAAGACGCCCGAGCACCTGGTGGTTGTCGCCTCACTGCCGATGACCCCAGCGGGGAAAGTGAAGAAGCATGTGCTGCGCGAATGGGCGGCGGGCAACGCGGCGGTCGGAGACGCCAAGTGATCCGCTCGGATGCCCTTGTTCGCTCTGGTCGAGGCATCTAGCTGCCCCGAATGTGGCCAAAGGCGGGCACTTCACCGTTTAATTTTCCGCGTTGACCGGGTTGCCGGTACGCCTAGCCAATACTCGTGGAGCTATTTCTCTGGATCGACGCGTCCAGCGCGGACAGGACAGGACAGGAGACGCTTGCGCGGTCGCCATGACAGCAATGCCGAAAATCCAGGATTTGGAAGATTCCACCTTCGATCCCATTCTGGCGGACGAGCTGATGTTCGGCGACCACACCGATCCTTATTCGCGGATCGAAGAGTTCAGAGCCGGCGGGCCGGTCATTGCTGGCGACTATCGGTCCATGATGGGATTGCCGAGCGATCCCTTCGATCCCGCAAAGCCCCGCTACACCGTGCTTTCCCATACCGCCGTCGAAACGGCCCTCCACGACCCCGAGACCTTTTCCAACCGCTCGTTCGAACCAAGCCTTGGCGTCGTCTACGGTCCGATCCTGACGGTCCTCGATCCGCCGGTCCACACCGGCTACCGGCGCATCCTGCAACGCGCCTTCCGCCCCGAAATGATCCGCGCCTGGGAACGCGATTATGTCGAGCCGGTGCTTGCCGAGCTGATCGTTGGCCTGCACAGGTCAAATCGGGCGGAACTCATCAGCCAGTATACGAGACCCTACCCTTTCGGCGTTATCTATCGCCTGATCGGCCTGCCGCATGAGGATGAGGAAGTGTTTTATCGTCTGACCGTCGCCCAGCTGGTCAGCTCCTATGCCATGGACATTGCCCGCGATGCCGCCGTCAAGCTCGACCAATATTTCGCCGCATTGATGGCCGAGAGGCGAGCTCGGCCCGGCACCGACATCGTCAGTGCCATCGCGACCGCGGAATCGGAAGGCGAAACCCTGCCCGACGACATAGCCATCAGCTTTCTTCGTCAGCTGCTGAGCGCGGGGGGCGAAACGGGATTTCGCACACTCTCGGTTCTCCTGTGCAAACTTCTCACTCAGCCCGGCTTGCTCGACGAACTGCGTGCCAACCGCAGTCTCATCCCGGCTGCGGTCGAGGAAACCCTGCGCTGGGAAGGACCTGTCGTTACCACCACCCGGGAGACGACGCGCGACGTGGTGCTGGACGGTGTCCCGCTTCCCGCAGGAGCGCATCTCGATATTTGCTTGGGCGGCGCCAACCGCGATCCGGCGAAGTTCGCCGATCCGGCAAGATTCGACCTGCACCGCCCGCGTCGCCAGCACTTCGGCTTCGCTTCGGGCATCCACAACTGCATCGGACAGCAACTGGCGCGACTTGAGATTGTCAAAGGCGTCGAAGCATTGCTCGACAATTTTCCCGACATCCGCCTCGATCCTGACGCACCGCCTCCGATTGTGCGCGGCACTACGATGCGCATTCCCCGAGAGTTACACGTTGTTTTCGATACTTGAAGGTCATTCTTGAGAGGAAAATGCGATGGCCGACTTGGCAGTCTGGCAGGAGCCGAGCGCCGAAGAGGTGATGGGCTACTTTGAAGGCCTTTCCAACTGGGGCCGCTGGGGCGACGATGACGAGCGAGGCACGCTGAACTTCATCAAAGATGAACACCGGGCCGCCGCAGCCAAGCTGGTCAAGACCGGGCGCGCAGTGTCTTGCGCGCGTGACCTCATCACCGCTTTCGGCGATCCCGGCGCAAGCGCCCAGATGTTCTGGGCAGCGACCGGCGAGTGCTGCAAGAAACCGGAGGGTGTGCCGAATTCGAAGTTCGGAGCCGGTGACGTCGATGCCGCCGTCGAATATATCGGCATGGTCTATCATGGCCCCAATATTACCCATATCGATACGCCGGCTCACCTCTTCTGGAAGGGGCAGACCTACAACGGCAAGCCTGCGTCGCGTACATCGGCCGAATTCGGCGCAACCTGGTGCCCGGTCACCGAAATGTCGCAAGGTGTGATCAGTCGCGGTGTCCTGCTCGACGTGCCGCGCGCGCTGGGCCTTGAGGCGTTCGAACCGGGCCGCAGCGTCACCCCCGTGGAGCTTCAGCAAGCGGCAGACCGTCAGGGTGTCGAAGTGGGCGAAGGCGATATCGTCTTGCTGCGCACCGGCCGCTGGCACCCAAGCAATTTCAGCGGCAATGTCGAAAAACTCAGCGACGATCCCAAACACTGGCACGCCATGTCCGGCTGGCACCCGTCCTGCATGCCCTGGCTGCACGCGCGCAATGTCGCGACGATCGGCAGCGACTACGCGCAGGAAGCCATGCCGGGTGCCTATCCCGGCATCGAAATGGGAGGAACGATCCACGTCATCAGTCTGGTCGCCATGGGCCTGCCGCTGATCGACAATTGCGATCTTGAAGCCCTGGCGGACGCCTGCATCGAGCATGATCGCTGGGAATTCCAGTTCACCCTGGCACCGCTTCGTCTCGTGGGCGCGAGCGGTGCGCCGATCAATCCCATCGCGATTTTTTGAAAGGGCAGCGCAGGTGACGCTTTCACCCGAGGCACTTGGATGGATCGAGCGACAGGTCGGCGGCAGGGTCGTCGATATTCGCCAGCAGGCCCGCTGGCGTCCGCACTACTTCATCACGCTAGACCAGGGGGGCGGCAAGCAGGCGAAAATCCTCGCACGCGGCGAGCGCGCGGGTGAGCCGATCGCCAAAGGCACCATGATGGACGTCTACGGCCACGCGCGCGAAGCCCGGATCGTCGAGGCATTGCAGGGCCATGGGCTCAAGATAGCCAAATACTATGGTTACAGTGCCGAATTCGGCATCTTCCTGAGCGACCAGGTGGAAGGTACCAACCTGCTCGCCGAAGCGCCGGACGATGCGACTCGCGTGGCGGTGATGAAGCAATATTACGAAGAGTTGGCCAAGCTTCACTCGATCGATGTCGAGACAATGACGCTCGGCGGCGACATCAAGATCCCGCGCACTGCGGAAGAGATCGCCTTCGCCGGGAAATATCACTGGACTGCCGCGGCTTTCGAGCACGCCAAGGGCAGGATCAAGCCGGAGCCGCTCCTTAACCTGGGCATGTGGTGGCTGCGCAACAATGTGCCGCAGGGCGAGCGCAAGGTCTGCTTCCTGCAAGGCGACACCGGGCCGGGCCAGTTCATGTATGCAGAGGGCCAGGTGACCGCGCTGATCGACTGGGAACTGGCCCACATCGGCGATCCGATGCTCGATCTGGGCGTTGGACGGATGCGCAACATGCTTTATCCGGCCGGCTCGCTTCGCGAACCCATCGCCCACTACGAAAAGGTATCTGGCAGACCGATCGACTGGCAGGCCCTGTCGTTCTATTCGGTCGGCTCGATGCTGCTGACGCCAATCGGTGTCGCCGGCGACGTCCAGCATCCCACCGCGCAGGTCTCGAGCACGATCGCGCGTTTCGGCTGGTACATCACCTTGTGCCGAGGCCTTTGCGATGCGCTGGCCGAAGCGCTCGACATCGAGGTCGAAGCGCCCGATCTGCCCGACCTGCCCCATGGCCGAAATAGTTCGATGGCGGGCTTCCTGGCTGAATATCTGGAGATTAATTGCCGATCCCTGGCAAGGGGGGACCAGGAGACCGACTATATCGAGACCGCGATTGCCGTGGCCAAGGGCCTCAAACTCGAATCCGAAGTCGGTAAGGCGCTGCTTGAAGACGATCTCGACGACATGGCAAGGCTGCTGGGCAAGCGGCCCAGCGACCGTGACGAAGGCTATGCCCTGCTCGATGCCATGGTCGACCACGATGCGCAGGATATCCTCGTCGAGTTCGTCAAGGTATTCAGCCGGATCGAGCGGCGGCGGGAATTCCTGTGCGGCCCGATGTTCATCGAGCAGGCGGCAGCACCTTTCGAGAGGCTGCTGCCGGCTTCCGCAGTTTAGAGCGTAGCTAAAGGCTTGGCGGCCCGTCAGCCAGCCTGGAATCGGCGCGTGGGCTGACACTTGGTGGAGGCCTCAGCTATACCGACATCAAGGTGTGCAACCTTCTTCCAGCGCTCGTTACCAACTTCAAGGGTAGCTGGAACGGCAAGCAGAACCTGCCGGCCTGGAGCGGGAACGTTTACGGCCAGTATGATACGCAGCCGCTTTTCGGTGACGCCTATTTGTCTTTGCGGACTGACGCCATTTTCACCGGCAAGGCACAGGCCGACTACCAGAAGACAGCAGGCGTTTTCATTAATTCACCTGATGCATTCTACATCCAGTCATTCTGGACGGTGAACGGGCGCGTTGCGCTGCGCGACATTGATCTGGGCGGCGTAAAGGCCGAGCTGGCGCTCTGGGGGCGCAACCTGTTTGATACGCAGCGCTTCTCCTGCAAGATCAACCTCAGCGATTTCCTGGCGGCGGGCAACTACATCCCCGCCCGCTCCTATGGCATGGATCTGACCGTCTCGTTCTGATCGACAGCACAGACCGAACCGGCTGACATCGCAAGCCCGGGCCGGCAACGGTCCGGGCTTCTTTTTGCGCCAGCTGCGCCAATCGCCAAAGCCGCCCCACGCAAATTGCCCCCGCTTACAATTAGCTAAATAATTTCAATTAATATCTCTTGTAGCTAGACAATTATATCTCTTGTAGCTAGACAATTAAACGTTAGACTGCGGTCACGAGTATGGCGTAAATCCAAGGGGATACGTCGCTCGGGTGAGGAGAACGTCATGAAAAAGATCAACAAATTACGCTATGCCTTTGCCGGCTACACCGCGATGACCGTGGCCGGACTGGGATCTGCGCCAGCATTCGCGCAGGGCGCCGACGATGTCGGCGGCCTTCAGGAAATCATTGTTACCGCGCAAAAGCGCGAACAGAGCCTGCAGGACGTGCCCATCGCGGTTACCGCGCTCGGTGCCGACTCACTTGAAGCGAACCGCATCGCCAACGTGGTCGATCTGTCGGGCCTGGCACCCGGCGTCAGCGTGCGCGTTTCTCCCGGTGGGTCTTCCATTCCGATCTTCGCCGTTCGCGGACAGTTGAGCTATGGACTGGTTGCGGGTTCGGACAAGCAGACCTCGATCTATCTCGACGGCGTCTATATTTCCTCGCCGCGCGGCTCGATCTTCGACCTGCCCGATGTCGAGCGGATCGAAATCCTGCGTGGCCCGCAAGGCACGCTGTTCGGCCGCAACGCCACGTCCGGCGCGGTCAGCATCGCCACGCGCGAGCCCATGGGTGAAGCGGAGGTCAAGGCCTCGCTGACGATCGGCAACCAGGATCATTATCGCTGGCGCATATCAGCCTCGACGCCCCAGATGGGGCCGTTCAGCGCCTACTTCAGCTATCTCCACGAACAGCGCGACGGCGACCTCAAGAACTTCGGCACCCCCATTGTATGGAACCGCACGGCGAGCACGGTGTCCCGGATTGCTAGGATCGAAAAGTCGGTGGAACGTCTCGGCAGCAAGGATGTCGATACCTATTTCGCCGCGCTCAAGTTCGAAAGCGGCGATTTCAAGTCGGTCTACAAATACGATCGGGCCGATGCGACGCCAACTCCCGAAGGAACCTCGCTTGTCGCGGTCCGTCCCGCCGGGGCCGGGCCGATTGGCGGATTCATCAGCGCGCTTCTCAGTTCCAACGGGGTAGTGCTCGCTTCTCAAGACGGCAAACGGCCCGAGGGTGTGTGGAACTCGTGGGCTACCCCTTCGATCCAGCAGATGCAGGGTCATAGCCTGACTTCTACCTACACTGCGTCGGACAACCTTTCGATCAAGAACATTCTGGGTTACCGCAAGGCCTTCGTGTGGGGGGTGTCGCCGATCGACGGCTTTTCGGCGCTGCCGATAACCCAGGCGGCGAGCAATGCCCTGGGCGGCGCATTCAATGCGCTGATCGGGCAGCCGTGGCTGGGTATCGCATCCGGCTCGCAGAGCCGCGCCGAGCAATGGAGCGCCGAACTTCAAGTCAATTATAGATCCGATTTCGTAACGGCTACCGTGGGTGTCATGTGGTTCAAGTCCGAGGACCACGCCGCCGAGGGCCTGCTCAAAAACACCACAAGCTTCTCGGCTATTCCCGGAGGTGTCTTGGCGCGGACTGGTGTTGGTGAGACCTTCAACAAGGCGACATCGATCGCTGCGTTCGCACAAGGCGAATTTCACGTAACCCCGCAGCTTGACGTGATCCTTGGCGCCCGTATCACCAACGACAAGAAGTTCGGCAGCATCGAGTTTGGCAACAACCCGGCAGCGCTTGGTATAATATCCTCCGATTACAATGATACGAAGTTCAATTACCTTGTCGGCCTGAACTACAAGCTGTCCCGGGACATCCTGCTATACGCCAAGTATTCAACTGCCTATGTGTCGGGCGGCAATGGGTCCGGCATTGCCTTCCAGCCGGAACAGACCAAATCGGCAGAGGCCGGCATCAAGGCGGAGTGGCTGGACCGCAAGCTCCGCACCAACGCGACCGTTTGGTGGGCGGACGTCAAGCACCTGCAAACGCCAGCCGCCTTCTCGACCGTGCCTGAATTGCTTCCCCTGCTTGGTGCGGGTAATGCTGCGGCGCAGGGGGGGTTCATCAGCACGTTCGTCCTGGATACCGGAAATCGCAAGTCCTGGGGTCTGGAACTCGATGTCCAGGCAGCCCCGGCACAGGGCGTGACGATCGGCGGCAATCTGGGCTATACGAAAATCAATGTGTATGACGTGCAACCCGCTCTCGTGAAGGCCTACCAGGGAACCTATAACGGCAAGTCGAACCTTCCAGAATGGACCGCCAGTGCATACGCCCAGTATGAGACGCAGCCGCTGTTCGGCGACGCCTATCTGTCCTTGCGCACCGACGCCATCTACCAGGGCAGCACCCAGACGGATGCCTGGTCCACTGCTCCGATCTTCACCGTGGCGCCCGACGCCCTCATCAACGAATCCTACTGGGTCGTGAACGGCCGGGTGGCGCTGCGCAAGATCGATTTGGGGGGCATCAAAGCGGACCTTGCCGTCTGGGGCCGCAACCTGTTCGACAAGCAGACGTTTGCCTTCGCACTCAACCTCAGCAACATCTTCGAGGCTGGCAACTATATCCCTGCCCGTTCCTACGGCATGGACCTGACCATATCGTTCTGACGAGAGGCAAGTCGAACGAGAGGCGTCCGGGCCGGCAGCTATTCTGTTCGGGCCGGGCGCCGCTCCTTGTGTTATGTTCAGCTTCCTTTCGACATTGCGAATGAGGCGCCAATATGAGCTCATCGGCCAATATCCGCAGGCTCGATGACTACATTCTGCTTGGACGAACGGGCCTGCGAGTCTCGCCTTTGTGTTTCGGCGCGATGACCTTCGGCGATCCCGACGGCATGGGCGTGGACGAAGCGACCTCGCGCGAGCTGTTCGATTGTTACCGGGATCACGGCGGCAACTTCATAGATACCGCGAATGTCTATGCGGGCGGAAACAGCGAGCGAATCCTGGGCAAGTTCGTCCGGGATTCGTCGGTCCGGGAGGAGGCCCATGGCGAGCAGCACAAGAGCCGCGCCGCAAGAAAGGATCCGGCCACCTACGGCCTGACCCGCGAGCGGGTCTATGCCGCCATGCCGAATTACCTTGCCTTCGTGCGCGAGTCTCAGGGCATCGTCTGGTGATGCGTTACCGCGAACTTGGCCGGACCGGGATGTTCGTTTCGGAAATCTGCCTTGGCGCGGCAGCCTTCGGTGAGACAGACGAGAACTTCTGGAGCGGTATTGCCGGCGTCGACCAGGCGACAACGAACGCCATCGTCGACCATGCCCTCAATGCCGGGATCAATTTTTTCGATACCTCCGATGTCTATTCGCGCGGCGCGTCCGAAAGGGCGCTGGGTCAGGCGCTGAACCATGCGGGGGTTCCGCGCAAGGACGTGGTGCTGGCAACCAAGGTCGGCTCGATCATGGGCGACGGCCCCAATGACAAGGGCTCCTCGCGCGGGCACATCATGGACAGCGTGGCGCAAAGCCTCGAGCGCCTGCAGACCGATCACATCGACCTCTACCAGCTCCACAACAGCGACAGCATTACGCCGACCGAGGAGATCCTGCGGGCCATGGATGACCTCGTCAGCCAGGGACTTGTGCGCTACGTCGGCGTGTCGAACTGGCGTGCCTGGCGTGTCGCCAGCGCGCTGGGCTTGTCGGAGCACCGGGGTTACGCGCGGGTCCAGTCGAACCAGGTCTATTACAACCTCGCGGCACGCGACATCGAGCGCGAATTCGTCTCGCTGCATGAGGCAGAGCGCATTTCGCTGACGATCTGGTCGCCCCTAGCGCGCGGTTTCCTGACCGGCAAGTACGAGCGCGAGCAGACCGAGGTGCTGCGCGTCCAGGGCAAGGCGCCGTCCTTCCCGATCATGGACGAAGAGCGCGGGTGGCGGGTGGTTCGCGTGCTGCGCGAAATTGCCGCCAAACATGACACGCATGCGGGCGCGGTCTCGCTGGCGTGGATTCTGTCTCGCCCTTTCGTGACCAGTGTCATCGTTGGCGCAAGGACGGTGGAACAGCTCGGCCAGAATCTGGCGGCGACCAGCGTGTCGCTCGACGAGGACGATTTCGTGAAACTGGATGCGGCAAGCGCGCTTCCGGTCGAATATCCCGGCTGGATCATCGCCATGCACGATGCGGGCAGGCACCCCCTGCCCTTCGATCCGGAAGGGAAACGCTAGACGAAGGCGGGCGGGACCGCCTTTTCACGGCCATCCTTCCACCAATCGATCGTGCCCATCGAGCCGACGACGCGCCGGGTCTCGCCCGATCTGGTCAGCACGCCTTCCGCGCCAATCATCCCGCCCGGCGCGGTGTCGTCGCGCTCCCCTTTCGGATCGATCCGCCAGCACCAGGTTTGATTGAGGAATCGGTAGGTAATCAATTCCGGATAGCCGCTGGGCCGCACGTTCGCGCCGATTTCGATCTCGTTGGTGGCGTAAAAACGGCCCTGTTCGTCGGTCAGCAGGGCAAAGCCCCATCCGTCGGGGCCATAGGCCAGGCTGGCATCGATCACCGAACCGTCTTCGAAAACCGTCGCCATGTGACCCCAGTGGATCTCCCGCCCGCCAAAGCCATAGGGTGACGCCATGAAATTCGCCCCTGCCGGGAAAAAGTGGCTTTCATGCGCGAAAAACCCTTCGGCGGGCTGGCCGAACACGGTCGCCTTGCCGCGAAATTTCGCCGTGATCGCGTAGCCGCCGCCGCCCGTCCGCCAGGGATTGTACCATTGGGTTGCAGGCGCGATCAGCTCGCCGGAGCAGGAAAGCAGGTCGCCTTCGTCCCATGAGCTGGAGCGGACATCGATGGCATGCCTGAAGCCGCAGCCATCGGGCGAGGCAATGCGAACATGCTGGCCGTCGCAAGTGGTGCGCAGACCGCCGCGAAAGACCGGCGCTTTGTCTTCGCCGAGTCTCGAAAGCCGGTCCGCATTGCGGGTGCTGAAGACGGAACAGCCCATATTGGTGTCGTAGGCTCCAAGCACCCGCAGGAAACGGTGCATTGCCCCGTCTTCGGTCCGCCACGTGCCCAGAAGATAGGAGCCCGCCTTTTCAAGCCCCAGGACCCGCGCGCCCGGCATGAACAGATCGGGCGACACGCGGCATGCGCCAACCAGGCAGGTGCCGCCGAAATCGCCCCAGTCCCTCAAGTATACCTGCGACGTCGCTGTGAGCCCATGATCAGCGGCAGTCGTGATCTTCGGTTCATCGTTCATGTTGCTATCATCCCACCTTTTTGTCGGACAGTACCACGAAGCTCGGCTCACCGGGCAATCCCATCAGCTTGCCGCAGTCGCCCTCGATTACCGGACTCCTGGCACGAAGTTCCGCGATCCGGGTATAGGGATCGATGTGATCGCCGAACATGATTTCATCAGCGATATAACGATCGAACTTAGCATACTCGAGATCTTCGAGGAGTGGAATCACGCTCAAGCTATGTTCGGTCCTCGTCGTCATACATTATGACCGAACGCACCGATTCGCCGGACCGCATCATGTCGAATCCGCGATTGATGTCGCTGTGTTTCAAATGGTGGGAAATCAATTCATCGAGCTTGATCTCACCGGCTTGATAGAGATCGACAAAATGCGCGACATCCTTGAGCTTGGCACCGCCCATCGCGGTCCCTCCCCAACGTCGACCGCCCTGCAGTGACATGGGCTTGACGGTGAATTCGGACCCGTCGGGCATGATACCGACGTTAATGGCGAGCCCCCAGGCAGGGTTGGTGCTCTCCAGCGCCTGGACGGCGAGCGCCGGAATGCCGACGCATTCGAACGCGAAATCGACACCGAAGCCAGTCATCGCGAAAATTTCGCCGACGACGTTCTCGCTCTTGCTGGCATCGACAAAGTCGGTGGCACCAAACTCGCGCGCGACCTTCTCCTTTGACGAGTTCGTGTCTACGGCAATGATCCTTGTCGCGCCCGCAAGCCGGGCTCCCTGAATCACGCTAAGGCCCACGCCTCCTGCGCCGAACACCGCGACCGACGAATTGGGGGTGACCTTGGCGACGAGGAGCGCTGCTCCCAGACCCGTGGTAACGCCGCAACCTATGCAACAGGCATGATCCGCACGCAGGCCCTTTTGCACCTTGGCGAGCATGTCCACCGGAACCACGATCTGTTCGGCAAATGTGCCGAGTCCTGCCATGACGTTGATCGGCGCGCCATTGAGCGTAAAGCGCGGGACCGATGGATAGTGCCGGTTCAGGAGTTCTACACAGCTGTTAGTCCGGCCCGACTTGCAGAATACGCATTCGCCGCAGTCGGGCATCAGGAACGGAATCACATGATCGCCGATTTCGAAGTCCGCCACGCCCTCGCCAAGCTCAACGACCTCGCCGATCGCCTCGTGGCCCAGCACTGCAGGAAACTGCATCGGCGAATCTCCCGTGAGGCAATGGAGATCGGAATGACAAAGCCCTGTCGCGAAGAGTTTGACCCTCACTTCGGATGGTCCGGGGTCGATCAATTCCAGTTCTTCAATGCGCAATGGCTCGTTCGCGCCAAATGCAACGGCTGCTTTCACCTTGGTGGGCACAATATCTTCCCTATTTCAGCGGTCTTGGCCGCCTATTTCCATCCGCCGCCGAGCATGGACGCCACCAGGCCGGGATCGGAATACAAAGGCGAATGCGCGGCGCATGGGCATTCCGGCAGGAACCCTGCATCGAGCGCAAGCGCAATGCCAACCCAAAAAATTAAACAGGTCCGTACAGATTGTCGGCGATGTCTTCGCCGCTCCGGGGGCCGACCCGATCGAACCAGTTCGCTCCCTTGGCATATCTGTGCACCAAGGCGGTGCTGCCAGGCATGTTCGAACGGCAATGGGGCCGGATCGTCAACATCTCTTCCAGAGCGCATCTTGGGAACCCCAGCCAGGCCAATTATTCCGCCGCGAAGGCTGGCCTGATCTGGTTCGGGCGGTCGATGTCGCTCGAGAACGGATAGCATGGGATAACCGTGAACGCGGTTGCGCCGGGTCTGGTCGACTCCGCAGCAGTTCGCGCGCTGCGACACTATGGAAAGATCAAGGCCAGCGCCGAGGCAAGCCTGCCGATTGCTCAGCTGGGCGCGCCGGAAGATGTGGCATTGGCCATCGCGTTTCTGTCTTCGGAACATGAAAGGTACATTACCGGAGATGTCTTGCACGTCCCCGGCGGGCGTTACGTATAGGCTGGCGCAAAGGCATCTGCCGCCGGGACAAATTCATAATAATGATTTAACTATTTCTTGCTCGATTAGCAACCGATGCTATGCATCGGGCAAGGTGGATGGCAGCCGCATGCGCGAATTTTGTCCGATTCGGGACACCCGCAGTGGCTGGAACTGCACAGCGCGGGAGTTCGGGCAGGAATGGAGCATTTCGACGTCATTGTTGTTGGCGCAGGATTCGGTGGAATCTACGCTACCTACCGCTATCGAGAGCAGGGCTTCAATGTGCACTGCATCGACAGCGCCGCAGACGTCGGCGGCGTCTGGTATCACAACCGTTATCCGGGTGCCCGCTGCGACGTGAGGAGCATCGACTACAGCTACTCGTTTTCCCCGGAGCTGCAAAGGGAGTGGCGCTGGAGCGAGCGGTTCTCCGCACAACCGGAGATTCTGGAGTACGCCAACCACGTCGTCGATCGCTTCGGTCTTCGGCCACTCATCTCGCTGTGCACCAGGATGGATAAGGCGCAGTGGCGCGAAGAAGCCAAGCAATGGCAACTGGAGACCAATACCGGTCGGGACATCCGATGCCAATATCTCGTTCTGGCGACCGGCCCCCTCTCCTACCCCCACACACCCGACTTTCCCGGCCTCGAAAGCTTCGGCGGAGAATGCTATCAGACTTCGCGGTGGCCACACGAACCGGTCGATTTCACGGGCAAGCGCGTGGCCGTCGTGGGAACCGGATCATCGGGCATTCAATCCATTCCGGTCATTGCCGAGCAATGCGTGCATCTCACGGTTTTTCAGCGCACTCCCAATTTCTCGCTGCCCTCGCGCAACGGACCTCTCAGCGACGAGGAATTCGAGCCGATCCGCCAAATCTATGAGGAATACCGCACCGAAATGCGGAACAACCACGCCGGGCAATTCATGCCCGATGCGGGCAGGTCGAAACCGGCAGCGGAATATACGCCCGAAGAGCAGCAGGCGGTTCTGGAATATGGCTGGGAACGCGGCGGGATCGGCGTTGGCGGCGCTTTTTCCGACAGCCTTACCAACCAGGATACCAACGACATCATCGCGGAATTCATCCGCTCCAAAATTCGGTCCATCGTTGTCGATCCCAGGGTCGCGGACATACTCTGCCCGACCGACCATCCCGTCTCGACCAAACGTCCCTGCGTGGACACCGGATACTACGAGACCTTCAACAGGGACAACGTCGAACTCGTCGATGTGCGACAGGATCCCATTGCAACCATCACTCCCGACGGAATGCGAACGCAAAACCGGCATTTCAAGTTCGACATCATCGTGCTGGCAACCGGCTTCGATGCATTCACCGGACCGATGAAGGCGATCGACCTGCTCAACGGAGCCGGGGAGCATATAATGGACCGCTGGCAAAATGGTCCGCGGACCTATCTGGGTATCATGACGAGCGGGTTCCCCAACCTGTTTCAGGTTACCGGCCCCGGCAGCCCCTCAATTCTCGCGAACTGCATCATTGCCGCCGAGGACGACGTGGACTGGATCGGGCGGTGCATCGCCTGGTTGAATGAGCACGGATACAACAGGATCGAAGCGACCAAGCAGGCTGAGGACGAATGGGTAGCGCACGTCGCGCAGGTCGCGGACTACACACTCTATCCCAAGGCCAACAGCTGGTACATGGGTGCCAATATCCCCGGAAAACCCCGAATCTTCCTGTCCTATGTCGGCGGATTGCAAAACTACCGGGCGATTGCCGTGAGCAAGGCGGAAGCGGGATACGAGGGCTTTGAAATCGCTTGAGCGACTGGGTTGCGAAGCGCACTGAATGGCCGGTGAAACGCTGCCTGTTCCCCCCGTAGAAGCGCCGGCTGCCCTTGCCCCCCGCTCGGAATCCGGATATAATAATCTAAATCAATTACAGGTTAAATGGTTGTCATATCGACTTCAAACTTGACCAGAGAATTTGGGTGCAAATTGGCAATGTATGATCTTGTAATTCGAGGCGGCCTGATCGTGGACGGTAGCGGTGGCCCATCGTTCACCGCAGATGTTGCGATCGTTGGAGACACTATCGTCGCGGTGGGGAATATCGAGGGTTCCGCAGTGCGTGAGATCGATGCAGACGGCTTTCTGGTGACGCCGGGGTTCGTTGATATTCACACGCACTACGATGGTCAGGTTATCTGGTCTGACCGGCTCCAGCCGTCGTCGAACCATGGCGTGACGACGGTACTGACGGGCAATTGCGGCATTGGTTTTGCCCCCTGCCTGCCAGAGCATCACGCCAAACTGGTCGATATGATGGAAGGCGTCGAGGACATTCCCGAAGCGGTCTCGACGGTCGGGCTGACCTGGGACTGGGAAACCTTTCCGGAATATCTTGACGCCGTGGAAAGCCGTTCGCACGACATCGATGTGGCCGCGCTGTTGCCGCACTCTCCGCTGCGCGCCTATGCCATGGGGGACAGGGGCATCGCGCGCGAGCCTGCCACCTCCGCCGACCTGGAGCGGATGAAGGAACTGACGCGCGAAGCATTGTCGGCCGGCGCCCTGGGCTTCGCCACGTCCCGGATCGCCATCCACCGGACCTCACGGGGAGATCATATCCCGAGTTTTTCGACGGACGAGGCGGAACTCCACGCCATGGCCGACGTATTGCGCGAGGAGAAGGCCGGCCTTTTCCAGTTGGTATCGAACATGGGCTTCGCGTCCTTTGCCGATGAATTCGACATGATGACGAGGGTGGCGGAGCGCGCCGGACGGTCGCTGACCTATACCCAGGGCGAGCCGCCAGCGGCCGATCAGGTTTTCCAGAAGCTCGCCGATGTCAACGCACGCGGCATCGGTATCAAGGCCCAGGTCTTTCCCCGCCCGATCGGGTTGATCGTTGGTATCGAAACGAGCGTTCATCCCTTCTCGCTTTGTCCATCCTATGCCCCGCTGGAGAACAAGACCCGGAGCGAGATAGTCGAGGCGATGCGCGATCCGGACCTGCGCAGCAAGCTCCTGAGCGAACCGCCCGACAATCCGAGCAACCCTGTCTTTCTCATGGCACGCCAGTTCGATATGATTTTTCCGATCGGGTCCGACAGCATCGACTATGAACCTGACCCCTCGCAGAGCGTCGCAGCGCGTGCGCAGCGCGAAGGACTTAGCCCGGAAGAGCTTTGCTACGACCTGCTACTCGAGGAAGACGGCAAGCGCCTGCTTATGGTGGCGATCGCCAATTATCGTAACGGAAATCTCGACTATGTGGAGACGGCCTTTCGCGATGAGAATGTGGTGATGGGACTGGGCGACGGCGGCGCTCACTACGGCATGATCTGCGACGCCAGCTACACGACCTTCGCCTTGTCATATTGGACCCGCGATCGTTCGAAGGGCCGCTTTTCCGTCGAGGACATGGTTCATAGTCTTGCGCGCAAGCCCGCCGAACTCATCGGCCTGCGCGATCGCGGCCTCATTTCGCCGGGTTATCGCGCCAATCTCAATGTCATCGACTATGACCGGCTCCGCGTGCTTCCGCCCGAAATCCGGCACGACCTGCCGGGCGGCGGCAAGCGCCTGCACCAGCGCGCCGAAGGTTATGTCGCAACCGTGGTCAACGGCGTAGTGATCACGGAATACGACACCCCCACGAACGCCTTGCCGGGCCGCCTCGTTCGCGGCGCACAGGAGCCGGCCCAACTTTGATCGGAGAGCATTACCATGAGCACTGTCATCCCGTTAAAGCGCGAAAACCGTCAGACGACGCGCGAGATGCTTAAAGGTATCAAGGTTATCGACGTCGATACCCACGTCAGCGAATGGTACGACTTGTGGACGTCGCGGGCACCGGCATCGCTGAAAGATCGGGTGCCGAGGTTCGTGACACGCGATGGCGTCAGCCGATGGATCATCGAGGACGATGTCTTCCTGGCGCCGGCTGGTGCGAACAGCGCGGTCATGAAGGACGGCTCGAAAATCAATGGCATGAAATTTATCGAAAGCGAACTCCCTGACGTTCATGAGGGAGCACACGACGTCAAGGCTCGTCTTCGGTACATGGACGAGGCGGGTCTCCATGCGCAGATAGCCTATCCCAACGTGCTTGGCTTCGGCGGGCAGAAAGCCATGCAGGTCGATCAGTCGCTGCGCGAGGTCAGCATCGAGATATTCAACGACGCAATGGCGGAAATGCAGGCCGAATCGGGCAACCGGATCCTGCCCATGGCGCTGCTTCCCTGGTGGGACGTCAAGAAGGCGGTCGCGGAAGCCGAGCGTTGCCAGACAATGGGCCTGCATGGCGTGAACATCAATCCGGATCCCCACACGCACGGCTATCCGTCGCTCGGGCACGAAAGCTGGAACCCCCTTTGGGAGGTGTGCACCGGTCTCGATCTGCCGGTCAATTTCCACATCGGATCGTCGGACGTCGCGATGTCCTGGTACGCGGACGCGAGCTGGCCCGAGCGCACGCCAGACGAGCAGCTCGCGCTTGGCGGCGTCATGCTGTTCATCGGTAATCTTCGGGTCATGGCCAACATCCTCATGTCGAAGATGCTGGAGCGCTATCCCACGCTGAAGATCGTCTCGGTCGAAAGCGGTGCTGGATGGGTCCCCTACCTGCTTGAAGCGCTGTCCTACATGAGCCGGGAAGCCGGGCTCACGCACGAGCCGTTCGAGGATGTCTTTCGTCGGCAGATTTATGCATGCACGTTCTTCGAGCGTGAGAATTTGTTGGATACCATGCGTCAGGTCGGGATCGATAATCTGCTCTTCGAAACGGACTTTCCGCATCCGGCATGCCTGTTTCCGGACGATCTCGACCATCTCGAAGAGCCAATTGCGTCGATGTCGGCAGACGAGCGCTTCAAGTTCTTCAGCGGCAATGCCGCGAGAGTATATAATATTCCGATCGACTGACCGGCGATGGCTCCGGCCCGGTCGATTGGTTTTTGCGAGGGATTGCGAACATTCCGCCGGAACGGTCTACGACCATGCTTGAAGAAGAAAAATTTGGGAAACGAGCCATGGCACTGGAGATTGCGTCACTAAACGAACGGCTGACCTGGGGGGCGATGGTCACCGGGCTGACTCCAGCCGATCTCGACCGTTCCGATGTGTCCCGAGGCACGCGAAATCGCGCCGCCTTCAGCATGGGTGCGCACATGTGCATCGGCCAGCATTTCGCCCGCGTCGAAATGGCAACAGCGCTCAATCTGCTGCTCGACAGGCTACACAGGCTGCGGCTCGACCCGGAATCGATCCGCGTGCGGTTCGACTGAGATTTGCTCGGGCGCAGACTGCCGGTTCGATCATCCGCGTGCAGACGGGACGAGGGCAAGCAGAGCAAGATCAGCCACGCCAAGGCAGCATACGCGGCAGTCTGTCTTTCCATAGATATATATTTCATATATGGAATTATGTTCCGTTGGTCCGGTTCCGGTCAGCCTATCGAATCGGATATGCGTGGCGCGAAACGCAGCAAGGACGTCTATAGCCAGAAAATTGGCAACGCATGACTGGCAGCTGGTTCGTCATTGCGGCTTGTGAAGAGGACAAGGGCATGGGAACGACACGGGTTGCTCAATGGGCGACGGGAGTTACTGGCAAGCTGGCGCTACGGGCAGTGATCGATGATCCCGATCTGGAACTCGTCGGGGTCAGGGTTTATGATCCGGACAAGGTCGGGCAAGACGCCGGCGCGCTCGTTGATCGTCCGGTGACCGGAGTGATCTCGACCGAAAGCCGGGAAACCATCATCGCTTCGAGGCCGGACATCGTCCTGTACATGGGCAACGTCGAGCGGCACGGCGAAGCCTGCGTCGAAGATATCGTGGAACTGTTATCGGCGGGGATCGATGTTGTCTCCACCGGAAGCTCGTTCATCGACACCTACGCATACAATCCGGCCTGGGCCGACCGGCTGGAGCAGGCGTGTCAGAAAGGTAACGCCACGTTCCTGGGCCTAGGCATCTATCCCGGCTTCTACGGCGAAGCGATCGCGCCCGTGCTATCCCGTCTTTCATATAGGTGCGACACTATCACTGTTCGAGAGGCACTCGACTACTCCGGCTATAACAGTCCGGTCATGCTGTTCGACGTGATGGGCTATGGCAAGCCCGCGGCTTACGAAACACCGCTTGGCGGCGACCGGCCAAGCCCCTTTGCAGGGACTGCGACCGTGCTGGCCAAGGCTCTCGGCCTCAAGGTCGATTCGGTCTCGGCCTTCCGCGAGGTCGCGTTGACCTCCCGCGAAATCGAGGTGCTTGCCGGCAAAGTGCCCGCCGGAACAGTCGGAGCCATCAGGTTCGGGGCGAAGGCCGATTGCGGCGAGGTTACGATTTCGGTCGAACATGTCACCTGGCTGGCACCCGACGTGAAGCCCGAATGGTCGCAGCGGCGGGGATACGAGATCGAGTTCGACGGCGCACCGTCGATGCGGCTGCAACTGCTGCTCGGCATCAAGGGCGAGGACCATACTGACATGGGCTGCCTTGCGACGGCCATGCATGCGGTCCACGCCATCCCCGTCGTGCTCGCCGCTACGCCAGGCGTGAAGGATCTGGCCGACCTTCACGCTTTCACGGGCAAGATCGTAGTCACAGTCTGAACGCGCTGGAGAAAATCAGGGAGGCTTAAATGTTCACGCTTCGCTTCGACATGCGCGCGCCCAAGGGCGGGGCATCGCTCCCCTCGCTTTACGATGGGGCGATCGAGATGTGTTCATGGGCCGAGACGCGCGGCGCGGTTGCCGCGATGCTTTCCGAACACCATGGCGCGCATGACAATCACCTTCCTTCGCCAATAGTCCTCGCATCGGCGCTGGCCGCGCGAACGACAACGCTGCCGATCATGCTCGCGGCGCTGGTCCTGCCACTTTACGAAACGGTGCGGCTGGCCGAGGACATGTGCCTGCTCGACATCATCAGCAAGGGCAGGGTGAGTTATGTGCTTGCGATCGGTCACCGCGAGGAAGAATACGATCAGTTCGGCCTTGACTATCATCGGCGGGGTGCCGCCGCGAATGACAAGCTGGACCTCCTGCTGGAACTGCTGCGCGGCGAACCACTTCAGATCGATGGGAAACGCGTACACATTACGCCCGGTCCGCTTTCGCCGGGAGGCCCAACGCTGATGATCGCCGGCGGCAGTGTGGCTGCGGTGAAGCGAGCCGCACGCCATGGATTGGGTTTCGTGGCGCAGGGCAATCCACCGGGTCTCGCCGAAGCCTATGAAGCCGAATGCCGGGCAAGCGGGCACAAACCAGGCGTATCCCGCTTCACCGACGCGGATACGCCCACAGGCGTGTTCGTTTCCGATGATATCGACCGGGCCTGGGACGAACTGGGCCCGTTCATCCTCCACGATGCCATTGCCGCCGCCGGCTATCGCCATGGCCAAAGCGGCGTCGCCAGCATCACCCGCGCCAAGACTGTGGAGGAGCTGAGGGCTTCCCCAGGCCCCTACCGAATTTACAGCGTGGCCGAGGCGGCCAGCTTAATCGGCAGCGGCCAGCTGCTGCCACTACACCCATTGTGCGGCGGGCTGCCTCCGGCGATTGCCTGGCCATACCTCGAAAACGCGGCGCAGGCGGTTAAGATGGCACGGGCCTGACCGTTCCAAAGGCAGTTTCGAGATCGACGCTGGTGGTCGCATATTCGAACCATTCGCGCAGGCCATCGAGCTTGACGCCGACCGCGTGGGCAAGGCCATGCACCACAGGGCCCCAGGTCTGGGTAATGCGGTTGCCTTGCGTGAGCGGCGGAACGTAGCTCAGCGGTTCGCCAAAGCCGAAGACGACACGCTGGACATGCTCGACCGGATAGAACGCATAGGTCGAAATCTCCGAGACGCGCAGCGAATCGACCCGCTCGATCCCGGTCAGCAGCGCCATAGGCAGGTGATCGCTGGCAAGGCCGGGCTCGATTCCCGTAGCGAAGAAACTGGTCCCGCCCTTGCTGCAGGCGGCTTCGATCGGCACGCGCTGCTCGTCGGGCGCGAACATGGGATGGACCAGACTGGCGAACGAGGTCGTGACCACGTCGATCCCGGCTTCGAGAAAGCGGACGACGTTCTCGATGCTTTGTTCCGCCTGACCTACGCCGTCGCCGAAATAGGCGAGGCAGTCTGGCTTCTGCGCAAGCACTTCGTCGACCGAGTTGGTTGCCTTGATGCCGGTTTCCTTCAGGCCGACGATTTCTCCGGCGTCGCGTCCTGCGTTTTCCGGCCGCTGGACCATGAGGCCGACAAGTTCCAGCCCCGGATGACCGATGATGCCGCGAAGCCCTGCCGCCCGGTGCCGCCGGTTCCCCAATGCGCAATGCGAATGGCCATCGATCTTCTCCTCTCCACAGCGGCGAGCATGGCACGTTTGTTCGTTGGATGAAATACTTTCGCTCGGACCCGTATGGATATTTCATAAATGCAAATACATTGATAGGATCCGCTGCCGACTCAAACAGCGGTCGGGAAAAGCAAACCGGAGGCATCGATGGCATCGCAGGCACAGGCGCAACCGATGGCGGACCGCCCGGATCACATTCCGGAATCGCTGGTCTATGCCTTCGACATGTTCAACGATCCCGAATATCTCGCCGATCCGCACAAGATGATCCTGAGGCTCCACAAGGAAGCACCGCCGGTGTTCTGGACCCCCTACAACGGCGGGGTCTGGATGCTGCTGAGCTATGAGGCGAACTTCACAGCCTCGCGCGATCCGGAGCTGTTTACGAGCAAGGCATTTCCCGAGGAGATGCAGCAGATGGTCGATGAGTACCTGGCGCAGCGACCGCGCCGTGTACCGCGCCCGGTGCCGATCTCGCTCGATCCGCCCGAGCACGGCGTGTACCGCGAACCGCTGCAGGCCTGGTTCGCGCCAAGGAAGATGATGGCGATGCAGGGCAAGATCAGGGCCTTGGCTGCGGAGCTGATCGAAGCCGTGCGGCCCCACGGCCACTGCGAGCTCATGGCGGCGATCGCCGAGCCGTTGCCGATCACCGTATTTCTCGAACTGCTCGGCCTGCCAGTTGACCAGAAGTCGGTTTACCTGCCCTTGGCGCAGGCCCAGTTCGACGCCTTGGAAAACGAGCAGCACAGGCTTGCCGACTTTCAGGTCGAAGTGGCCGACCTGATGAAGGCGACGGTCGAGGATCGCCGCGTCAATCCCCGCGATGACCTCCTTAGTGCATTGTGGAAGATGGAGTTCGATGGTCGTCCGGCAACCGTCGATGATATCGAGGACCTGTGCGCCATCCTTTTCCTTGGCGGGCTGGACACGGTGATGAACGGGATCGGCTTTGCCGGACTCCATCTCGCGCGCGACGTCGATTTGCAACGCCGCTTGCGCGCGGACCCCTCGCTCATCCCCGGCGCGGTGGAGGAAATGCTGCGGCGCTACAGCTTTGCGCTCCCCCGCCGCCGGGCGACGGCGGACACCACTCTGGATGGCGCTTTCATGAAGGAAGGCGACCAGATGGTCGTCTTCCTGCCCGGCGCAAATCTCGATCCCCGCAAGTTTCCCGGACCGGAAAAGTATGATCTTGCGCGCGAAACCAATGCCCACATCGTGTTCGGCGCTGGCCCGCATCGCTGCGTCGGCGCACATCTCGCCCGCATCGAACTCCAGGTGTTCTATGAGGAACTGCTGGGGCGGTTGCCGCTCTTCCGGCTGACCCCGGGCAAGACACTGACCTATCACGGTGGCCACACCATGCGACCCAACCAGGTCTGGCTCGAATGGGACGCCTGACGAGTGGACCTCTCAGTAAACGAACTTCCTGAGGGTCTTGAGGCAGTCGCTGAACTCAGCCTTGGGAATCGCGCTGATCTTGGGGAGGAACATGGTGTTGACCGTATCCATCACGTCCTCCCGGAACTTGTTTCCCTTCCTGGTGAGCGCGAGTCGGATGATGCGCCGATCCTGCGAGTCTGATTTGCGGGTGACGAGGCCGGCCTCGACGAGCCTGTCGACTTCGAGCGTCATGGTGCTTGGCAATGCATCGAAGTAGTCCACCAGCAGGCTCGGCCGATCGAGCCCTGCATGGATCAGGGTGAGGGTAAATATGCCGCGCGGCGGAAGTTTCACCTTGCGCGACAAGGACTTCAGTTGCCGGTCAACAGCGCGCTGGGCATCCGAGATGATCTCGAGGATCTCATTTATGTCGGCGTCGAGCCGCTCGTCGCGCAGGACCTTGGGAGGCGGCCTGGTCCCGGACGCCTCGGGCCCGGTCCGGCGCGTGCCGACGGCCTTGCTTCGTACCGTTTCTCTTCCGGCCATCACCACAGTCCCCCTGAGTCAATTTTCGCCGGACGGCACATGTGCCCGACCAATTGCTATAGCCAAAGTTCGCTTCGGGCCAAGCGGGTCGTGCGAACCGTCGCCGGTCCTGCCAAGGCTCAAGACAATCTACTGGCCAGTGTTTCATATTATGAATATTGCCGACGGTAAAATATACGCATTGTCCTTCACGCGTTCCGCTGGGAAAAGTCTGCCTACCGCGCGATGCGATGACGATGCCCGCGACAGTCTTGAAAAGACAAGCAATGGGCCTGCAACTTGAGGGCAAGGCACGCTGGTCACCGGCAGCAGCTGCGGACTGGGCAAGGCGATGGCGTTGACTCCACTATAGGCCCCGGCGACGGCAATGCAGCCCTGCTCGACAAGCCAGTCAAAGCCTTCCACGGCGTTGCGCAGCCTGCCGAACGGCAAACCGTTCTCGTCGTGCACGACGATCTCGACGCGGCGGTTGAGCCAGCCTGCTTCATAGGCTTCATCGAACGCCATTCGGTGAATCCGGCGATAGGCATCAGCGAGGGTTGGCCCCACCTCACCCCCAAGCTACACCACGTCCTGGGACACCATCCCTGTAACCCACAGAAAACTGCCATTTACTGGCACTTCCTGGGATGGGGTGAAATCCGGTGAAATTGGGTGATGGTAGCGGAGGAGGGACTTGAACCCCCGACACGCGGATTATGATTCCGCTGCTCTAACCAGCTGAGCTACTCCGCCGCACCAAATCCCGCCGCACCAAATATCACCACAAGGGCGCGGGTGCAGGCGGCGCACATAGGGTGCAGATTCGCCGTGGTCAACCGCACTGCTTGCCGCGAAACGGCCAGTTGCCCTGGCTGTCCCAATGAGTCTCGCAATAGAGATGCAGCCCC
>JAHFPT010000193.1 GCA_023266625.1 Novosphingobium sp. | reverse complement strand
GCTGGAAATAGCTCGGATTGCGCGCCGCCTCATCCATGACGAAATGAAACTCCGGCACCCGCCGCAGGAATTCCTCGACCATGATCCGCACCTCCAGCAGCGCCAGATGCTTGCCGATGCAATGATGCTGGCCGAGCCCGAAGGAAATCACCCGCTGGGCCGGGCGGTTCCAGATGAAGGCTTCCGGGTCGGCAAATTCGCGCTCGTCATGCGCGGCGGAATAGAGCATCGCGCAGACCCGCTGACCCGCCTGGATGTGCGACCCGGCGATGGTTACGTCCTTGTGAGCGGTGCGGAAGCTATATTGTGCGGGCGCGCAATGTCGGACCATTTCGTTGACGGCGAGTGCCACATTGTCCGCCAGGCCGGCACGGACTTCACTCAGCTGCTGCGGATTGCGCCACAATTCCATGATCCCGCCCGCAGTCACCTTCGAGGCCGATTCCAGCCCGCCGACCATGGCACAGACCAGCTGGTCGGCGATCTCTTTGTCGGACAGTGCTCTGCCCTCGCCGGTGCGGTAATTGACCAGCCCGTCGATCAGCGCGTTGCTGCCATCCGCCCCTGCCGCCCGCCGCGCCGTGATGCAGGGGACGATATAGGCATTCACCTTGACGAAGAAATGGGCGAAATCGACTGTGCCATTTGCGGCAGGCCGGGTCGCCTCGTTGACATCCTCGAACAGGCTCTGCGCGCGCTCGGGCGGCAAGCCGAACAGGCAGCAGATCGAACTTGCGGCGATGACGCCGGCAAAGTCCATCACCATATCGAACTTGCCCAGCGGCAGCAGCGTATCGAGCCGCCGGTTGGTCGCCTCGCGAATGAACTCAGCCAGCGCCGCCACTGCCTTGGGCTTGAATGGCGCCATATGGGCGTTGCGCATCTCCTCGTACCAGGGCGAGGCCAGCGCAGGCATCGCGGCCATCGGATTGGACGAGGCGAAGGGCGGCGGACTTCCGGTGTTGCGGTGGCTGCGCAGATAAGCGGGGGTCGGCAGATTGGTTTCGACGGCAGAAAAAGCGTTGTCGCCAGTGCGCAGCAGCTCCCAGACATCCTCGAAGCGCGAGAAGAAAAAGGTGTCGTAATCTTCGTAGTAATAGACCGGATTATGCGCGCGCAGTTCCTTGTAGAACCCCGGCAAATCACCGATCTCGGTGGGCGACAACGGGTCGCGCTTATAGGGTGCCTCCATAACGTCCAGCATCGGCTTCACCTCTCCGCTTGCGGCCATTACCGCCTTGCCGCTAATCTGTTAGCCTGAACGTCAATCGACGGGAAGAGGAACGGACCGAAATGGCCAGATTCGATACCATCATCAGCGGCGGACGCATCGTCGACGGCACCGGCAGCCCGGCATTCTATGGCGACATCGGCATTACCGGCGGCCGCATCGCTGCAATCGGCGAGTTGTCGCAGGACAGCGCCGCGCAAGTGATCGACGCGCAGGGCAAGATCGTCGCGCCTGGCCACGTCAACCAGCACTCGCACTACGATGTCGCGCTGTTCTGGGACCCCTATTGCTCCAATGCCGGGGAAAACGGCGTCACCACCGTGCTCAACGCCAATTGCGGCTTCGGCATCGCCCCGGTGCGCAGCCGTGACCGCGAGCGGGCGATGATGATGCTGGAGACCACCGAACAGATCCCGGTCGCCCACCAGCGCGCCGCCCTGCCCTGGGACTGGGAGAGCTTTCCGGATTATCTCGCCCGCGTCGAGGGACTGCCCAAGGGCGTGAACATCCTCACCTATCTGCCTCTCAACATGCTGCTGATCTATGTCATGGGCGTCGATGCCGCCAAGACACGGCGACCGACGGGCGCGGAAGTGGCCGAAATGCACCGGCTGATCAATGAGGGCATGGACGCCGGGGCGCTGGGTATTTCAATGTCCTGCATGGGCGCGGAAGGCAATTCGCACCTCGATTGCGACGGCACGCCGATGCCGACCGATGTGCTCGATCACGATGTCGTCGTCGATATTTGCCGGGCGCTGACCCTGCGCGGCGAAGGGGTGATCCAGCTGCTGTCGCACCTCGTCATCTATGGCGATCGCACCCTTACCGAACGGGTGCTGGAAATGGCAAAGGGCAGTGGCGTCACGGTAATCCACAATGCCTTCATGACCTCCGACATCATGCCCGAAAAGGTCGAGGAAGACCTCGCCTGGCTCGAGGAAATGCGCGCCAAAGGCTATGACGTGGTCGGCAATATTCTCGCCAATCGCGGCTGGATCGAGGCGGGGATGCGCCAGCTCGATGTCGCCTGCGGCATGCTTTCCTCGGTGCGCAAGATCGCCGCCTGCCAGGACGATGGGCAAGTCCTGGCTCTGGTCTCCGACCCTGCCTACACCCGCGACTTCGCCGCAGAATACGCCGCCAAGGGCCAGACCAATGGTGCCAACGGTCTCGAAGGCCAGATTGTCATCGCCGTCGGCGACGATCCGGCGCTGGCGCGCTACATGGACCGCACTTTGGCCGAGATTGCGGGCGAGCAAGGCCAGGGCGTGGTCGCAACGATGCTCGATCTCGCCGCCCGCTCGGGCCTCGCGCTGCAATTGCGCTCGCCGTTCATCGGCTCGCTCGATCCGCGCCAGGCAGCGCGGCTGTTCGGGCATTATGCGACCGTCATTGGCGGCTCCGATGGCGGCGCACATACCAAGAGCTTCGGGCTGGGCCATGTACCGACCGACCTGCTGATCTGGCTGGTGCGCGAAGAAGGTCTGATGACGCTGGAGGAAATCCACTTCCACCTCGCCCTCAAGATCGCCCGCGCGCTCCAGATCAAGGATCGCGGCGCATTACTGCCCGGCTTCTGGGCCGATGTGCTGATCTACGACCCCGAGGAGCTCTATTTCGACATGCAGCGCTACGAGATCGTCCATGACATGCCCGGTGGCGACTGGCGGCGGAAGGGCCGCGCGGGGGGCTATGACACGATCATGGTCAATGGCGTGGTGACCCACCGCCGCGACACGCCCACCGGGGCGACACCGGGGCGGCTGCTGCGAGTGTGCCCGGACCGGGGGACTTCCCTGGCGATAGCGGCGGAATGATTGCGCTCGACCCTTAACCCCCTTCCCGTTCGTCCCGAGCGAAGTCGAGGGATATCGGCCGAGCGAAGCCGAGGCCTGCTATGTGGAAGGTTCTCGGCTTCGCTCGAACAGGGTCCCTCGACTTCGCTCGGGACGAACGGTTGGAATTTAATTCTTAGGATTAAGAGGAATTTTGAAATGGCGCGCGTCACCACGATCAACCGGCCAGCCGACTATCCGGGAAATCCCGATGCTGTGGCCAGAGAGGACCTCGCCGCGCTGTTCGCGCATCTCTTCCCCGGCAAGCCCGACCCCGAAATCGATAAATTCCACGCCGGTGTCGCCATCGCCGCGCATGCTCCCAAACTGGCACTCAATCTTGCCAAATTGAGCGGGCTGATCGCCGGGGAACTCGGCTGGTGCCAGCGCAAGGATCTGCGCGAACTGGCGATTCAGGCCCTCAATCTCTACTACAAATCCGACTATAGCTTCCGCTGCCGCGCGGGAATCGCGGCGGGTGCCGGGATCAGCCACGAACAGCAGACCGCCCTGCCCGATTGGCAGACCAGCAGCCTGTTCGACGAGGAGCAGCGGCTGACGATCGAATATACCAGAGCTGTTGTTACAGGTGCGGTGCCGGATGAACTCTTCGCCCGGGTGAAGGCACGCTGGGGCGAGAGAGGCGCGGTGGAATGCACTGCGCTGATCGGTTTCTGGGCGTTCTGGGCGATGTTTCTCAATGCAACCGGGGCGACGCTAGATTAAAGAATGCTCTCGATTGTCTGACCGAAAATCCGTCTATGCTGAGCTTGTCGAAGCACTGCTTTTTCCTTCGACCATCGCGCGCAAACTCTTGAAGAAAAACGATCCTTCGACAAGCTCAGGACAGACGGGATTGGGGTAGAACGAGTCCAGGTTTCACTCGTCATTCTAGGCGCTTGAAACCCATCGCGCTCTCCGCAAAGGTGGCAGCAAGCAACAAGGGAGACAGAACCATGAACATGCGCCGACGCGGATTTATCCAGGCAGGAGCCGGAGTCGCTGCTGCAAGTCTGCTGCCGTCCGCAACTGCACGCGCTGCGGCGTCTCCCGGCCCGGCAACTGCGATGCGCCAATTCGACGTAACCACTACCGTCGATCTCGCCGAGGCAGGCGCGGCAAACCGGCTTTATCTGCCGCTGTTCCTGCCGGCCAGAGCCGATCAGCAGCGCATTGGCCTGCGCTGGGAGAGCGACGCCCGCATACGCATCCATCGCGACCCCCAGACCGGTGCCCAGCTACTCTATGCCCGCTGGAACGACGCCCAGGCACCGCGCAAACTGACCCTGGTCGAACGCGTCGCCATCCGGCAGCGCGGGCAGAGCGAGCGGCGGATTTCCGCTTCGCAGCGCGCGTTCTGGACCCGGTCCAGCCCCGGCCTGCCAACCGGCGGCATCGTCCGCGACACTGCCCGGCGCATCACCAGCGGCATCGCCGAGCCAAAGGCGAAACTGCGCGCCATCTATGACTGGGTGATCGCCAACACCTGGCGCGATCCGGCAACGAAGGGCTGCGGCACTGGCGATATAGCGGCGATGCTCAGCGCCAATCTGCAAAATGGGGCCCCGATGGGCGGAAAATGCGCGGACATAAACAGCCTGATGGTCGGGCTGTGCCGCGCTGTGGGCCTGCCCGCCCGCGATATCTATGGTCTTCGTTTGGCAGCCTCGCAGCGCTACAAATCGCTTGGACGTGAAGGCAATGTCACCGGTGCGCAGCATTGCCGGGCGGAAGTCTGGCTCGACGGTGAGGGCTGGTTCCCGGTCGATCCCGCCGATGTCCGCAAGGTCGTGCTGGAGGAGAAACTGCCGGTCGACAGCCCGCCGGTCATCGCGCTTGCCAACGAGCTGTTCGGCGGCTGGGAAGCCAATTGGGGCGGCTACAACTCTGCGACCGGCATCGCGCTTCCCGAGGCCCCGCGCGATCCCAACTTCCACTTCATGATGTACCCTTGCGCGATGGGCGAGACGACCCTCGCCAACTGCCTCGACGCTGCAAATTTCCGCTATCGCATCGAGTCAACCGCAATTACTGCCTGAGCCACGGAAGCGATTGGAGCCTGGTGGCTTCCCCGGTCTTCAAAACCGGTGGTCCGCGAACAGCGGACGGTGGGTTCGATTCCCATCCGCTTCCGCCAACACTTCCCTTATCGCGTTGTGGCCTTATCGCGTTGTGGTCGTAGCCGGAGCATCCCGTCCGTAGACGTCATCGACCAGCGCCACGCCGCCATCTGCGCCTTCGCTGGCGGTGAAATAAGTGATGTAAACCGGCACTGGCTGCGGCAGCTGGGCCACTTGCTCGGGCTGGTTCGTGTCGATCGCCCGCAACGGCTTGCCCAGCAGCCACTGACCTAGCCCCGCCGCATCCTCCAGCCTGATGCAGCCGTTGCTGAAGTGGCGATCTTCCTTGGTCAGCAGTTCGCGTTCAGGCGTATCATGAAGATATATTCCTATCTCATTGGTAAACAGGTATTTTATTTTCCCCATAGAGTTGAACGGCCCAGGCAGCTGGCGGACACGGACTTCCTGCGTGCCTGCCGCCACCGCGTTCCAGTCGATCGTCGCCGGGTCGAGTACATGGGCAGTCTCGGTCCAGTCGGACAGCACCTCCATGTTCATCGATTTGAGTGTGCGGCCCGAGAGCACTTTGGGCGCGGTGTTGGTCTGGGCGAGGTCGGTGGGCACGTTCCAGTAGGGATTGATGATCGCATAGGTGAGCATGCCCGCCAGCATTGGCGTCGGCGATGCCGGCTTGCCGACCACGACCCGCATCGTCCCTTTCTGCCGACCCGCCTGATAATACCACAGCCGGCCCGTCGCGGCATCGACCAGCACATGATGGGTCCACGGGCCTGGCAGAAACCGCGCGCGTTCGAGATTGAGACGGATGCGGGCGATGAAGTCGTCGGGTTTGCCCTGTGCCCGCGCCTGCCACATCAGCGTGCGCATCCGCAGATAATGCGGGTTCATCCAGGCCATGTTGGAGATATAGGCGGGGAAGGATGTGGCAAGGCTGCCGCCGCGCAGCGCCGCCTCTTCCCGGGGTTGCTGCGGCCGCAGAGCCGGGTCGGCATAGACCATGCCAGAGGTGTCGCGCTTGGGCGGACGGCGCAGATCGACGGCGTAGCGTGACAGGGCACGCGACAGCTGGACTTCGGCGCGAGCAATTTTTCGGGGATTGCCGGTACTGGCCTCGTCAATCGCCCGCTGCAGATCGCGGACCTTGTAGCTCGACGGCCCGAGGCCATCGAGTTCAGCCGTATTCAGAAATGCGATGAGGACTCCCGCCTCGGGTCCGATATTGCCCGATGCAGCCCATAGCGGCGCGAAATTGCGAGCGGCGTAGACCGGTTTGAGCTTGCCACCCGCCTGCGAGCGGATCTGGGCGGCGATGGCTTGCAGGAGAGCTGCATTGGCAGCGAGTGGCGGCGGCGCGGGAATCGCAGCCGGAGCGGCAGCGGGCACTGGCGCGGGCCGCACAACAGGAGCCGGCGCCGCCCTTGCGAGCGACGCCGGTAATGCCCCTGCAAACAAAGCTGCGATCAGCTGGCAGGAAATGCGAAAGAAACGCGTCTCCTGCCGCTGCACGATCAGCCCCGCTCTCCGCGGCGCGACAGATAGCGCGGCGCAGGTGCCGGAGTCGGCGCAACATAGGGATGATAGAAGCCGTCCGACGTGTAATAGCCGTCGACGATGCCGTCGCCGTCACGGTCAGCGGCAGTGGTTCCGGCAACCGCGCCCATCATCGGCGGCGGACCAGCGGTATAGGGCTGCGGCTGAACAGTTCCGGCAGCATCGGGATAGGCGGGTGTCGCCGGGGCGGTTACCGGAGCAACAGCCGTGGGCTGCGCCACGGAAGGAGTGCTCACCGGTTGGGCCAAGGCGGTATTGGCCGAGGCGATAGCGGCAATGGCAAGTCCGGCGGCAAGCCCTGCCGTCGCTGCGAAGTGCTTGGATCGAAAAGTCATGATATTCTCCTTTATGCCACCCGCAGGCCATAACAAAACGGCAGCGGGGACCATCCCTGGCCCGGACAGCAATGCCGCTATCCCGGTGAGGGGCGCGAGGAAAAGCCCGAATGTGTTAAGCATCGGTAAACGGTGTCGTTTGCGGGGCGATGCGAGGATTTTTCCCGATCTATCGTTTTGGAACGGGTTTCGGGCCGGCATGTCAGAGTGTCTCCGGTCCCGGCACGGTCAGCCGGTCCGGCTTGTCGCGGCAATGGCATTCGGGCAAACCCGGCGGACAGAAACACCAACGAGAGGATCGGAGCATGGCTGGGCTTTCAGGCAAACGCATACTCGTCACCGGCGCCAGCGGACTCGTCGCGCTTCCGGTCGCAGTCGAGCTGGCCGGCGAAGAGGCAATTACTGCCCCTGATGTTGCGATGGCCCGCTAACCCGCCACCAATTGCCCAAAATCGGTAAGAGCTGCATCGCGCAGCCCCCGCCACACCCGCACCGCCTGCACCGTCTCCGCGACATCGTGCACCCGCAGCATTTGCACGCCCGCATCCAGCGCCTTGACTGCCAGCGCTATGCTGCCACCCAGCCGCTGATGCGCCGGGGATTCGTTGGACAAAGCACCGATAAGCCGCTTGCGGCTGACGCCCACCAGCAACGGCTGGCCCAGCGCATGAAACAGCGGCAGGGCATTGATCAGGGCAAGGTTTTCCGCCACCGATTTGCCGAAGCCGATGCCGGGATCGAGAATGATCTTCTCGCGCACGATGCCTGCTCCAATTGCCGCGTCGCGCCGGGCTTTCAGCCAGTCGAAGACATCGAGCACGACATCGCCATAGCTGCCGTCGGCGTGGAGGTCTTCGCCCTCCCCCGGAGCATGCATCAGCACCACTGGCACACCGCTGCGCGCGGCCAGTTCCAGGCTTCGCGGATCGTGGCGCAGCGCCGAGACGTCGTTGATGATATGCGCGCCCGCGCTGAGCGCCGCTTCCATCACCGCAGCACGCCGTGTGTCCGTGCTGATCGCCGCGCCCGAGGCGGCCAGCCGCTCGATTGCCGGGATGACGCGTTTCAATTCATCGCCCTCCCACACCGCCGCCGCGCCGGGGCGCGTGGATTCTCCGCCAACATCGATCAGCGCCGCCCCCGCTTCCAGCATCGCCGCAGCATGGGCATGGGCGACCTCGGGATCGTCGAGGAACTTGCCGCCGTCGGAAAAGCTGTCGGGCGTGACATTGAGGATACCCATGACTTGCGGCTGATCGAGGCGAATGGTGCGCGCTCCGCCCCCCTTCAACGAAAGATCAAGCGGAGCATGCGTGGCGCGCAGGTCCGCCCATTGCGCCTGGCCTTCCGTCGCCAGCGCATCGGGCAGAAGGGCGAGCGCGCCTTCGATTTCGGGTGCGGCGAGGCGCTGGCGGGAGACGATTGCTGCGCCATCCCGGATAATCAGCGCGAAACGGCTGGCATAGACCATGCCCCCAGCCAGGCGCACCGCCTCGCCCTCTTCGCTCTGCGGGCTTTCGGCGAGGGCAATGGGGCGGATGTAGAGGGATTGGGTCATGGGGGCCTTATGAAGTGCAACTAGCCAAGGCTAGCGCCGTGCTTTTATCAGCGGAATAAAAGAATTTTCACACGAAGACACGAAGATGTCGCTTTGCGCCGTTGGCGCATTTTATCGCTTCAACGTACCAGTATGCTCAATTCGTTGTTTGGGAATGCGGCTTCGCCGCAAGCACGCCATCTTCGTGTCTTCGTGTGAAACCAAAAAACTCAGTCCTCCGTCGCCAGCAGATAGAGCTGCCGCAGCGCATCGACCGGCTTGAACTCGCCCTCATGCTCGATGTGCCAGAAGCTCCAGCCATTGCAGGCTGGCGCGCCCTGTAGCTTCGCGCCAAGCCCGTGGATCGAGCCTTTGTCTGCGCCCGCCACCAGCGAGCCATCGGTCAGCACCGTCGCCTTTACCCGCCGTTTCTTGTCGGTCACCACAGTCCCCGGCGCGATCCAGCCGGTTTCGACCAGCGTGCCGAAGGCAACCTTTGGGGCAGACTTGGGACTCTGCATCGTCGCAATCGCGCTCTCATCAAGCGGTAGCGCCAGTTCGATCCGCTCCAGTGCAACCTCGCGGTAGGCACTCTCGCGTTCGCAGCCGATCCATGATCTCCCCAGCCGCTTGGCCACCGCGCCAGTGGTGCCGGTGCCGAAG
>JAHFPT010000192.1 GCA_023266625.1 Novosphingobium sp. | reverse complement strand
GCATGCAAACCCAGGCCCTCGGTGCCGAACAAATCAGCGAGGCGCTGGTGCAGCTTTCCGAAGCAACGCAGCAAACCGTGGAATCGCTGCGTCAGTCCAGTTCGGCGATCGAGGAACTCGATAATGTTTCCGGCAATCTGCACGGCAGCATCTCGCGCTTCAAACTCGCGGCTGCATAGCCCAACCACCGGGTTGTTACGGTGAGGTTGCCGGAGCACGGTGGTCCTTCGACAGGCTCAGGATGAGCGGATTTTCGAGGCTCCGATTCAGATAAATCGCAAGCCACTCTAATGTGGCGAATTTCAAATCCACCACTAGAGCCAGAGCATTGCCGATGGCTGTCTCACGTTGAATGACCGCCATTCGCTGTCTGCTCGATCAAGGCAATCAACCCCTTCAGAAGCACCTCCGGGGAAGGCGGGCAACCGCCGATGTGAAGATCAACGGGCACGACTTCCGACACCCCGCCAACCACGGCATAGCTGCCAGCGAAACAGCCGCCGTCAGACGCGCAGTCGCCCACCGCAACAACCCATTTGGGGGCCGGGGTCGCATTGTAGGTTCGTTCCAGTGCTTCACGCATGTTCCGCGTCACCGGACCCGTGACAAGCAGGACGTCGGCATGGCGAGGTGAGGCGACGAAGCGAAGGCCGAAACGCTCGATGTCATAAAAGGCGTTGCCCAGCGCGTGAATTTCAAGTTCGCAACCGTTGCAGGAGCCCGCATCAATTTCGCGAATTGAGAGGCTGCGACCAAGCTTCTGCCGTGCGACGAGCCCCAACGAGGAGGCAAGTTCCGCAAGCATCGACAGATCGGAAGCGGGCCGCACTTCGGTCAGTGGAGATTTGAACAGATTTTCGAACAGGAGTTTGCGCATCTTCAAACCTACAAATCGTGTCCGGAATAGGAGCAGTTGAAGGATTTGTTGCAGAGCGGGAAATCCGCGACGATGTTGCCTTCAATCGTAGCCTCAAGCAATGGCCACTGGAACCAGGAGGGGTCGCGCAAATGGCAGCGCTCGACGTCGCCAGCCGGATCGAGCCGTAGCCAGCACAGGATGTCACCGCGAAAGCCCTCGACCAGGGCGACGCCTTCGCGGGGTTCTCCAGCCCGCGCAACAGCAACCGAAGTTTCGCCGGACGGAATGCCGTCCAGGATCTGGTCGATCAGCCCCAGACTTTGTTCCACTTCGCGGATACGGACCCACAGGCGCGCGTTGACGTCGCCTTCCTGGAACAGCGGCACATCGAATTGCAGCGTGTCATAGGGCGGATAGGCAAAGTCGCGGCGCACGTCGAAGGACCGCCCGGAAGCGCGTCCGGCATATCCGCCACAACCGTATTGCAGGGCGAGCGCGTGGGTGAGCGTCCCCGTGCCGACGGTGCGGTCCTGTAGCGAGGCAGTGTTGTCATATAGCGCGATCAATCGGGGGAAGGTTTCGCGGATTGTCGCAACAAGCGAGCGGATGCCATCAATACCGGGGCGATCCAGATCACCCGCAACGCCGCCCGGAATGACTTTGTCCATCATCAGCCGATGGCCGAAACTGGCATTGGACTGCCGTAGCACGCGTTCGCGCAGCACACCGGTGTGCGCATGCATCAAGGCGAAGGCAGCATCGTTGCAGACGGCACCGATATCGCCGAGATGGTTCGCGACCCGCTCCAGCTCGGCCATCAGCGCCCGCAACCAGTGCGCCCGCGCGGGGATTTCGAGTCCAAGCGCCGCCTCGACCGCGCGCGCGTATGCGATCGAATAGGCCACCGTGCTGTCGCCCGATGTTCTTGCCGCAAGCCGTGCCGTGCGTTCCAGCGGGGCTCCAGCCATCAGCGACTCGATGCCCTTGTGGACATAGCCGAGGCGCTCCTCGAGACGGACGATGGTCTCGCCGTTGGCGGTGAACCGGAAGTGTCCCGGCTCGATGATACCGGCATGAACCGGGCCAACCGCAATCTGGTGCAGGCCTTCCCCCTCTGCGGCGAGGAAGGCATATGGCTCCCCATCGCCCGCCGCCGTGGAACAGGCGCCCAGCGGATGGCGGACGAGCCAACGCCCGTGATCGAGCCAGTTCCGGTCGTCCGGCGCATCGACAGCTTTGAGACCGAACAGATCGCTGACGGTCCGTTCGAGCCGCTGCGCGGGCGCATGATGGCGCGCGATCGACGGAAATTGGCCGGCCGGGCATTCGAGGGTTGCGACGGCCAATTCGCCTTGGCGGGCGTCGAGCAAGGCCATGTGGACGGCCCCGATATCTCCCCACAGGCCGGCCAGCGTCCAGCGGCCTTCCGCGAGGTGTCCGGCAAGTTCGGACCATGTTTCCGCATCGACTATCCTGCGCGGCCACGGAAGGTGGCTGCACACAGGCGCGGCGCCGCCCAGGGCCTCGATCATGTCTGGCATATCGGCTCCCGGTTCAATGGAGGAGGACCGCAACATGCTGGAACCAGGCTACCAAGGGAGGAGGCAAGTAGAGCCCCGCCGTCAGCACCAGTCCAAAATGGGCAATCATCGGCAGATAGGACGCTTTGACCGGATGGCTGACACCCGTCGGCTCGCCAAAAGCCAGCCCATGGACCTTTTGCATCAATGCGCCGACAGCGACCAGCAGGCCGATAACCAGCGGGATGGCGAGAAGCGGCGCTCGTGCAAAGGTGGAACTCACGACCAGGAACTCGCTCATGAAAACGCCGAAAGGGGGCATTCCCGCAATTGCGACCACGCCGACCACCAGACTCCAGCCCAACATCGGATGGCTTGTGGTCAGCCCGCGAATTTCCGCAATTTTCTGCGTGTCCTTGGCCTGCGCAATATGCCCGACTGTGAAAAAAATGGCCGACTTGGTAAGGCTGTGCATCGTCATGTGAAGCAAGCCGGCGAAATTCGCCAGCGGACCGCCCATGCCAAATGCAAAGGCGATGATGCCCATGTGTTCGATAGACGAATAGGCGAACATCCGTTTGATGTCTCTTCGCCGGTATAGCATAAAGCCCGCGAAAATCAGCGAGACCAGACCCATTGTCACCAGCAGCGGACCTGGCGCGATCGCACCGGGATTGGCTGCGAGCAGCAGCTTGAAGCGCAGGACCGCGTGGAGTGCGACATTGAGCAGCAGGCCGGAGAGCACCGCCGAGATTGGGGTCGGGCCTTCGGCATGCGCGTCGGGAAGCCAGGCGTGCAGCGGTGCAAGGCCCACCTTGGTGCCATAGCCGAGCAGCAAGAAGACGAAGGCGAGATTGAGCAACGCGGGATCGAGCGCCGATGCATGGTCGATCAGGACGGTCCAGACCATGCCATCCGGGCCTTCGCCGACCACGGGACGCGCCGCCATATAGACCAGAATCGTGCCGAACAGTGCCAGCGCGATGCCGACGCTGCCAAGGATGAAATATTTCCACGCCGCTTCCAGTGCCTCATGCGTACGATAGATCCCGACCATCACGACGGTCGTGAGCGTGGCAAGCTCGATGGCGACCCACATCAGCCCGATATTGTTCGCCAGCAACGACAAACTCATCGCGAACAGCAGCGTCTGATACATGGCGTGGTAGAATCGCAACTGGGCCTTCGTCAGACGGCCGGTTTCCAGTTCATGGGCGATATAGCTGGCGCTAAACACGCTGGCGGTGAACCCGACGAACGTGTTGAGGACAATGAAGACGATATTGAGGTCGTCGACCAGCAGATAGGGGCCCGGTGCCGTCTTGCGCACGAACAGCGACAGCGCCGCCAGGAGCGTCAGAAAGGCGGAGGCCGCGTTGAGCCGCGCGGACAACCGGTAGTTGGATATGAAGATCAGCAGTGCGGCGGTCACCAATGGAATCGCCAGGATCAGTCCTTCGCCGCTTGTTGGAATAGCGATCAACGGATTTCTCCCCGAAAATCGTCCAGGGCCTGAAGATTGACTGAATCGAAGCGTTCACGGATGCGGAACAGGAAGATGCCAATAACAATAAAGGCAACGAGAACGGAAAAGGCGACGCTGATCTCAACGACAAAAGGCATGCCCTTCGCACCGGTCGCTGCAAGGATCAGCCCGTTCTCGAGCGACATGAAACCGATAACCTGACTGACGGCGTTTCGCCTGGTTACCATCATCAACAGGCCGAGCAGCACGACGGAAAGGGCGAACGCGAGATCCTCGCGAGCGAGCATGTCGGCTGCGGCGGTGGCGCGCAAAATGACGACCATCGACAGCGCGACAAGCCCCAAGCCGGCCAGCATGGTGGGGCCGATATTGACAGCTGTTTCGACTTCGCGGTGGATGCCAAGACGCCTTATCATCCGGTGAAGCGCGACGGGAATAATGATCGCCTTGACCGAAAGCGCGATGGCCGCCGTCAGGTAGAGATGCGGTGCACCCTGGACATAGGCCTGCCAGGCCACCGAAAGCGCCAGCACCACTGCCTGAAATGCGAAGACATTGATCAGTGCCGACAGCCGGTCCTGATAGAGCAGCATCAGACTGACGAGAACCAGACTCCCCGCAAAGAAATGTGCGACATCGAAAGCAAGTCTTTCCACGTCACAAACTCCGCGAGACGAAGCGCAGCAGTGTGCCAAGGAAGCCCAGCATGAATGCGGCGCCGAGGAAATCCGCTACCCGAAAAACCCGCATCTTCGCGATCATGGTTTCAAAGACCGCGAGCATCAAACCGGCAACGCCGAGCTTGGCAGCAAAGATGACAACACCAATCAGATGCACATGAAGTGGCGCGCCAGCCGGTGCGAGCCCCCAGGGAACGAAAACGCAGGCGATCAGCGCGGTATAAAGCAGCAGCTTGAGCGATGACGAGAACTCGATCAGCGCAAGGTGCCGCCCCGAATATTCGAGTACCATCGCCTCATGGACCATGGTGAGTTCCAGATGGGTGGCCGGATTATCGACAGGGATACGCCCGTTCTCCGCGATCGCGACGATGATGAGTGCGATCAGCGCCATCCCGAGCGAGACTCGCAGGCCCACGCCAGTGGAGAGCATGAATCCAGCCACATTCGAAAGCTGGGTCGAGCCCGCGATCAGTGCCAGGGTGAAAACGATCATGATTAGCGCCGGCTCGGCGAGTGTCGCGATCATCGCTTCGCGGCTGGATCCGATACCGCCAAAGCTGGTGCCGACGTCCATCCCGGCAAGCGCCAGGAAGAAGCGCGCGCTCCCGAGCAGCGCGATGATGGCGATGAGATCGGCCGACCAACTGAACAGCAACCCGGTCGCAAAAGTCGGCACCAGCGCTGCTGCTACCCAGGTCGTTGCAAAGACGATGTACGGAATAATCCGGAACAGCCAGGATGCGCTTTCGGCGACAACCGCTTCCTTGCGGGCAAGCCGGATCAGATCGCGATACGGCTGCAGCAACGGCGGACCTTGCCTAAGCAGCAGCCGGGCCTTCAACTTGCGCACCAGTCCGGTCAGCAGGGGTGACAGCGCCAACACCAGCGCCATCTGCGAAAGCTGGATGGAGATGCCATCGATCAGCCCCATGACGCCAGGACCAGCAAGAGGAACACCAGCACACCGAACACCAGGCTCAGGTAGCGGCGGATGGTGAGGAATTGCAGATGATTCAGCCGTACCGCCAGGGCGTTTACCAGGCGGGCGATTGGCTCATAAATGAACTCCCAGACGAGATCGTGCATCGTCACGGTCAAGCGGGCAGGACTGCCATCTCCGGGCGGAGGCATGTGTACCTCTTCCCGCGCGCGGAATGCGAAGCCGCCAAAAACCCGGCGCAGCGGCTGAGCAAAGCTATCCGCCGTATACTGCGTTACCGGACTGCCATCGGGGAAACCGCAATCCCATGCCGGCGCCCGGCGCAGCCGGTCCGATGCAAGCCGATGGATCGCAAAGGCGGCAATCGACGCCGAGCTGACTATGAAGAAGAAGACCAGCAAGCCGTTGTAAGAACTACGACTCTCCGCGATCGGGACGATGGAAAGCCAGGCCACGGTCTGGACAGGCATGCGCGTGCCGGTAACCGCCTGAACAACCGGTGCGAGCGCATCGATGACGAACGCAGGAAGAACTCCCGCGAGCAGACACAACACCGCGAGCATTGCCATGGCGGCAATCGATAGCCGGTCAACTTCGTGAGCATCGGATGCCGCCGCACTTCGCGGCCTGCCCAGGAAGGAAATGCCAAAGGCGCGCACAAAGCAGGCAGCGGCGAGTGCCGTAGCCAGCGCAAGCATAGCGCCAACGGCCGGGATGAGAAGTTTGAGCGCCCATTGGGGTAGGTCGGGACTGAGCAATATGGCTTGCAGCATAAGCCATTCCGAAGCGAAGCCGTTGAGTGGCGGCAATGCCGAGATCGCTACCGAACCGATCAGGAATAGCAGGCCTGTCGCCGGCATCCGGTTTTGCAGGCCGCCGAGCTTCTCCATCCGCCGCTCGCCAGTGGCATTCAAGACGGCACCAGCTCCGAAGAATAGCAGGCTCTTGAACAGCGAATGATTGAGAACATGGAACAGCGCGGCAGTCATCGCGAGTGCGGCAGCTGCCTTCATGCCATTTCCCTGGAACGCAAATGCCAGACCGAGCGCGACAAAGATCAGTCCGATATTTTCGATCGTGCTGTAGGCCAGGGCACGTTTGAGGTCATTCTGCATCAGCGCGGAAAGAACGCCGAGCGTCGCTGTCACAACACCGGCCAACAACACCGGGACCGACCACCACCACGAGACGGGGCCGAGCAGGTCGAAGGTGATCCGGATGAAGCCGTAGATGGCGACCTTGGTCATGACACCACTCATCAGTGCGGAGACATGACTTGGCGCCGCCGGATGCGCCAGTGGCAGCCAAACGTGAAGCGGGACGAGACCCGCCTTGGAGCCGGTGCCCAGCAAGGCAAACGCGAGCACCAGACCCGCAAGCCCGGGAGGCGTGCCATGGGCGCGCATGGCCGCGAATGTATATCCGCCATCGGGACCCGCCATGAGGCCGAAGGCGAGCAAGAGTGCCAGCGTTCCAAGGCTTGCCATGACGATATAGACATAGCCGGCCCTGCGATTCTCCTCGTCGCGATGGTGCGTCATAACGAGCGCCCATGATGCCAGAGACATGAATTCCCAGGCGAAGAGAAAGGTGAAGGCGTCGGCCGCCAGGATGACCATGTTCATGCCGGCCAGGAATACCGGGAAAAAGGGCAAGACTCGTTCGGGTGCGGATTCGTGACGCCCATAGCCGAGACCGTACAGGCTGGCGGCGACCGCGCCCAGATCGATCACAGCGAGGAAGAACGCGGCGAGCACATCGATGCGGAAGTTGGCCCCGATCCAGGGAAGGCCAAGTGGCAGGACGATTTCCGAACCGGCAGCAGGAGCTGCGATCAGGTGAGCGACAGCAATGGTGCAGCTCACTGCGCTCACAGTCAGGCTGCAGCCATACACCAACCACCGGGCCCAATTGCGCTTCCCGATCGCCACTGCGGCAGCGCCAATGACCAGCAAGGCTGCGACGCACCACAAGTTTGCAACGATGGGTGGCAAAGCTACCATTCAGTTCGCTCGCGGCCAGGTTGGCGGCCATCGCCAGGAGGGAACCCATGCATGCCGGGCTAGCCCTTTTGCTCTTCGGCGGACACATCGCGGGCCTGATCGAAGAGTATGGAGTCAATGCGACCCCTTGACGTGCCTGCCGTGGTCTCCCTCATGCGAACACCGCGCCCGCTCCCAACGCTGCTGGCATTCTCGCCAATCAGCTCGATGCCGCCGCCTTCGAGCGCACGGATAACCTTGACTAGCGTATCGACAATACCGCGCACCTGACCATCCGAGGCTTCCATCCGCTGGATCGTGGGTAGCGATAGCCCGGCTATCTCGGCGAGCTGGCGCTGGTCGATACCGAGCAGCGCGCGGGCAGCGCGCATTTGCTGCGACGTTATCATGTGATGCTTCCTTTGATGTATTGTGCATCAAATTGGCATCTTACCAATCCATGATGGATGTGTATATATGTTTTATGAAGGTATATCCCTCCACAGCTGATTTTGATGTATCACACATCATTGCTTGAGGGTTCAGGTGGAGACACGCTCGGTTCATGCTCCATTGCGGCATACCCGCTTGGGGAATTGCCCGGCCTTTTCCATTCGCGCGATGTGCTGCGGGGAGTATTAGCAGTCAGCTGAAAAAGCGCCTTCAGCTGACGCTTTGATAACATCCTCATCGCGATGCCCCGGTTACGAAGATTCGTATCTTCACCGCTCTGGGACAATCAATTTTCGCGTGGAGCCTTGATCATCAAGCCAAAAGCTGTTCCGCCGGCGCGCATAAAACAGCAGAGGATGCTTCCTCCACATTGGTGCCGGTAAAGAACGAGGGGTTCATACCGCCATGCAAGCGGACGATATTGCTGAAGGTGAACTTTTCGAAATCGTCCTCGGTCATGAGGCCGTGCTCGACATGCTCATAGGCTTCCTCGACAACCCCGCGGATGTCGGGAACGTCCCAGTGGCCGATATCCGAGCCCAGCATCGCTTGCAGCGTGGCTTTGAACGGATTGATCTTCGGATTGAATGCGCAAGTGTCCAGCGGCGCGTCGGCCTCGCATCCGAAGAAGAAGCGCGGTACGAAAAGATCGTAGAAATCGCGCTTCTCGCGAATGCCGCAGGCGGCAAACTCGTCGAGATATTCGGGACGCGGCGGCTCCACTCTCAGGTGGCTCTCGATCGCCGGGGTTGAGCGGCGCTGCGTTTCACCGCCGTATTCGCCGAGCAGCAGCAATATCTCATCGACGTCGATCCCCGCCGGATCGAGCCGATTGATCGCGGTGCCGCCGCGCTTCTCCCAATGCGAGATCAGATCGGCAAACAGGCTGCAAGCCCAGGCCGCACCGCCCTCGAGGAAGCCAAAATTGACCTTGGGAAAGCGGCGCGTGACCCCTCCCATGAACAGACCCTTGCAAATCGTTTCATTGCCCTGCGCGAAGGCGCCCAGATGGTTGTAGACGTAGCTCGAAATCGACTGCCGCTGTTCCTTGGCATGGAAGCAGGGCGCAACCTTCAGCTCCTCGCACTTGGCCCAGACAGCGTCGTAGTCGTGATCGCTGTCGATGCCGTAAAGCTCCGGGCGTGTGATGTAACGCGACGCCGAAGGAAGCTCGTCCTTGAATTTGGGGATCTGACGCCGGGGCGAGCCGCCCATATTGACCGCCTTATGGCCGAGAACCCCGATCGCGTATTCCAGTTCGGCAACCGCTTCGCCAGGTGTGCTCATCGGGATGATCGCTGTCGGCGTCATAAAGCGCTGGTGCGCCCCGAAGAGTTCAGC
>JAHFPT010000009.1 GCA_023266625.1 Novosphingobium sp. | reverse complement strand
TTACGCAGGATTTGGGGAGACGGGTCAGCATGTGCAGCTATGTGATCCGTGCGACAAAACAGAGGCTGGGCCGATCATTTCATTCTGGCCGGTGCCAGCGCCTCGATAATCTTACAGTCGGCGATGGTATCACCCTGGCAGCGATCGACGCTGAGTACGAGTTGATCCCGCAGTAGCGTCAGATCGTTTATCTTCCGGTCTATCTCGACAATATGTTCTGCCGCGATCGTGTCGACTTCCATGCAGGAGGCATCGCGATTGTCAGCCAGTTTCAGCAGTTTTCTGACCTGCTCCAGCGTAAATCCCAGATCACGCGATCGTCTTATGAACGACAGTCTCTTGAGATGGGCGTCCTCGTACATGCGGTAATTCCCGCTGTTGCGGGAAGGCGCTGGTATCAAGCCTTCCTTCTCATAATAGCGGATGGTTTCGACACGAGTGTCAGTCAGTTTCGCGAGATCGCCAATTTTCATGTTGACCCTATAGTAACTTCAGGGTGCATATAACAGGCCATATCGACGCGAATCGGATCAGACATGGCGAAAGCCCACTGCTCAAAGACTGGCGAAACGCACGCGGCAATCGCCGCGCTCGCGTTTCCACGCCCTGTCGATGAGGCGACGGTGCCTGAACCGTCCGCTGTTGCGCTGGGCGATAATGCAGCCCTCAAAAGCACCTCTTTTGCCTCCGCGTGGACTTTGCGATGACAGGTCGCGGAAAATCGGCTAGAGGCCTCTCCATGTTTCGCTGGAGCTTCCTCCTTCTTTGTATGCTTGTCGCGTCGCTTACGACCGTTGCGACCGTGCATGCCAATGAAGTTCCAAACCCGACACTCTCCGCGACCCAGACCAGCATCGAATGTTCGGGTCAGGTTCACAGCGAAGGGGACGGCGACCAATCGCAGGGCGATTCAGACAAAGCCGTTCCCCATCATCATGGCTGCCACGGAGCAGCCTCCTTCCTGCCTGCCCGCGCCACCGAGGCGACTGTTTTCGCTATCGTCACGGAATCGTTGATTGCCGTCGAAGAAGCAGCTCCTGGTCGTTGGTCTGTCGGGCCTGATTTACGGCCTCCCATCGCCTGATTGAAGCTCAACTGACTGTCGCCCGTGTTCCGGGTGCGCAGATTGATGCCTATCAATCAGGAATTCTTACATGCACAGGATCATTGCGGCCTTTCTGGCTGCCACGTCTTGCGTCGCCGTGGCGCAAGCACAGGATAATTTAACGGCACAGCAGTCTGTAGGGGCTGTGTTCACTCTCGATGATGCAGTTGCGGCCGCAGGTGGAAGCGCCCCGGCAGCAGATGCGGCGCAAGCTGGGATCGATGCAGCTCGCGCTGGACGAACCGTGGCGGGCCTTCGCCCTAACCCTACGGTCCAGAGCCAGGTTGAGAACGTCGTCGGTTCCGGGCCTTATGGTGGTTTTCGTCAAGCCGAAACGACAGTCGGGATCAATATCCCGATCGAGCTGGGCGGGAAGCGTTCGGCACGCATAGCGGTAGCGGATGCCCAATCGAACAGGGCAGTCCTAATCGCGGCTATCACCCAGGCCGATATTCGGGTGCAGGTGACTGCACTCTATATCGATGCGATTGCCGCGGAACGCCGTGTCGTGACGGCACGCGATCAGCTTCGCATTGCGCAGGATGCTCTTAATGCCGCCAAGGTAAGAGTTCAGGCGGGGCGCGCTTCGCCAATCGAAGAGCAACGGGCAGATGTCGCACGGCTTAATGCCCAAGCGGGTGCGGAGCGGGCGGCCAGGCTGGCGGATGCCGCGCGAGCCAATCTCGCGCGTCGCATCGGCAGGCCCATTGTCGGGCCGCTGGATACTGCCGCGCTCGATTTGCTCCCACCGGCCTCTTACGGCCCGAACATGGTGGAAAGCGCTGGGACGCTAGCCATGGCGGCGGCCGATGCGGATCTTGCCATCGCCGACGCCGGCGTCCAGCTCGCTAAATCTCAGCGCGTCCCTGATGTAACAGTCGGTCCGGCGCTCCGGCGTCTTGAGGTCAGCAAGGATATCGCGGCGGTCTTTTCCGTGTCGATCCCGATACCGCTTTTCAATTCTGGTCGGGCAGCGGTGGCGCAGGCGAGTGCAGAACGCAGCCGCGCGGAAGCTCAGCGCCGTATGACTGCGCTCGATGTGGAGCAGGCTATCACCGATGCCCAAGCAGAGGCGGACAATGCCGCAACCACAGCGCGCAATGCCAGCGGTCCTGCACTTGTAGCGGCGCAGGAAGCTGCTCGTATTGCTCGTGTCGGATATCGCGAAGGCAAGTTCGGACAGCTCGATTTGCTCGACGCCGAACGGACCCTTGCCGACACCCGCGTCGCCGCGATCGACGCGCTCGCCTCGTACCAGAACGCCAAGGCCCGGTTGCAGCGTCTCACCGCTCCCGCGCCGGAACAGGGGAATTGATCCTATGAAACTGACAAATAGCACCGTGCTTCTACTGCCGCTGACGCTGGCCTTCCTTCTCGCGGGTTGTGGTGGCGGTAGCGAGGCCAACAATGAGGCGGCACCCGCCAACCAACAGGAAGCAAATGCTTCCCCCGTCGAGGGTAAGATAACACTCTCGCCCGATCAGATCGCGTCGGCAGGTATCCAGATCGGTCGACCCACGGTTGGCGGGGCAGGGACGCTTGAGTTGCCTGCAACGATCGAGGGTGATCCGCAAGGCACGCAGGTTGTATCGGCGGCCATCGGTGGACGTGTCGTATCGTTGACCCGGAATCTTGGTCAGTCGGTGGGGCGTGGAGATACGCTGGCCGTCATCGAAAGCCGGGAGGCTGCACAGCTCAAGGGTGAAGTCGAGGCGTCTCGCGCCCGTCTTGCGCTGGCCAACTCCAACCTAGCACGCGAACAGCGGCTTTTCGCGCAGCGCGTTTCGCCGGAGCAGGATTTGATCGCCGCTCGAACCGCTGCCATCGAAGCGCGGATCGCCTATAATCAGGCGCAGCAGCAGGTCTCCGCCGCAGGTGGGGGTGGGGGTGGCCTAAACCGTCTTGGCATTGCTGCGCCCGTTTCCGGTCAGGTCATTTCGCGCAGCGTCGTTCTAGGCCAGACCGTCGCGGCAGACGCCGAACTCTACCGCATTGCCAACCTTTCCAGCGTCTCGCTGTCGCTCAATCTACAGCCCGCCGATGCGGGCCGGGTAAAGCCGGGCAACACCGTTACCGTGACGGCCGCTGGTCGTCAGGCGACCGCCAAAGTGAGTTTCGTATCTCCTGCACTCGATGCACAGACACGGTTGGTTCCGGTCATCGCCATTCTTGATAACCGTAACATGGAGTGGCGCGTAGGAGAGCCGGTGACGGCTTCTGTCCAGCTTTCTGGCAGCGGTGGTGATGGCGCGATCAGCGTGCCCACGACAGCGGTGCAAACGGACGAAGGCAAGTCGGTCGTGTTCGTCCGAACCAAGACAGGCTTCCAGGCCGTCCCCGTCACCGTGGGCGACAGCAGCGGCGCCAGTGTAATCGTGCGCTCGGGCCTGAAGGGCACCGAGCAGATCGCGACCGTCAACAGCTTCACGCTCAAGGCCGAACTCGGCAAGAGCGAAGCGGCGGAGGACTGAGCCGATGATCGCCCCAATCGTGAATTGGGCGGTTCACAAGCGCTGGCTCGTCCTGCTTCTGACCGCCATAGCCGCCGTCATCGGCGCCGCAGCCCTGTATCGTCTCCCGATCGACGCGGTGCCGGACATCACTAACAACCAGGTGCAAATCAACATTAAGGCGCCCGCCCTTTCGCCCGAACTGGTCGAAAAGCAGGTGGCTTTCCCTATCGAAACAGCACTTGCCGGCATCCCCGGTCTTGAGAATACGCGCTCGCTTAGCCGGAACGGTTTTGCGCAGGTTACGGCTGTCTTCGATGAATCGACGGACATCTATTTTGCACGTCAACAAGTCGGCGAGCGTCTAACCGGGGTCTCGGAAAATCTTCCCAAGGGCGCTGTCCCTGAAATGGGGCCGATTTCCACTGGTCTGGGCGAGGTCTATATGTGGACCGTCAAGCTCCAGCACCGCAAGGACGACAAGCACCTGCCCGGTGAACCCGGCATGCAGCCTGACGGAAGTTATATCACCCCGGAAGGCGACCGTCTCACCGACGAGACTGAACGGGCCACATATCTGCGCACTACGCAGGACTGGATCGTCAGCCCGCTGCTGAAGAATACCAAGGGCGTCGCCGGCATCGACTCCATCGGCGGCTATGTGAAGCAATTTCAGGTCGTTCCCGATGTCCAGCGCCTTGCCTCGCTGGGCCTTACACTCACCGATTTGGGAACCGCACTAGAACGTAACAACACCAGTGTCGGCGGTGGATTCGTCAACCGCAACGGGGAGGGGCTTGCCGTTCGGTCCGACGCCCTTGTCCGCAACGCTAACGAATTGTCGCGGATAATCGTCGCCACGCGCGACGGGACGCCGATCACCCTTGGCCAGGTTGCCGCCGTCAAAACCGGGCAGGCAATAAGGATGGGTTCGGCATCCGAGAATGGCACGGAGGTCGTCGTTGGCACTGCTATCATGCGTATCGGCGAGAATAGCCGCACCGTATCAACGGCCGTTGCAGACCGTCTGCAGGAAATTCAGGCATCGCTTCCGCCTGACGTCATTGTGCAGCCGGTCCTCAATCGAACCGCACTGGTTAACTCAACGATCAAGACGGTCGCGAAGAATCTGAGCGAAGGTGCCCTGCTCGTCATCGTAGTGCTGTTCGCATTGCTCGGAAACTTCCGCGCCGCACTGATCGCCGCGATGGTCATCCCAGTTACGATGCTGCTGACCGGGTTTGGGATGCTCAAAGCCGGCGTGTCTGCCAACCTCATGAGTTTGGGCGCTCTCGACTTCGGATTGATAGTCGATGGTGCCGTCATCATCGTGGAAAATGCGCTCAGTCGCATGGCGCATCGCCAGGAACATGAAGGTCGCATGCTGACCCTTCATGAACGATTGAATGTCGTCGCATCGGCGGCGCGCGAGATGATCCGGCCTTCAGTCTATGGTCAGGCCATCATCATTCTTGTTTATGTCCCTTTGCTCACCCTGACGGGTGTCGAGGGCAAGACCTTCGTGCCGATGGCGCTTACCGTCATTATCGCGCTGGCTTTTGCCTTCGTTCTTTCTCTGACGGCCGTGCCGGCAGCAATCGCTATCTGGCTGTCCAATCGTGTGGATGAGAAGGATGGTCGGATCATGAGCTGGCTAAAGGCCCGCTATGAACCCGGTCTCGACAAAGCGATGAACCGGCCAACCTTGACCATAGGCACGGGTGTCGGTGGCTTCGTGCTGGCCATCGCGGCGTTCATGTCGCTGGGACAGGTATTCCTTCCTCAGCTCGATGAGGGCGACCTTCTCATCCAGGCCCTGCGCATCCCGGCCACCTCTGTCCAGCAGAGCCAGGCCATGCAGGTTCCCATCGAGAAGATGCTTACGGCTCAGAAAGAGGTGCAATTCGTCTTCTCTAAAACAGGCACGTCCGAACTTTCGTCGGACCCCATGCCACCAAACGCCACCGACATGTTCATCATTCTCAAGCCTCGCGACCAGTGGCCAGATCCGAAACTTACAAAGGCAGATCTGGTCGCACGGTTCGAAGCGAACCTGAACAAGTTCCCTGGCAACGCCTATGAGATCACGCAGCCCATCCAGATGCGTTTCAACGAACTGATCGCCGGCGTGCGCGGCGATCTGGCGATCAAGGTGTTCGGCGACGACTTCAACGCCATGAACGCCACCGCAGAGAAGATCGCCAGCGTTCTTCGGCGCACCCAGGGCGCTGCGGACGTGAAGGTCGAGCAAACCACGGGTCTTCCCATGCTCGACATCCGGGTGAACCGGGATGCCATGTCCCGTGTCGGTGTGACAGCGCAGGACGTACAGGACATCGTGACCGCGACTTTGGGCGGTCGCGAGTCCGGTATGATCTTCGAGGGCGATCGGCGCTTTCCGGTAGTGATCCGCCTGTCAGAGGCCCAGCGCGCTGACCTCTCGACACTTCAACAGGTCCAGGTTCCTCTTCCGGGGGGCAAGTTCGTTCCCCTCGCGAGCGTTGCCGACATCCGGATCGTGGATGGTCCCAACCAGATCAGCCGCGAAAATGGAAAGCGCCGTGTTGTGGTGCAGGCGAATGTGCGCGGCCGCGATATCGCCAGCGTTGTGGAGGATGCGCGGGCTACCATCGCCAAGGACGTGCGCCTGCCAGCAGGCAGTTATCTCGTATGGGGCGGCCAGTTTGAAAATCTGGCCTCTGCGCGCGAGCGGCTGCAGCTCGTGATCCCAGCCTGTTTCGTGCTTATTCTGATGCTCCTCTATGGAGCGCTCGGGTCGGCTCGCGACGCGGCTATCGTCTTCACGGGTGTTCCTCTGGCGCTGGTTGGTGGTGTCCTGCTCCTGTTCTTGAGGGGCATGGACTTCTCCATATCTGCCGCAGTGGGCTTCATCGCATTGTCCGGCATCGCGGTGCTGAACGGCCTCGTCATGGTTTCCTCCATTCAGGAACTCATGCGACGAGGGATGGACAGGGCGGAGGCCGCCCGAACCGGAGCGATCCAACGCCTTCGTCCCGTCGTGATGACCGCTTTGGTCGCCAGCCTTGGCTTCGTGCCGATGGCCTTGGGGACAGGTGCTGGCGCTGAGGTGCAAAAGCCTCTCGCGACCGTGGTTATTGGCGGTCTCATCTCGGCAACGCTGCTCACCTTGTTTGTGCTTCCGACGCTCTATGCCCGTTACGGCCGGCGCGAGATCCCTCTCTACGAGGATCTTGAGGAGCATGAAGAGCTGCAGGGCGGCGAACAGCATCCGCAACCTCAACACTGATGAGCGAGGGGGAGGTCATGTGCGTCATGGTCTCCCCGTCCTCAACGACAGTGAGGAAATGGAATATGATTGAGGAAACCGTTTTCACGGCGCCGATTTCACAGTTGAGGAGCTGGAGCTTCATTTCGGAGCTTGCCGGATTTGAGCATTGGCATCCGCACTATCGGTTCGGTCGGCTCAATGCTCAGGCAACCCACGCCCAGCTATCGTTTCGGTTGTTCGATTGGCGCCGGGTCAGACTGTGGGTCGAGATCGACAATATCGACAAACCGCATGGGTTCGGTTGGCGGGGCCAGATCAGCAGCTTTTTCAAGTTCAGCGAGCGCTACGAAATTCTCCCCGCCAAGACCGGCTCAGAAGTGCGGCATGTCTTCGAGGTTCGTGGCGGGCTGGGCAACATAGCGGGCTGGCTTTCGCGTCCCACCATACGCGAAGAAATGCAGGAGCATGATGTCGCCCTGCTGAAAGCCCTCAAGAAGCGCTCGTTACGTCCGCCCCACGGCAAGACGCAACTCAAACTCGTATCGACGGCCCCGACGCGGGGATCGGCCAATGACTGAGCCGAACCTTCGTCCCGCAACATCGATCGCATCGGCGCGCTGCCGTCAGCGCGTCCTACATGAAAGGAATTATCATGGTTGATAATGCACCCCATCAAGGCCTTCCTTGCCCTGTTTGCAAAGTCGCTCTCGTGATGAGCGAGCGGCAAGGGATCGAAATCGACTATTGCCCACAATGCCGGGGCGTCTGGCTCGATCGCGGCGAACTCGACAAGATCATCGAACGCAGCATGGCCGAGCAGCCGACCTATCAGGAGCCGAGCAGCACGCTGGGCATGTTTGGCGACAAGCATGGCCGGAGCGGCAAGCATGGCGGCGGCCACGGTAGCAGCCACGGCGGCGGACATGGCGGGCGCAAGGGCTTCCTGCGCAACCTGTTCGACTAATCAGCAATGAATCGGCCACCGCACCAATTTGAGCCTTTCGGGACGTGCGAGATGGCCCGCGCCATGGGCGCCGCGCCCCCCTCGGGCGCCCATGGCGATAGATTTGCTCAGTGGAGATGCCGGATGGGCAAGTGGAGGACTATAAGGTTGTTGCCGCTACCCCTGCTCTTTGTTGGCGGGGCAGCGGCCATAGCCGTTCTCACCGCATGTTCTGACCAGTCTGTCGGTGATGATCCTGACGGAAGGCATGATCGCACTTCGCTGCCGGCGCTGATCGGTGAGCAAATCTACGCCTGTGACGACGGCTCCAAATACGATGCCGATTTCCTGGCCGACGGTCTGACGCTGGATATGGCTCGGATACCCGCCGAAAAGCCGGTGCGACTGTCGGCGCCGGCAACCGGCCTGACCTATGTGGGTCATAACCTCAATGTCTCCATTTCGGGCAGCGGCGCGCTGACGATGACCCGTCCCGATCGCAAACCTGTGCGGTGCCTTCGCGTTCGCTCAGAACAGGCGATCGGAAACTCTACGAAGGGGAATGCAGGTGGCTGACAACCTTCCCAATGGACCTTCGGCAATCGAACGGCGGACACTCTGGATCGTCCTGCTGCTGAATGCGGCGATATCGGCGGCCTTTTTCGTCACTGGTTTGGTCGGCGATTCAAGCGCGTTGATCGCCAATGGTGTCGATAATCTCTCAGATGCCGCCGTCTATGCGCTCAGCATTGCGGCTTTGACGCGCGGTCCGGTGTGGAAGACCCGCGCAGCATCTGTGTCGGGCATCATGCTGCTGGTCTTTGCCGGGGGCATCCTTGCCGACGTGGTGCGTCGCTACATCTACGGCAGCGATCCGATCGGCAGCGATATGATGGTCATGTCGGCAATAGCCGGGGTGGTCAACTATGTCTGCCTCAGACTGCTTCAGAAACTGGACGCTCCCGACGTCAATTTGCGGGCAGCCACGACCTTCAGCTTCAACGATTTCGTCTCGAACGGTGGAATATTGATCGCCGGCGGGCTGGTCATTTGGCTGAAGTCAAACTGGCCTGATCTGATCGTCGGATTTTTAACGGCTGCCATAGCTATCAAAGGCGGTCTCGAAATTCTCAAGGACGCCCGAAATGAGGCGACCGCAAATCGAGAGGCAGGTTTGAAATGACATCATTTCGAATGAAGGGCGTGACGCTCATCGGGCTGAGCATGGTCGTTCTAGCACTGTCCTTGCCGGCGGCGGCGCAGCATGCCGATCATCAGCGCGCAGCGCCTTCCTCTGGAGAGGTCGCATCGACCGCCGAATATCGCGCGGCCAACAGCAATATGCATCAGGCGATGGACGTCCCGCTTTCAGGTGACGCCGATGTGGACTTCATGCGCGCCATGATCCCCCACCATGAAGGGGCGATCGCCATGGCCGAGGTCGAGCTGAAATATGGCCGCGATCCAGAGGTTCGTCGCCTCGCCGGTGAGGTCATCAAAGCCCAGCGGCAGGAGATCGCAGAGATGCGCGCCTGGCTTGCCAATCATGAGCGGCAGCAATGAACGGG
>JAHFPT010000391.1 GCA_023266625.1 Novosphingobium sp. | reverse complement strand
TGAAATCGACCCCGACCGCGCGCGCAAAATGAAAGTCGCGGGCGCCTGGGCCAGCTTTGGCGACGGGCCGCACCGCTGTCCCGGTGCGCAGGTCGCCTTGCACGAAACCCGCGTGTTCCTCGACCGGCTGCTGCGTGTTCCCGGCTACAAGATGGTCAACGATCCGACCATGACCTGGTCGATGTCGACTCAGGGTTACGAACTGCGCGATGCGATCATCACCTGTGACAAGGTCTGAACCGGGGTTGAGATACCACCGGGATTGACAGGTGAAGGAGCGTTCGGATGGCAGTGATCGACAGTCAGGTTCATGTTTACGAAGCCGATACGCCTGAGCGGCCCTGGGTCCACAAGATCACCGGGCCGGAGCATGTAACCGGCGACGAACAGGTCGCGGCGATGGATGCGCTGGGCATCGATGGCGCGATCATCGTCTCGACTTACACGACCTATCGCTATGACAGCAGCTATGCCGAGGAAGTCTATGCGCGGCACCGGGATCGGTTCGCCCTGGTAAAGCCGGTCGATCCCACCGATCCCGCCGTGGCCGAAACCATCGCCGACTGGGCCGTCCAGCCAGGCGCCGTGGGCGTCAGGATCATGCTGGCCTTTGCCGAAACCAAGGATTCTGCCGACCCCGGCCTCAACCGGGTGCTGGCCGAAGGCGCGCGGCATGGCCTGCCGGTGAACCTCTACGCCACGAAGTCGCTCGACGATGCTTACGCGCTGATCGCCCGCAATCCCGATACCGTGGTGGTGATCGATCATGTCGGCCTGCCGCAGACCCACCTGCGCGACGAGACCGACGTCTGGAGCGACCTGCCCAAGGTGCTGAGGCTCGCCGAATTGCCCAATGCCCGCATCAAGCTGAGCGGTGCGGGCACGATGTCGAACGAGGCATTCCCTTTTAACGACCTGTGGGACCCCCTGCTGCAGATCATCGATGCCTATGGCACCGAGCGCTGCATGTGGGGCACTGACTGGACCCGGGCGGTCAAATCACTGAGCTATGAGCAGGGTGTAGAATTCTTCCGCGTCACTTCGCGCCTGTCAGACAGTGATCGCGCCATGCTGATGGGCGGAGCGGTGGAACGGACTTACGGTTGGGCCCCCTCTCCCCTTGCGACATCAAACACGGCCGGGAAGGTCTACTGACCGTGATCGGAGTGGACTTGAGCGGCAAGATCGCGCTGGTGTGCGGCGCGGGTGGAGGCGGTCTGGGCAGCGCCGTCAGCCGCATGCTGGCAGGGGCTGGTGCAAGTCTCGTCGCGGTTGACCAAAGCGAGGAGCTGGTTGCCGCAACCAAGGCTGAAGCCGAAGGCCTTGGCGTCACTTGCGAGACCATTGCCGCAAACCTGATGGACGCCGATGTCGCCGCCGCACTCGTCGGCACGGCGCTGGCGAAGGCGGGCCGGATCGATATTGTCGTCAATGTCGCGGGCGGCACCCGCTTCAGCCAATGGTCGCCGATCGAAGAGACCAGCGACGAAGTGCTGCGCGATGTCATGGCGCTGAACCTCAACTATGTCTTCCGCGTCTGCGCCGATGCGGCGCGCCACATGATTGCCGCTGGCCATGGCGGCAGCATGGTCAACTTCGCTTCGATCGCGGCGATGCACAGCGCCCCGTTTCATGGCCCCTATGGCATGGCCAAGCGCGGCGTGATGGCGATGACCGAAACCATGGCGCTGGAATGGGCGCGCTATGGCATCCGGGTGAACACGGTCGCACCCGGCGGCGTCGCCACCCCGCGCGCTTCGCAATTGCGCAATGCCAATTCCACGCTGACACAGCAAAAACCCGCCGACGGCCTGCGCCGAATGCAGCCGGACGAAATTGCCGGGGCGGTGCTGTTTCTCGTCTCGGACCTGGCGTCTGGCGTTTCCGGGCAGACGCTGTTCGTCGATGGCGCCTTGGGTTGTAAGAACCCGACCGGCAGCATCAACGAATACACCCCGATCATGAATTCCGCGAAGGAAAATGCCGCAGCCGGGCTTCCCGGCTAGACCCTTTGACTACTGCAATCAGGAAGAATTGAACATGAGTGAACTGCGCTTCGATGGCAAGGTCGCCATCATCACGGGATCTGGACGCGGCGTCGGCCGCACCCATGCCATCGAAATGGCCAAGCGCGGCGCGAAGATCGTCGTCGTCGATCCCGGCGTAGCGCTCGACGGCTCGGGCGCTTCCGCTGCCCCGGCCCAGGAAGTGGTCGACGAAATCAAGGCCGCAGGCGGCGAGGCGGTCGCCTCGTTCGAAAAGGTCAACGACGTCGCCGGCGCGGGCCGGATGGTCGAACTCGCGCTCGACAGCTTCGGCAAGCTCGACATCCTGATCAACAATGCCGGAACCAGCGTGCCCGAACTGTTCGACATCCAGACACTCGACCAGTTCCGCATGCTCAACGAAGTTCACTATCTGGGCACGGTCTATGTCACCAAGGCCGCCTGGCCGCATCTCTGCAAGGCCGGAAACGGCCGCCTGGTTAACACCATTTCCGAAGGCCCGCTGGGTATTCACGAACGCGGCACCGGCTATGGCGGGGCCAAGGCAGGCGTGATCGGCCTTACCCTTACGCTGGCAGCCGAGGCCAAGTTTCACGGTGTCGCCGTGAATGGATTTGCGCCACGCATCTCGACGCGCCTCTCCGCGCCAGAGGTTCTGGCCCACGTATATGATCGCCCGGTGGAACTGTTCGCACAGAACATGGCGGCATACCCGCCCGAACTCGCCTCACCCGCCGCGCTCTATCTCGCGCATGAAAGCTGCAAGCTCAACGGCGTGCTGCTGGCGGCAGGCGGCGGCGTCGTCATGCGCATGTCGATCATGGAAAATGCTGGCTTCGGTTCCGACGACATGAGCCTCGAGAACATCGCGGCGAATATCGACACGATCAT
>JAHFPT010000038.1 GCA_023266625.1 Novosphingobium sp. | reverse complement strand
GATGATCCTGGTGCCCAGGGACACCCCCGGCGTCACCATCGAGCGCAATTTGCCCGTCTTTGGCTGGGACGAGGCACCCTATGGCCATGCCGAGGTCAGTTACGACAATGTCCGCGTTCCCGCGAGCAACATCCTGCTGGGCGAAGGGCGGGGTTTCGAGATCGCGCAGGGCCGGCTGGGGCCGGGCCGCATCCACCATTGCATGCGCATCGTCGGTTCGGCCGAGGTGGCGCTCGAAAAGATGTGCCGCCGCCTGTCGTCGCGCAGCGCTTTCGGCAAGCCACTCTCCGCACAGGGCGTCTGGCACGAACGCATCGCCGAGGCACGAATCATGATCGACCAGTGCCGCCTGCTGACCCTCTACGCCGCCGACAAGATGGACCGCGAGGGCAACAAGGCAGCGCGCAAGGAAATCGGCATGATCAAGGTCGCCGCACCCAAGATGTTGGGGCAAGTGGTCGATTGGGCGATCCAGGCGCATGGCGCGGCGGGGGTGACCGAGGATTTCGGCCTCGCCTATCAATATGCCAGGGCGCGGGTGATGCGGATCGTCGACGGCCCGGACGAGGTTCACCGCAACCAGATCGCCAGGCTGGAGCTGGCACGCTATCGCGAAGCGGACGCATGAGCGCGGTGGCCCCGGTCCTGGCCAGCGGGTGCTTCGACGAGGCGGCGCTGATCGGCTGGCTGCGCACCCGTCTGCCCGGTTTCGATGATGCAGAGGCAGTGGCATTCCACCAGTTCACTGGCGGGCAGTCGAACCCCACTTTCCGCATCGAAACACCTGCGGCAAGCTACGTCCTGCGCAAGAAGCCTGCGGGAGAGCTCCTGCCCTCCGCTCATGCCATCGAGCGCGAATTTGCGGTGATGCGGGCACTTGACGGGTTCGTCCCGGTGCCCAGGATGCATCTGCTGTGCGAAGACGAGGGCGTCATCGGCCAGGCCTTCTTCGTCATGGAGCATGTCGGGGGCCGCGTTCTGCCCGATGCGCGCATGAGCGATGCACCGCGCGAAGAACGCCGGGCGCTCAGTCTTGAGCTGGTGTCAGTGCTGGCGCGGCTGCACCGGGTCGATTTTCGCGCAGTGGGGCTGGCGGAATTTGGCCGGGCGGGAGGCTATGTCGCCCGTCAGTTGGCGCGGCTGTCGAAACAATACAAAGCGTCTCGCGTTGAAGAAAACGCCGACATGGATGTGATCATTCCCTGGCTGGAGGCGAACCTTCCGGCCAGTGACGCAAGCTGTGACGCAAGCTGCATCGTCCACGGCGACTATCGCAGTTACAATGTGATCTATGCCGCCGATGCCCCGCGCATCGCCGCCGTGCTCGACTGGGAGCTGGCGACCGTGGGCCACCCGCTGGCCGATCTCGCTTTCGCCTGCCTGCCTTATCACCTGCCTGCCGACGATCCGCGCGGCTTCCACGGCGAAGACCCTGCGGCGCTCGGCATCCCGTCGGAGCGCGAAATGGTCGAGCACTATTGCCGCGAAGCTGGCCGTTCGCAGCTGCCCGGCTGGCGCTATTTCCTCGTCTTCTCGCTGTTCCGCAGCGCCGCGATCCGCGCCGGGGTTTACAAGCGGAGCTTCGATGGCACCGCTGCCAATGCAACCGCGCGCGATGCCGGGGTGCGCTATCGCGACAGCGCGGCGACGGCGGCCAGGCTGATCCATGACCATGTCTGATCCGCGCCAGCCACTGTTCGACCTCACCGGCAAGGTCGCCGTGGTCACCGGATCGAGCCGTGGCATTGGCCGCGCGATTGCCGAACGCATGGCCGAACATGGGGCGAAACTGGTCATATCCTCACGCAAGCAGGAGGCCTGCGAGGAAGTGGCAGCAGCCATCCACGCCAATGGCGGCGAGGCCTTCGCCCATGCCTGCAATGTCTCGCGCCGTGAGGAAGTCGAAGCGCTGGTCGCCGCAGCGATGGCCAAATGGGGGCGGATCGACATCCTCGTCTGCAACGCTTCGGCCAACCCCACCTATGGTCCAGTGGCAAGTCTCGACGACGCCGCGATGGACAAGATCTTCGCGGCCAATATCAAGAGCGTCGTCTGGTTCGCCAACCTCGTCGCGCCGCAAATGGCGGAGCGGGGCGATGGTACGATCATGCTGATTTCTTCGGTGGGCGGCTTTATCGGCTCCGACGTGCTGGGTTTCTACAATATGTCGAAAGCCGCCGAGCAGTCGCTGGCGCGCAGCCTGGCGCTGGAATGGGGCCGGGGCAATGTCCGGGTAAACTGCATAGCGCCGGGGCTGGTACGCACCGATTTCTCGCGCGCCTTGTGGCAAGACGAAGCAAGCTTTGCGCGCCTTACCGGCACCAGCGCATTGCGGCGCATGGCCGAGCCGGACGAGATTGCCGGAACCGCCGTCTATCTGGCCTCACGCGCCGGCAGCTTTGTCACCGGGCAGACCATTGTCGTCGATGGCGGGCGACTGATTGGCGCGTGGCCAGCTTCGTCGGAATAGGATCGAGGCCATGGCAATTCCCGTGCTCCCCCGCGACTTCTTCCAGTTCGGCTATGTCATCCGCGATCTCGACGGCGCGATGCGGACGATGCGCGATAAGTTCGGCGTGACCAAATGGAAGGTCAGTCAGCTTCCCGAGACTGCGCCGGGCCGCACGCTCGCCTTTGCCTATGTCGATGGCGCGATGATCGAGCTGGTCGATCTCAGGCCGGGGCAGGATACGATCTATCACGCCTGGATTCCCGAGAGCAACGAAGGTCTGCGGCTGCATCATCTCGGCTATATGATCGACGAGGAGGCCGACTGGAACGCGCGGATCGCGCAGTTCGAGGGCGCCGGTTTCGCGCCTGCGCTGGTCGGCGGGATACCGGGCCGGATGCAGTGGTACTATTCCGATACCGTCGCGACGCTGGGCCATTATACCGAGCTGATTCGCTTCACCTCGGAAGCGGGCAAGGCCTATTGGGCCGATGTTCCGTATAACTGACAGGAACAGGCGCGTGGATTTCAGCGACGACGAAGACACCGGAGCCCTGCGCGACCTTTTGCGCCGCTTCATTGCGCGTGAGGCGAGCCCGGAGATGGCGGCGCAGTGGGACCGCGACGATCATATTCCGCGCGACATGCTGGTAAAGCTGGCCGAAACCGGCGTCTGCGGACTGACCGTCCCCGAAGAATTCGGCGGCATGGGCCGCGATGTCATGGCGATGGTGGTGACCATCCTCGAGCTGGCGAAACGCAGCACCGCGCTGGCCGGTCTCTACATCATGAACGCCTGCTACGGCAGCCTCAACATTGCGATGGAGGGAACTCCCGAGCAAAAACAACGATTTCTTCCGGGGTTGGCCAAGGGCGAGATCATCTTCGCCTATGGCCTGTCCGAACCAGATGTCGGCGCGGACCTCGCCAGCGTCAAAACCCGCGCCGAACGCAAGGGCGATACGCTGGTGATCAATGGCACCAAGCGCTGGTGTTCGGGCGCGAATTTCGCCGATACCATCCTGATGCTGGTGCGCTCGGGCGCGGCCGATGCGCGCTACAAGAACCTCTCGATGGTGCTGGTCCCCACCGATGCGCCCGGCATCACCATGCTGCGCGTCGAAGCCTTGGGAGTGCGCGGCATTCCGACCAACGATGTCATGCTCGACAATGTCGAAGTACCCTTCGCCAATGTGCTGGGCGGCGAGGCGAAGTGGAACGAGGGCTGGTCGCTGCTGGCGGGACCGGCGCTGGAGATCGAGAAGCTGGAGACGCCCGCGCTGGCCCTCGGCGTCGCCGAAGCGGCGGTCGCGGAGGCCTGGGAATACAGCCAGCAGCGCCAGCAATTCGGTGCACCGATCTGCACCATCCAGTCGATCCGCCACATGCTCTCGGACGTGCAGACCAAGCTCCAGGCCTGCCGCCTGATGCTGATGAGCGCGGCGTGGAAAGTCCACTCCGGCCTGCCCAGCGCAGTCGATACCTCGATGGCCAAGCTCTACGTCAGCGACAGTGCGCGCGACATCGTGCTGACCTGCCAGCAGGTGCTCGGCGCCTATGGCTATGCGCATGGTTTTGCCATGGAGCGCTATGTCCGCGATGTGCTGGTGATGCCGATATGGGGCGGCTCCTCGGCGATCCAGAAGAACAACATTGCGAATTTGATGCGGCTGCCCCGGAAGTGATCGAGCCGACAATTCCGGCGCTACTCGCCCATGCCAAAGCGGATCATCCGGATCGTCCAGTGCTGATCCTCGACGACTACACAACCAGCTATGGCGATCTGGAGGCGAAATCCGCTCTCTTCGCGCGGCACCTGCTGGCTGCGGGCATCGGCAAGGGCGGGCGGGTCGGGGTGATGCTGCCCAACGACGAAACTTTCCTGATCAGCTGGCTGGGCATCGCCCAGATCGGCGCAATCGCCATTACACTGCCTTCGCTTGCCACCGCGCCCGAGATCGCCAAGATCGCGCGCCACGCCGATCTGCAATTGCTTATCGCGCCGCGGCAATATCTCCACCATGATTACACCGCGCGGCTGGCCGAGGCCTTCCCGGGGATTGCTTCGCAGACCCCGCCCTACCGGCTGTCTGATGTGCCCTTCCTGCGCATGGTCTGGCTGTGGTGCGATGAAGGCGGCGATTGCCCCGGCTGGGCGCAACGCATCGATCTCACCGCCCCCTCCCCCATCACCGCCGAAATGCTCGCGGCTTGCGAGGCCGCCGTCCATCCCAGCGATCCCGCCGGAATCATCTACACCTCCGGCTCGACCGCCGAGCCCAAGGGCGTGATCCATTCGCAGGGCAGCTTCATCCGCCAGGGCCTGAAGCTCGCCGCTTCCTTCGATTACACCCCCGGCGAACGCGCCTTTGCCTCTATGCCGTTCTTCTGGGTCGGCGGTCTAACGACAACGGCATTTTGCCTGATGACTGTCGGCGGCACGATCCTCGCCAGTCGCAAGAGCGGGGCCGAACTGCTCGATTTCATCGAGGCGCAGCGCACCACGGCGGTGGTGTCCTGGGCGCACATCATGCGCGCAATGGCTGACGATCCGAGTTTCCCGGGCCGCGACTGGAGCGCAATGCGCAACGGGCTGTTCTATGAGGCTTTGCCCGCTGACCGCAAACCGTCCGATCCCTCTTTGCTGGCAACCCCGATCGGCATGACCGAAACCAACGGGCCATACACCATCGTCGATCGGCATCTCACTGAAGAGCATCGCGGCTCGCTGGGACGGCTGATGCCGGGGGTCGCAGCGCGCCTCGTCGATCCCGACAACGGCGCGGTGCTGGCGCATTGGCCGGACGGCGACCGTTATGCCGATTCCGCCGGGCAGGTCGGTGTCCTGCATCTGCGCAGCGACGTCATGATGCTCGGCATGGTGTGGCGCGAACACGCCGATGTCTTCACCCCCGATGGCTGGTATGACAGCTGCGACCTGATTTCCTTCAAACACGGCCACATCCACTACCATGGCCGCGCCGACGATCTGATCAAGGCCCACGGCGCCAATGTCTCCCCGCGCGAAGTCGAAAACGTAATTGCCCAATTGCCGGGCGTCGCGGCTGTGCATGCGGTGGGCGTGCCCGATGCGCAGCGCGGGGCGGTGGTCGGAGCGGTGGTCGTGCCCGAGCCGGGATGCAATCTCGATCCCGAGGCGATCCAGGCGGCAGCGGCAAAGGCATTGGCGAGTTACAAAGTGCCGCGCATCGTCCTGATTTGCGCTGCATCGGAGCTGCCGGTGCTGCCTAGTTCCAAAGTCGACCGGCGCGCCCTGGTCAAGCTGCTGGCGGAGGCGAGTCGCTAACGCCTTGACGAGCGCAATGCGGGATCGCATTCACTGGCCAAGCAATAAAAATGCAACGGAGAGTGACATGGCAGAACTGGCAGTCGGCGAATATGTTGCAATCGCCGAGGGGGTTTACCTCGAAGGCCTGTCGGTCGATCACCAGCGGGATGTCATCTGGTATAGCGACGTCATCGCTGGCGGCATCCATGGGGTGAAGCCCGACGGCACCAAAGTCGCCTCGTTCAACGAGAGCCGGATGTGGACTGGCGGGATCATGATGAACGACGATGGCGCAGTATTCTCCACTGGCCAGGGCGGCATCATGTGGAACAACCCGGACACCGGCAAATCGGGCTGGCTGCTCGATCGTCTCGAAGGCCAGCCGATCAACGGCATCAACGAGATGTGGCCGGACGGCACCGGCGGCATCTATTTCGGCACCAACGACATCGAGAACATCATCGCGGCCAAGGATACAAGGCCATCGGCGCTCTACCGGCTGACTATGGACCGTGAAGTCATCCGGATGGACGCCGAGATCTATTTTTCCAATGGCATCGCCTATGACGCCGGGCGCCGGAAATTCTATTGCAGCGACACCTTCCGCAAGGGCTGGATGTTCGACGTCGCGGGCGACCTCTCGCTGACCAACCAGCAGGTCCTGCTCGACCGCGATGACTGCGACGGGCTGGCGCTCGATGTCGAAGGCAATATCTGGATCACCGGCTTCCGCTCGCCCGGCATTTTGCGCCGGTTGAAACCCGACGGTTCGCCGCTGCCCGATGTGCCGACGCCGGTCGGCTCGACCACCCAGGTGCGCTTCGGCGGCGACGGGCGCGATTATTATATCGACATCGTGCCTTCCGATGGCGGCGACAGCCTCAAGGAGGGCAAGCCGCTGGCCAGCCCTTCCTATCTTTACCGCGGGCGTTCGGACGTGGCCGGTGTGCTGATCCCGCCGGCGCGGTTCAAGCTGGACTGACCCGCAACCCTTGCGTGACCTGACGCCAAAAATGTGCTATCGTGCCTCATTGACAGAATTCTTGATCGGGAGAGAACAAAATGAAAATGGAAGACATGGTGCTCGTCAGCGTCGACGATCACATCACCGAGCCCCCCACAGTTTTCGACAACCAGCTTTCGGGCGAGGCCTATGCCACTGCGCCCAAGCTCAAGCTCGCGCCCGACGGTGCCAATTTCTGGGAATACCAGGGCAAGCGCATGCGCAACGTTGCGCTCAATTCGGTTACTGGCCGGGTGCGCGAGGAATATGGCTTCGAGCCGACCAACCTCGATCAACTTCGCCCCGGCTGCTACGATGTCCACGCCCGCATCGGCGACATGAATATCAACGGCTGCGCCGCTTCGCTCAACTTCCCCAGCGTCGCCGGCATCGACGGCGGTCTGTTCATCAAGGCCGAGGACAAGGGCCAGGCGCTGGTCCATATGCGCGCCTATAACGACTGGAACGTCGATGAGTGGTGCGGCGCCTATCCGGGCCGCTTCATTCCGCTCGGCGTCCTGCCGCTGTGGGACATGGACGAGACCGCGAAGGAAGTGCACCGACTCGCCGACAAGGGCTGCTTCGCCGTGACCATGAGCGAAAACCCGAGCGTTGGCGGAATGCCCGGAATTCACACCGGCTATTATGAAAAGCTGTTCAAGGCCGCCGCTGAAACCGAGACCGCAATCTGCCTGCACATCGGTACCGGCAACGTCTCACCCCACTGCTCGCCTGAGTCGCCGGTCGAGGCAAACATCACGACGATGCCGATGGCGGTTGCCTTCGGCGCGGCGGACTGGATGAACCTGGAAGCGCTCAATCGCTATCCCACCCTCAAGATCTGCTTTTCGGAGAGCGGCATCGGCTGGATCCCATATCTGCTCGAACGTGCCGACTTTGCCCACGAGCAGCATCACGTCTGGACTCATTCGGATCAATATCTGAAGGGCCAGAAGCCGAGCGACATCTTCCACCGCCAATTCTACAGTTGCTTCATCGACGACGCCTATGGCCTGAGGAACCTCGATCTGATCGGCGAAGACAGCGTGATGTACGAAATCGATTATCCGCACTCGGATGCACAGTGGCCAAATGCGCCGGAAGTGCTTTGGAAGTCCGCACATTTGCTGACAGACAGCCAGATCGACAAGATCACGCATCTCAATGCGCTGAAGGCTTACAAGTTCCCGATGTTCGATCACTTCGCCAAGGAGGAGCTTACCGTCGGTGCGCTGCGTGCCAAGGCCAAGGCCGCTGGGGTCGATACCACGCTGATCTCGTCAGGCGGTGCCGCGCCGCTCGCCGATGGCGAACAGCCGCGTCCGATCCTTTCCAGGGACGTCGTGGAGATGTATACGAGGCACGCTGCAGCGGCCTACGAAGAGGCCTGATTTTCCTCCCTCCCCCCTTTCTGCAAGAGCGCAAAGGGGGGAGATGCCGGGGGAGCCTGTAAGCCGGGTTCTGTAACGCCGCCCGTTTCCTTTCGGACGAAGCGGCACTGGCAGCCATTCCTCTCGGCCTTGCGTTGCCGCAAGGCTCCAGCGACCAACCCGGGCGATCCAGCGCGAAACACGCCGGTCTGTTCTCGCGAACAGACATGCCGCCCCTATTCGGTCTTGCTCCGGGTGGGGTTTGCCATGCCGCGACTGTTACCAGCCGCGCGGTGCGCTCTTACCGCACCCTTTCACCCTTGCCTGAGGCCCCAATCCTAAGACTGACGCCCCATAGGCGGTCTGCTCTCTGTGGCACTTTCCCTAGACTCAAGCCGAAGCCCTTGCCCGGCGGGCGTTACCCGCCACCCTTGTTTCGTGGAGCCCGGACTTTCCTCGACCTACGCCCCGCTCATCCTGAGCTTGACGAAGGGCGCGGCTGCCCGGCCCCCCCGGCGGGTGTTACCTAGACCGACCTTGGTCGCGATCCAACAGCAAAGCGAAAAGAATTGCCGAACACTCACCGTCGATCACGCCATCGATGGTCTCAGGCCGCCAGCGCCGCTGGAAGGCGCGCACTGCGGCAATCCCGTCGGCGATGTCGTAGCCATAGCGCTCAAGCGCGAGATAGAAGGCCCCGTCATTGGCATAGGGCGAGGGAATGCGCACATCGGGGCGGGGCAGTGCCAGCCGGTAGCGGGCCAGCAATTCCCATTCGAACAGCTCGCCGGGATCGTCCTTGCGGGCAGGCGCGATGTCGGAATGGCCGACGATATTGGCACGCGGTATTTTGTGGCGCTTGGCGATATCCGATAGCAGCGGGATCAGACTTTCCATCTGCGCCTCGGGAAACGGGCGATAGCCCCATTCATGGCCGGGATTGACCAGCTCGATGCCGACGCTGGCCGAATTGATGTCGGTCATCCCCCGCCAATAGGACCGGCCCGCATGCCACGCCCGCTTGGCTTCGGGCACCAGCCGGGTGACAGTGCCGTCTTCGTCGATCAGATAATGCGCCGAGACCTTGGCCTCAGCGTCGCACAACCGCGCCAGCGCCCCGGCGGCATCCGGCATGCCGGTATAATGCAGCACCACCATCGAGACCGGCAGCTTGCGCTCGTCCCAATTGGGCGATGGGGATTCGCGGTGGACGAGCTCCGTCATCTGGCTCTAACCGCTCGGCAGCACCGCGCCCAGCACCAGCGCATCCTCGCTGAGCGCATATTGCAGCCCGCCGCCCAGGCTCGCCGCCAGTTGCTGGATCATCGCGGCAGGCGCGGTGCGGCTGGAGAGCTCGCTGGGGTGCAGCGTGCCGGCCAGCGCCTGGCCAATCGTCTCATCGAAGGCAATGCGGCTGCCTGCGGCGCGCACGACAATCTCGCTGGTGCCCCCGGAGTCATCGATGCGCATCTCGGCACCGATATCGAGCGTACCGCCGCGCACCAGCGCCTCGATGCCGATCAGCGCGAGATTGAGCAGGGTCTTGACTGCCGGTTTGGGCAGAGTGTCGCCGCCGAACGACCAGCGGACTTCGATCCGGCCATTGTTGCCCGCCAGCGCATCGACAACGCTGCGCGCCTCCTCGACCGGGACCATGTCGCCGTAGCCACCCGCCGCACCGAAGGCGAGGCGGAAGAATTTGAGCTTGTCGGCGGATATTTTCGCGCTTTGCTCGAGCAGCTCGAAGCAGCGCTTGCGCATTTCCGGGTCTTTTTCCTCGATGATCAGCTCGATGCCATTGTTCAGCGCACCGATCGGGCTCAGCAGGTCATGGCACAGCCGCGAGCAGAGCAGGCTGGCAAGATCGAGCGAGTTGGTGGTCATTGGCGGGTGATCTTTCCGGTATCGGGTGTTGACCGCCCTTACCCCTCAACCACCGCATAGGAAAGCGCCTCAAAGCCATTCTTCCCATCGCACCAGAACGCCACCTCACCCCCGGCAACGATCGCCCAGGCGCGGCCATCGCCGCTGCTATGCTCGCAATCGGTAGCCGAGGGCAGCGGATGGCCGTCCGGGTGCGAGTGATAATAACCCACCAGCCCCGGCCCGCCTGCCCGCGCCGCACGGTGGGCGGCGAAGAGCGCTGCGGGGTCGATCTCGAAATGGCGGGAAGGATCGGGCGCGACATTGGCCGCAGGCTGCGCCGCTTCGACCCTCCCGGCCCGGCCAAGCAGCAGCCCGCAGCATTCCAGCGGCGCCGCTTGTGCCGCTTCTGCGAGCAGTGTTGCCATTGCGCCACTTGTCACTTCGAGGGTCATTCCCATGTTTCTAGCAATGGACCGGGGGGAAAGCATCATCGAAGGCGTGGTCGCCGCCCGGGCTGACGGCGGCGGCGAGCGGCTGGACAAAGCGCTGGCGCTGGCGAGCGGCCTTTCGCGCGAGCGGGTCAAGGCGCTGCTCGGCGAGGGGCGCATTGCGATTGGCGGCAGCGCGGCGGGGCAAGCCTCGCTCAAGCTGGCTGCGGGAACGGCGTTTCGCATCAGCCTGCCCGATGCCGTGCCCGCCGCAGCCGCGCCGCAGGATATCCCGCTGGTCATCGCCTATGAGGACCAGCATCTGATCGTCATCGACAAACCCGCCGGATTGGTTGTTCATCCAGCAGCGGGGAACCTCGATGGTACGCTGGTCAATGCGCTGCTGCACCACTGCCGGGGCGAACTTTCCGGGATTGGAGGAGTCGCCCGGCCGGGCATCGTCCACCGCATCGACAAGGACACTTCCGGCCTGCTGGTCGTCGCCAAGAGCGATGCCGCACACGAGGGGCTGGCCCGGCAATTTGCCGACCATTCGATTGAGCGCGCCTATCTTGCGGTTACTGCCGGTCATCCCGCCCCGCCAGCCGGAACCGTGCGCGGCGCGATTGGCCGCTCGCACACCAACCGCAAGAAGATGGCGCTGGTCGAAGAGGGACGCGGCAAGCATGCCGTCACCCATTACAAGACCCTCGAACGGCTCGCCGAAAGCCTTGGGGGCGCCGCGCTGGTCGAATGCCGGCTCGAGACCGGGCGCACCCACCAGCTGCGGGTTCATCTTGCGTCAATCGGCCATCCGCTATTGGGCGATCCTGTCTATGGACGTAACCCTTCCCGGCTCCGGCCGCTCCTCGCAGAACTCGGCTTTAGCCGTCAGGCGCTCCACGCCGCCGAACTGGGGTTCATTCACCCCATCTCGGGCAACGAACTGCGCCTGGCCAGCGCCATGCCCCCCGACATGAGCGCTCTACTAGTAAGATTACGGAACAAATCCGCTATTGATGTGCTATAAGTAAAGGTATGTGGCTGCCACCCGGGGATGCCTGGTAAGGGTCCCTTAACGGCTAGTCGACGATGAAAGGATCAGGTGAGTCGAAATGTCCGATAGTAAGCGTAATCTGCCTGCCGCCCGCCATCGCGGCTCCGCGAGCCTCGCGCCGACGCTGGGCGGCGAGGCCGGGCTCAATGCCTATCTGGCAGAAATCAAGAAGTTCCCGCTGCTTGCACCCGAGCAGGAATATATGCTCGCCAAGCGCTTTCAGGAACATGCCGATCCCGAAGCTGCGCGCCAGCTGGTCACCAGCCACCTGCGGCTCGTGGCCAAGATAGCCATGGGCTATCGCGGCTATGGCCTCCCGGTCAGCGAACTGATCTCCGAAGGCAACATCGGCCTGATGCAGGGCGTCAAGAAGTTCGAGCCCGACCGCGGCTTCCGCCTTGCGACCTATGCGATGTGGTGGATCAAGGCCTCGATCCAGGAATTCATCCTGCGCAGCTGGAGCCTGGTCAAGATGGGCACCACGGCCGCGCAGAAGAAGCTGTTCTTCAACCTGCGCCGGATGAAGAAGAACCTCGACGCCTATGAGGATTCCGACCTCCATCCCGACGATGTGAAGACCATCGCCACCAAGCTCGGCGTGTCCGAGCATGAGGTGGTCAACATGAACCGGCGGATGATGCTGGGCGGCGACGCCAGCCTCAACGTCTCGCTGCGCGAGGACGGCGAAGGCCAGTGGCAGGATATTCTCGCCGACGATAATCCGCTGCAGGACCAGACCGTCGCCGAGGCCGAGGAGGCGGGTCTGCGCCACGCGCTGCTCGCCGAAGCCATGTCGGGCCTCAATGATCGCGAACGCCATATTCTCACCGAGCGGCGGCTGGTCGATGAGCCCAAGACCCTCGAAGAACTCAGCCAGGTCTACAACGTCAGCCGCGAGCGCGTCCGCCAGATCGAAGTGCGCGCCTTCGAGAAGCTGCAAAAGGCGATGATGCGGATCGCGGGCGAACGCAGGCTGCTACCGGTAGGATAGGCTGAGCCCTTTCCAGCAGGTGCCTAACCTGTCTAGAAGCTGAGCGGATGGCCCGCTTCCTCCCGCTCCCGCTGCGCCGTGGCAGCCCCAGTCGTATCCGGCGGCTTGGCTGGTGGATCAGCCGCGGAATCATCTGGTTCTTTGCGATCAGCATCGGCCTCAGCGTGATCTACAAATTCGTCCCCCCGCCGGTAACGCTGACCATGCTGATCGACCCGCATGGCTTCGACAAGGACTGGACGCCGCTGAGCCGCATCGACCGCAATATGGTCGCCGCCGTGATCGCCGGCGAGGATTCGCGCTTCTGCGAACACAATGGCTTCGACACCGAAGCGATCGAGCAGGCGATGGAACGCAACGCCAATGGCGGCAAGCTGCGCGGCGGCTCGACGATCAGCCAGCAGACCGCGAAGAATGTGTTCCTGTGGCAGGGGACCGGCTGGACCCGCTATGCCCGCAAGGGGCTGGAAACCTGGTTCACCTTCCTGATCGAGAATATCTGGGGCAAGCGGCGGATCATGGAGGTCTATCTCAATGTCGCCGAGACCGGCATCGGCACCTATGGCATCGAGGCCGGCTCGCAGCGCTATTTTGGCCACTCCGCCGCCCGGCTGACCCGGGTCGAAGCCGCCCGCATCGCCGCCGCGCTACCCAGTCCGAAGAAGCGCTCGGTAGTCGGCGCGACCGGCTTCACCCGCCGTCATGGCAATGTCATCGCCGCGCGCAGCGGGGTCGTGCGCAACAGCGCGCTCGACAGCTGCGTTTACGAATAGGGCAGCTACCCCCCCAGATCGGTTGCCGTCAGCGTATAGCCGCCATCAGTCTCGCCGATGCCGAAGCTTTTGACCCGCACCAGCAGCTGGCCGGTGCTGCGCGCGGTGAATGTGAGCTTCTCGGTGCCGGTAGTGCCCGAATCCTGCGACTTGATCTCGGCGAAACCGGCATCGGGCTTGTCACCGCCATCTTCAGGCTCGACCGGATTGGGCAGGCCGATCGCCACCACCCCGTCATAGGGGGCGGTCAGGTCGAGCCGATAGCTGTGCCCGGCGATCACCGGCAGGGTATAAAGTCTGATATCGTCGGACCCGGTAAGCCGCCCGGCAAGCTGGCTGCCCGAACGCAGCGCCATAGGCGGCGGCGGCGGTTTGGGAGCATCGGTGCGCTTGAGCGACAGTTCGAACTCACCGGGCTCGTCGGACAGCGAATCGACCTGGAGATAATAGGTGCCTGTCACTGCCAGCTTGCGGCGGAGCACCGGGTTGAGCCCGTCGCTGTCGTCATTCTCGGCGATCTGCGAATAGTCACCCGCTTTGTCCGGCCCGGCGAGACGCAGCACCGTATCCTTCTCGGAAGTGGACTTGAGCAACACCCATTGGCCGGCAGTGCCAGTGAAAGAGAAGACCATAGGGGACTTTGACGAGGTTATGCCCTTCTGGCTCGCATCGAGCTGGGCCGAAACCACTGGCGGCGGACTGGCACCGACGCTGCGGCGGCGCACCAGCAATTCGCGCGGCTCAGCGGAGGCCGCCGCCGTGACGACATATTGCCCGGTGCTCGCAGCAACGAAGCGCAGCCGCTCGCCGTCGCCGGTAGTGCTGACGCTGCCGCCCTTCTCGAAGACTTCCCCGGGCTGCGGGGCCAATAGCGCGCCCTGGGCATCGCACAGCTTCAGCGTATGCGGCACCGACGGCGGCGTATGCTCATGCTCATCGCCTTCCCCTTCACCGTCGCTATGGCTACCGGCGGCAGCGGCGGGCGGCTTGAGAGTTGCCAGATCGACGATCACGCCCTCGTTCGCACCAAGGCTCAGCGAAAAACTGCGCGCCGGACCGGGCGCGACTTCGGCGACCGTGCCGACGGTCAGCGCAGCGGCGCCAGCCGCCGGGCAAGGAGCGGCCTGCGCCTGGGCGAGCGGTGCCAAAGCCGTGGCGGCAAGCAGCATGGCGGTAGTGCGCAACGGACGTGAAAGCATGATCCCATCTCCTGGCAGTCAGGCAGCACGTGTGCCCGTTCGCCGGTTCATGCCAGAGGCCCGCCATGGCTGCCAGCGCAAACTTGCCGCTAGCCGCCGCTTGTGCGACAGCTTTTTTAATGAGCGCCAGACATCATGACGATCATCATGACCACCATCACGGCCATCGCGCGCCGACCGGCAGCGGCGCTATCGGCGGCCTGGCCTTTCCCCTGGCAGTGCTGCTCAATCTCGCCTTTGTCGTTGCCGAGGTCGCAGCCGGGGTGATCAGCGGCTCGATGGCGCTGCTGGCCGATGCCGGGCACAATTTTTCCGACGTGCTGAGCCTGCTGCTGGCCTGGGGCGCCAGCGTGCTCGCCGCCCGCCCGCCCTCGGCGCGTTTCACCTATGGCCTCAAGAGCAGCTCGATCCTCGCCGCGATTGCCAATGCCGCGCTGCTGTGGGTGGCACTGGGGGCGATCCTGGTCGAGACCATCCGCCGCCTTGCCGATCCCGTGCCGGTGGCCGGAACCACGATGATGGTGGTGGCGGGGATCGGCATCGTGGTGAACGGGGCCTGCGCCTTCCTCTTCGCCAAGGGACGCAAGGCGGATCTCAATTTGCGCGCGGCCTTTCAGCATTTGCTGGCGGATGCGGCGGTGTCGGCGGGTGTGGTAGTGGCCGGGCTGCTGGTGGTGGTGACTGGCGCGCGCTGGATCGATCCGGTCACCTCGCTGGCGATCACCAGCGTGATCGCCTGGGGCAGTTGGGGCCTGCTGCGCGAAGCGGTGAAGATGGGCTTGCTTGCCGTGCCCGACGGGATCGACGAGAGCGCGGTGCGCAGCTTCCTCGCCGCCCGGTCGGGGGTGAGCGCGGTGCACGATCTCCACATCTGGCCGATGAGCACAACCGAGACCGCGCTGACCGCGCATCTGGTGATGCCGGGCGGATATCCGGGCGACGGCTTTCTCCATGCGCTGGCACACGCGCTGGAGCATGACTTCGGCATTGGCCATACGACGGTGCAGGTGGAAGTGCGGGAGGGTGCGGAATGCGCGCTGGAAGGCGATGGGGTGGTTTAGCCAGCCTCTACGAACTCATGCCGCCCAGCGCATCCTGATAGCGCAGACGCATGCCGTAGATGTCGGTGGTGGAATGGATGTTGTGGATGGGGTTGGGCGTTGGGTTCTCTCCCTGAAAGCCCCTCCCCTTCAGGGGAGGGGTTGGGGTGGGGCCTGTCCGTTACACGAGACGTTTCGCCCAGCCGACAGCCCCCACCCCTCGATCCCCTCCCCTAAAGGGGAGGGGAAGAAGAGGATCAAGCCGCCTCTTCAGCAATATCGCCCTTCAGCACCCGGATCGGATCCTTGCGGCCTTCGATCACATCGCCATCGACCACCACTTCGGCGATGTCGGTTTCGGTCGGCAGGTCGAACATGGTGTCGAGCAGAATGCCCTCGACAATCGAGCGCAGGCCCCGCGCGCCGGTTTTGCGTTCGATCGCCTTCTTGGCGATGGTTTCGAGCGCGTCGCCGGTGAAGGTCAGCACCACGTCTTCGAGATCGAACAGCTTCTGGAACTGCTTGACCAGCGCGTTCTTCGGCTCGCTGAGGATCTTGACCAAAGCCTCGATATCGAGGTCTTCCAGCGTCGCGATCACCGGCAGGCGGCCGACGAATTCGGGGATCAGGCCGAATTTGAGCAGATCTTCCGGCTCGGCCTTTTGCAGCAGCTCGCCCACCCGGCGCTTGTCGGGATCGGCGACATGGGCGCCGAAGCCGATCGAGCGCTTTTGCAGACGGTCGGCGATGATCTTTTCGAGGCCTGAGAAAGCCCCGCCGCAGATGAACAGGATATTGGTGGTATCAACCTGGAGGAATTCCTGCTGCGGATGCTTGCGCCCGCCCTGCGGCGGGACCGAGGCGGTGGTGCCTTCCATCAGCTTCAAGAGCGCCTGCTGCACGCCTTCGCCCGAGACGTCGCGGGTGATCGAGGGGTTTTCGGCTTTGCGGCTGATCTTGTCGATCTCGTCGATATAGACGATGCCGTGCTGCGCCTTCTCGACATTATAGTCGGAGGCCTGGAGCAGCTTGAGGATGATGTTCTCGACATCCTCGCCAACATAGCCTGCCTCGGTCAGCGTCGTCGCATCGGCCATGGTGAAGGGCACGTCGAAGGTCTTGGCCAGGGTCTGGGCGAGCAGCGTCTTGCCGCAGCCGGTTGGCCCGACCAGCAGGATGTTCGACTTCGACAGCTCGACCTCGCCGCCCTTGCCGCTGTGTTTGAGCCGTTTGTAGTGGTTGTGCACTGCCACCGACAGCACGCGCTTGGCGCGGTCCTGGCCGATCACATAATCGTTCAATGTCGCGAATATGTCACGGGGGGAAGGTACCCCGCCGTCTTTCTTACCGGCAATGCCTGCCTTGGTCTCTTCGCGGATGATGTCGTTGCACAGCTCGACGCATTCATCGCAGATGAACACGGTGGGGCCGGCAATCAGCTTGCGCACCTCATGCTGCGATTTGCCGCAGAAGCTGCAATACAATGTGCTTTTCGCGTCTGAACCAGTCAGTTTCGTCATGCTCTATCCTATGCGCCCCGCAAGGGACCGACTCGCCAAGCTTAGCTGCGCGAGCGCAATTATCAATCCTGCCCCATAGCAGACGAAGCTTGCAATGGGCTGAAGCGCCAAGGTTGATTATTCCTTGGCACCACCCTCACCAACCTTGTCCGACTCCGGCCTGGACTCGAACACCTTGTCGACAATGCCAAATTTCAGTGCCTCGTCGGCTTCCAGAAAGGTATCGCGGTCCATCGATTTCTCGATATCAGTCAGGCTCTTGCCGGTGTATTTGACGAAGAGATCGTTCATCCGCGCGCGAATACGCAGGATTTCGCGGGCCTGAATCTCGATATCCGACGCCATACCGCGCGCGCCGCCCGAGGGCTGGTGGACCATGATTCGTGCATTGGGCAGCGCGATGCGCATGCCCGGTTCGCCCGCTGCGAGCAGGAAGCTGCCCATCGAAGCGGCCTGGCCGATGCAGACTGTCGACACCTTGGGGCGAATATATTGCATGGTATCGTGGATCGCCATGCCCGCCGTCACCGCGCCGCCGGGCGAGTTGATATACATCGAGATGTCCTTCGAGGGGTTTTCCGATTCGAGGAACAGCAGCTGGGCGACGATCAGCGAGGCCATATTATCCTCAACCTCGCCGGTGAGAAAGATGATGCGTTCGCGCAGCATCCGGCTGAAAATGTCGAAGCTGCGCTCGCCACGGCTGGTCTGCTCGACGACCATCGGCACCAGCGCGCCGGTGACGGGGTCATGGGAGAACTTTCCTTGGGCATTTGACGCCCCGAACAGGTCGATCATGGGAATCCTCTTGAAAATGGCCCGCCTATGTCGCGTGTGGGCGCGCAATGTTCAAGAGGTTTAACCCTTTAACTTACGTTGCCATGCCGACAGTGACGGTCGTGGTATATCCAGCCGCAGGGCTGCCTGTCGCGGTCAACGTCATGGCCACCTTCTGTGCGGCAGTATTATCGCCAAAAACATTGTCACTATTGATCGAGGTCGCCGCATAATTGGTCCGGCTGCTGGCATATTCGCTCGTGGCATAAACCAGCTGACTGGCCGCATCCGGCATGGCGAATTGCGAAATCAACCGAGCAGAACGACCGCTCGTGGCATTGGCTAGCGAGGAGTATACTTCGAAGTGAATATGCGGAAACCGGCCACTATAACAACCCGGGTAGATAGTGGTGAAAGTAACACGACCATTGGCATCGGCAATCTGAATCCCGCGCAGATAGGATTCGTTTGGCAGATCGTAGAGCGAATAGTGTCCGTCCCTGTCGCAGTGCCAGATATAGACCGCATAGCCAGCCAGTGCGGCGCAATTGTTGTTCACGTCCGCCAGCTGGATGGTGATCGTCAGCGGCACGCCGGGAGCAACTGCGGCCGATCCGATGAAGCTCGACCTGATGTCGCTGCGCACAGCTCCGGACAGTGTCAGAACATTCGAGGAGATACCCGGCGCAGTGTTGGTGCCATCGGCGGGGTAGGGGCCGTTGGTTTCAGTGGTGAAGGAGACGCAACTGGTGCTGGTCGAGGTCGCAGTCGGGGTCGGGGTCGGGGTCGGCGTGGGTGTGGGTGTGGGTGTGGGGGTAGGCGTCGCAGTTGTCGTTACCGAGCTTCCGCCTGACCCATCGCCGCAACCGGTCAGCAATGCGCCCGCGCCCAGGCCGAACAGACCGATCGCCCGCCTTCGCCCGATCACCAGCCGTTCCATGGCAGCCAGATCGCGAGCAAGCCCGCCATGTTCAGGACCGCCGTGTTCAGGGCCGCCATGTTCAGGGCTGGTGTGGATGGTATCGAGGCTAGACGACATGCTGTTCTCCTGGTTGCAATGAGCAACGTTCTGAACAGGTTGCACATTAACCAGCAATGACCAGGACGTTTGTTTCTGGACGGCAATGCAGGCAGGTTATGCCTTCTTTGCAGGCGTTTTCTTGGCTGGAGCCGCTTTCTCGCCGATGCGGTTTCGGCCTTGGGCGCTGCGATTTATGTCAGCCGGAAACCGATGCCAGATGCTGACGAAACCAGTCTGCGAGTTCATCTTCGGTGAGTTCACCGGCGGCAAGGGCGAGGACTGTGCGGATCGCAGCTTCGGGCTTGAAGGCGATCATCACGCCATTGAGCTCAAGAAACAACCGCGCCAGCACCCAGGCTGTGCGCTTGTTGCCGTCGGCAAACGGGTGATTGCGCGCAACGCCAAAGGCAAGCGCGGCTGCCAAGACGCAAATATCGTCCTCGCCATATGCCCAACGGTTGCGCGCTCTATCCAACGCGGATTCGAGCGCACCCAGGTCGCGTGTCCCCGCTGCGCCTCCATGTTCGGCCAACTGCCGGTCATGAATCGCAAGTGTAATCGTGGTGTCGAGCCAGACCGGCTCAGTTCGAGCGGTCACTACTTTGCCAATATGCGCAGAATATCGCGGTCTTCACGCATGATCTTTTCGGCGAGTTCCATTTTCGCCGCAAAACCAGGATCGGCTGCCGTCAGCCGCATGCCGTCCGGCGCTTCGGACACAAACAGCGTATCGCCGACATCCGCACGGAGCCGCGCCAGCAGTTCCTTGGGCAGGATGATCCCGGCGGAATTGCCGATCTTGGTGATTTTGAGCGAGGTGTTCATACAGGCGTTATAACACAATCACGGCAAAGCGCAAGTCTGCCTTCGCCGCTTTGCCGTCACCCGCATGTCCCCCACCGCAAAGGGCGGAGGGGCAGGACGCGCGCTCACCCCTTCTTGGCGGCGGACTTCTTCGCCGGAGCGGCGGCGGCCTTGGCAGGCTTTGGCGCAGCTTTGGCCGGGGCAGCTTCCTTGGCGGGAGCCGCTTCCTTCGCGGCGGCTTTCACCGGCTTGGCGGCTTCCGGCGCTGTATCAGCCCCGGCCTTTTTGGCAGCAGGCTTCTTCGCAGCCGCCTTCTTGGGCACCTTGCCGCCGTGATCGTGCCCGCAATCCGGCCCGTGGACATGTTCGCCGCCTGGGCCATCCTCGGCCTCGATCGCTTCTTGCAGCTGTTCGCGGGTAACTTCCCGCTCGGTCACTTCCGCCTTGTCGAACAGGAAATCGACGACCTTGTCCTCATAGAGCGGCGCGCGCAGCTGGGCGGCAGCCATCGCGTCCTGCTGGACATATTCCATGAAGCGCTGGCGGTCTTCCGGGCGATATTGCTGGGCGGCCTGTTGCACCAGCATCGACATTTCCTGATTGGTCACTTCGACGCCATTGGCCTGGCCGATCTCCGAAAGCAGCAGGCCGAGCCGCACCCGGCGCACGGCAATGGCGTGGTAATCGTCCTTCTCCGCCTCTATTTCCTTCAATGCCGCTTCGGGATTTTCTTCCTGGCTGGCTTCCTGGGTGAGCTGCTGCCAGATCTGGGCGAACTCGGCCTCGACCATCGAGGGCGGTACCTCGAAATCATGACCGGCGGCGAGCTGATCGAGCAGCGCGCGCTTCATCTGGGTGCGGGTGAGGCCCGAAAGCTCCTGCTCCAGCTGGCCGCGCAGCAGGGTCTTGAGCTGATCGAGGTCGCTCAGGCCCAGGTTTTTGGCGAAATCGTCGTCGATTTTGGTCTCGCCCGGCACCTTCACCGCATGGACGGTGATGTCGAAGGTGGCGAGCTTGCCCTTGAGATCGGCGGCGGGATAATCGTCGGGGAAGGTCACCTTGATCTGGCGTTCATCGCCAGCCTTGACCCCGACCAGCTGGTCCTCGAAGCCGGGGATCAACCTGCCGGCACCCAGCTCGATCGCCTGATTCTCGGCCTTGCCGCCGTCGAAGGGGGCGCCATCGCGCTTGCCAACGAAATCGCAGACCACCTGGTCGCCGTTTTCGGCCTTCTTGCCCTTCTTGGCGTCGGTGAAGCTCTTCTGCCCACCGGCGATCCGCGCCACCGCCTCATCGACTTCGCCGTCCGAGACCGAAACTACAAGCTTTTCGAGCGCGAGCCCGTCGAGCTTCGGCGCGGCGACCTGCGGCAGCACTTCGAGGTTGACCGAAAGCTCGGCATCCTTGCCCTGCTCATAGCCATCACCCAGGATCACTTCAGGCTGCATCGCCGGGCGCAGCTTGTTCTCGGCGACGAGCTTGTCCATCGCCTCGCGAATCGTCGTGTTCAGGGCATCCTGATGCAGGGCCGGGCCGTGCATCTTCTTGACCAGATTGGCCGGAACCTTGCCGGGGCGGAAGCCGGGCATGCGCACTTGCGGGGCAAGGCGCCTGACCTCGCCATCGACCCGCTCGGCGATATCGCTGGCGGGAATCTTCACCGAGTAGGCGCGCTTCAAGCCAACATTGGCGGTTTCGACAATTTGCATGACCGTAAAATGCCTTCTTACTTACACCAGGGTGCTTCACCCAAGTCCCAAAGTGCGGCGGGGACTGGTGCGGGCGAAGGGACTCGAACCCCCACATCTTGCGATACTGGTACCTAAAACCAGCGCGTCTACCAATTCCGCCACGCCCGCAGGACGACGAAGCCCGAGAAATCTCAGGCCGAAAAATCTCAGGGGCGTGCCCTTAGTGGCAGTGCGGGCAAAGGGCAAGCGCCGTGGGCCGAGACCTCGCCGATGCGTTGCCGCCGCGCTGCAAACTGTTTCAGAAGCGAGCAATCAGGTTCTCGATGCGCGCCAGCAAGCCGAGACTGTCTGCTGCGGCCCGGGCCGGCATCGGCGCTGCCGGACATTCGAGGCAATAGGCCTGCGCACCCTGACGTCCGACCAGCCGCTCGGCCCCGGCGAGCGCCTGCGCAATCACATCGTTCTGCTGCGCGGCGACGAGCCCCGCGATGTCGCGCACCAAATTTGCCGAGGCACTGTCATCATCCCCCATCAGCCGTGCGAGCAGCGAGGCGTAGGGATCGACGTTAGCCCCGAGATAGAGCGGGTGCCATTCGCCAGCCTTGAGTCCTGCCGATCTGGCGGCATCGGCCAGCGCTTCGTCGAGGCCGCCGAACTGGTCGGCGAGGCCCTTCTGCCGCGCAGTTCCGCCATCCCAGACCCGGCCCTGGGCCATGGCATCGACCTCGGCCGGGCTCTTGCCGCGGGACTCGCCAACCAGGGACAGGAATTTGGCGTAGCTGTGTTCGACATTGCCTTGCAGCATCGCCTCTATGGTCGGCGACAATCCGCCGACGACATCTGGCTGGCCGGACAGCGGCGTGGTCTTGACCCCGTCGGTAGTGACCCCCCATTCGCCCAGTGCCCGCTCGAAGCTGGGGACCACGGCAAACACGCCGATCGAACCGGTGATGGTCGCAGGTTCGGCGAATATCCGGCTGGCCGGGGTCGAGACCCAATAGCCGCCGCTGGCCGCCATATTGGCCATCGACACGACGATGGGGATCGATTTTGCCTTGTAGCGATTGATCGCGGCGCGGATTTGCTCGGAGGCATAGACCGATCCGCCGGGCGAATCGACGCGGACGACCAGTGCCGCGAGACCCTTTTCCTGGGCTTCGTCGAGCAGCTTGGCGATGCGCTCGCCCCCGGCGATGCCGGGCCCGGCGTCGCCATCAACGATCTCGCCGGCGATGGTGATCACCCCGATCGGCTTGCCGGGCTGTTTGGCCGGATTGGCCGCGAGCCAGGTCTTGAGCCCGGTATGGGCAAATGCTCCCGGCAGCTTGTTGCGGCGATCCGCGCCAACCAGCTCCGCCACGCGGCTGCCAAAACTCACCTCGTCGCCGATGCGATCGACCAGCCCTGCCGTCAGCGCAGCCTGCGGGGCATCGCCGCCCGAGGCATTAAGCCATGCAGCCGGATCAGTGGTCGCCAGCGCAATATTGGCCTTGGGCCGCGCCTTGGAAACATCGGCCTTCCACACATCCCACAGTGCGCCATAAAGCGCCCCGCCCGCATCGCGCGATGCGGACGACATATCGTTGCGCAGATAGGGCTCGACGGCGCTCTTGTAGGTCCCCACGCGGAAGACATGGGCATCGACCTTCAGCCTTTCGAGCAGCCTGCCATAGAACAGGTGCTTGCCGCCCGGCCCGGTGATGAAGGCGCCGCCCATCGGATCGACCCAGACTTCGCTGGCATGGGCCGCCAGCAGCAGCGCATCGTCGGCATAGAGCGTGGCAAAGGTTAGCACCGGCTTGTTCGCTGCGCGCACGACATCGAGCGCCTGGCCGATTTCCTGCATATGTACCTGTCCGCCGCCGGTGAACCGCGCAAGATCGAGCACGACGGCCTTGATGCGGTCGTCCCTGGCCGCAGCGCGCAGTGCCGTGACGATATCGCGCGCGCGGTATTCGCCAGTGGGTGCTTGCCGTGCCATCAGTCGGCTTATCGGATCGATCAGCTTGGGTTCCTCGACCACCGCGCCGTCGAGCTTGAGCAGCAAAGCGCCCTCGCGCACCGCACCCGGACTGGGCCGCGATGAGAGCGCCGCAAATAGCGCCAGGAAAAACAGCAGCAGGAACAGCAGCGCCAGCCCGTCCTTGACTGCCACCAGCACATGCCAGACCTTGCGCGCGAAAACCATGAGGGCTCCTGTGAACGGTGAGTAACCTTGTTAGAGCAGTGGGGCGCGTTGCGCAAAAGCTGGTTGGTGGTTCCCCTCTCCCCGCTGGGGAGAGGTAGCGCAGCTTGCTCCGCACGGAGCTAGCTTAGCTGGGAGAGGGGGCTCGACACCTCAAGGGCAAAACCCCCTCTCCAACTTCGGCTAGTGGCCCAAATCTGACACTTGGTACCCTTTTTGCACGAGCGCCAAATGACCGGGATTGGGGGGAAGCGGAAGGGCGGCTTTGGGAGGCTGTGTCATGATAGCGGTCACTCAGCTCGGCACCATCGGGACCGCCCGTTACAAAACTGCTTGACGGACACCGTTGACAGACTACTCTGAATTACAGAGTTATCTGTGAGTAGGAATATTATGCGAGTGGATCAAGCGAGCGCACAAAGCGCACTCGATGACATAGCTGAGATCGAAGCGCGCACCGCACAAGCGGCCATCTATGGCGCGAGCGGCGCAAGTTTAATTCTGTGGGGCGTCGTGGTGGCGCTCGCTTACCTTATGAACCAATTCTTTCCCGCCGCAGCTGGTTCAATATGGCTCTGTGCCTGGACGACCGGCTTTGTTGGCACTGTGCTCATCAGCTGGAGGTGGAAGCGGCGCTCATCAGAGAAACATCGGATGACCACGCAGCTGGTCTTGGCGCAGGTGGTGTTGATCCTGTTTGGCATTTTGTTCTTGTGGCTACTGCCGCCTTCGAGCCCGCGCCAAACTGCCGCCTTTTGGCCACTGGTATTCATGATGGGCTATGTGATCGCAGGGCTGTGGCTGGGACGTTTCTTCATCCTGTGCGGGATTCTGGTCAGCGCATTGACGGTGATTGGCTATCTTTACAGCGGACCTTGGCTGTTGCTGTGGATGGCATTGGCAAATGGCGGCGCGCTGATCGCGGGCGGGCTGTACTTGCGCAAAGTGGGGTTGCAACCGTGAGTACCCCTGATCCCGTGATCCATCAGGAAAAGCGACTGCAAATCATGGCGGCGCTGTGCAAATTGCATAGCGGCGGCGAGATCGACTTCACCAAATTGCGCGAGCTGGTGAAGGCAACCGATGGCAACCTCGGCGCGCATCTCGAAGCGCTCGAACGCGCTGGTCACATCACCATCAGCAAAAGCTTCGAAGGCAAAAAGCCCAAGACCCGTGCCCAGGCCACCGCGAGCGGCAGGCGCGCCTTTGCCGGACATGTCGCGTTTTTGCGCAGCATTATCGAGGGAGATAACCCATGAACTTTACGCGCATATTTGCTATTGCGCTGGCACTTGCCAGTCTCGCGTGCCTTACGACTGTCAACGCAGAGCCACTGTCTCCAAATGTTGGCATGGAGCGGGTTTCGGCACCTGTCTCTGGCGATGTGGCGGTGTCGGTCACGCTCTGGTATCCCAGCGTCTCTGCCGCACACACCCAAATATTGGGGCCATTTCAGCTTGATGTTGCGATGGCGGGCGACCCGGTGGCCAAGCGTTTCCCCCTGATCGTCATGTCACACGGAACCGGTGGTTCTGCGTTCGGTGCGGTCAATCTTGCCATCGCTCTGGCAAAGGCGGGGTTTGTCGTGGCCGCAGTCGAACACACTGGAGACAATTACCACGACCGGAGCCGGTCGTTCACGCGGGCCAATTTTGCATCACGACCCCACCAGATCAGCGCCGCCATCGATTTTCTGCTCAATGATTGGCGACATAAAAGCGTGATTGATCCTGCCCGGATCGGAATGTTTGGCCATTCAGCAGGCGGGACGACAACGCTGATTATCGGCGGCGGCGTTCTCAATTGGGGAAATGTGGGCCAGTTTTGTATCAGCCATCCTGACGACTGGGGTTGCAAACAGGCGCGCCAGCAAGCCCCGACGCGAACTTTGGCTGATAGTAATGTCACACCAATAAATGAGGCGGACCCACGGGTAAAAGCGCTGGTTATCGCAGCGCCCGCGCTGACGCACGGCTTTGCACCTGCCGGTTTGGCAAAACTCAAACTTCCTGTGCAGCTATGGGTGGCAGGTAAGGATGTGATTGTGCCAGATGCCGGGCAGGTGACCGCATTAATGCCTGCCGAGCCCGAGCGTCATGATATTGCCAATGCCGGACATTTTTCCTTTCTACCTCCTTGTTCGGATGGTCTGCGCGCGATGGCACCAGAGATTTGCTCCGACCAGCAAGGCTTTGACCGCGGGGTTTTTCAGCAAGAGTTTATGAGCGCAATCATCCACTTTTTTCGGATACATTTGCAGCGTTAAACAATCACCGGACCCAATCCGCTAATGGTCGGAAAGCGGAGGCGAATGTCTGCTTCAGGGATGAAGAGTTCAGAAATCTAATACCAACAGGCCTATGAGCTGACACACTTAAAAGCCCCTCCTCTTTAGGGGAGGGGGGAAGAGTCGATTCAAGCGCCCGTTAGTATAATGTCCAATATGTCGTCGAGAGGCGACATTACCACACCGCGAGAGGGCTCTCAATTAACCCGGTTCTTCGAACGGATTGATGAGCTTGACGCCCATATTTGCGAAATCGCCCACGTTCCGGCTTGCCAAAGTCAATTCAGCATCGATCGCCGTCGCGGCGATCCATGCATCACGCTCCGATTTTGGATCGGGAATGTGCAGGCCGGCGCAGATCAGCGCCACCTCACGCGATAGCGGCAGAATTCGGCGTTCATAGGTTGTCATGATCTGGTCATCGAGCCAGCGTCGTAAAACGGAGCCCTGCTTTGCATCGCGACGTTCCATGTGCCGAACGCCCCGTTCCAGCTCGAATATGGTCATCGCCGAAACGAAACTTGTTTCGACATCGACTTGGGCAAACCAACGCGCCGCTCGCGGATCGACCCGGGGGGTTCCAAGTTTGCGGCTTTCCGAAATGATGTTGGTATCTAACAGAAACATCAGTCGTCAAAATCAGGCAGGCGCGAAGTCATGTTCGAACGGATGGGTTCCCAGTCGAAGGCCTGTGGCACAACTGGTGTGAGCGCCTCGGAAAGCGTCTTGCGCTGCGACGCCATGCGCTCAAGTGCCTCCTCGATAATGTCCACCTGACTGCGTCCACCAGCCGTAAGTCGGCGCAGCAAAGCGGTCGCACGCGCCGAACGGATTGTAATCGGCGGCTGGTGGCGACGGGCAGCTTGGGTCATCGTGAATCCTTTCGAGTCGACCTTTAGCATTGTGCATGCACATATACAAGCACGCTCGAACAAATGGCAGTTACCAACGAACTTGGAAAGAGATCGAAATGACCGTCATTGCGCGAGAGGTGGCATTGCCCCACCGCGAGAGGAAAGGGACGCTCAACCCCAACCCACTCCAAACCCCCAGCCACAGTGGACAGTTCGCCAAATCCCCTTGAGCAAACGCCGAGACCCCTCTAGGGCACTGGCTTCAATGACATCGCCAGCCTCTTTCCATCTGGGCCGCTATCCGGCGGGCGCGGCGGCGTTTCCGCATCGGGGGCTGATGGGCATCGCTGGCCTGGCGCGGCATGAAATCCTGTTCCTGCTCGACGAAGCCGAGCAATGGGTGGAATTGAACCGCCAGCCGCAGAAACGCGATGATCGGCTGGCGGGGCTGACGATCATCAATGCCTTCTTCGAAAATTCGACCCGCACAAGGCTGTCGTTCGAAATCGCGGGCAAGCGGCTCGGCGCGGACGTCGTCAACATGAACGCGGCGCAGAGCTCGGTGAAGAAGGGCGAGACGCTGATCGACACCGCAGTGACGCTCAACGCCATGCGCGCCGATGCCATTGTCATCCGTCATGCCAGTTCGGGCGCGGTTGCGCTGATTGCCGGCAAGGTCGATTGCCCGGTGCTCAATGCCGGCGATGGCAGCCATGAGCATCCCACCCAGGCCCTGCTCGACGCATTGACCCTGCGCCAGGCCTTCAGGGAGCGCAGCGGCGGCGAGATCGCCGGTCTCAGGATCACCATCTGCGGCGATATTATGCACAGCCGCGTTGCCCGCTCCAACATGCTGTGCCTGACCGCGCTGGGTGCCGAGGTGCGCGTCTGCGCTCCGCCTGCGCTGATGCCAGAGGGGATCGAGGCGATGGGCGTTGCCCCATTCCACGATTTCAACGCGGCACTCGAAGGCGCGGATGTGGTGATGATGCTACGGCTGCAACAGGAGCGCATGCAGGGGCAATTCGTCCCCTCCCCACGCGAATACCGCCATCTTTACGGGCTGACACTCGACCGGCTGGCCAAGGCGAAGCCCGAAGCGCTGGTGATGCATCCCGGCCCGATGAACCGGGGCATCGAGATCGACAGCAATGTCGCCGATCTCGCCGGACGCTCGCTGATTACCCGGCAGGTCGAAATGGGCGTTGCCATCCGCATGGCCTGTCTCGATGTGCTGACCCGTTCTGCGCGCGGTGCGGAGGGCTGGGCATGAGTTCGGCCCAGCCGCTGATCATCACCAATGGCCTGCTGGTCCTGCCGGAAGGCCCACCGGTCAAAGGCGCAATTCATTGTGAAGGCGGGAAAATTGTCGCGCTGGGTGACATCAAGCGGCGCGAAGGTGTCGCATTGGCTGACGCCAAAGGGGCGCTGATTGTCCCCGGGCTGGTCGATTTCGGCGTCTTCGCGATCGACAAACCGGCCTGCCATTTTGGCGGGATTACGCGGGCGGCGCTGATGCCAGACCAGTCGCCGGTGCTCGACCATCCGGCGCGGGTGCGCTTCGCTGCGCAGTCAGGCAAACCGGACCTGTGGGTCCACCCACTCGCCGCTGCGACCAAGGGGCTGGAGGGGGTGGAACTGGCCGAGCTGGCGCTGATGCGCGAAGCCGGGGCAAGGGCGGTTTCAACCGGACGCCAATGGATTGCAGATTCGGGAATAATGCTGCGATTACTGAGCTATGCGGCGATGCTGGGGCTGGTGGTTGTAGCCCATGCCGAAGACGGCGGACTTGTGGGCAATGCGGTGGCTACCGCAGGCGAGATGGCAATGCGGCTGGGCCTGCCCGCCGCGCCAGCCGAGGCCGAGGCGCTGGCGGTCGCGCGCGATATTGCGCTCGCCGAAGTAGCCGGTGCGCGGCTGCATTTTCGGCAGGTTACGACGGCACTGGGCCTCGCGCTGGTACGCGCGGCCAAGGCCCGGGGCGTGGCCATAACCGCTGGCGTCACCCCGGCGCATTTCATGCTGTCCGACCTCGCTATCGGCGATTTCCGCACTTTCGCCAAAATGTCCCCGCCGCTGCGCTGCGAAGCCGACCGGCAGGCGGTGCTCGCCGCGCTGGCCGATGGCACGATCGATGTCATCGCATCGGGCCACGATCCACGCGGGCCCGAGGACAAGCGCCTGCCTTTCGCCGATGCCGAACCAGGCATGGCTGGCGCGGAAACGCTGCTGGCGCTGACGCTCAATCTGGTGCGCGACGGGGTAATCGACATGGCGCGCGCCTTTACCTTGCTGGCGGGCAATCCGTCACGGCTGCTGGGAGTGGACGCCGGGGTTCTGGCCGTGGGCATGCAAGCTGACATCGCCCTGGTCGAGCCAGAGCGACCGTGGATCGTCGATTCGGACCGTATGGCGGCGAGTGCAGGCAATACGCCTTTCGACAAGCAACCCGTCCAGGGCCGTGTCACCGCCCTGTGGAAGGGCGGAGCCGACGTCACTTAAGTGCGGCTGTTACCTGCGGCGAGCGAACTGCGGGCCGGAGATGCCCTGCGCGCGATCCGGAAGCGCGCCAGCGGGTGCCCTTGTCGCGGCATAGGCAAAGCACACCCCGCCCCGGCTCTTGACCGACGAGCACATGCCCGATGCCGTGCGGGAATTGAAGCCGGCAACGGCAACGCGCCAATAGTTGCGGCCTTGGACCACCGCCGGGGTGATTACCAAGCGGTACTCACGCAGATTGGGATTGCGCGCGGCGAGAATGCCCCAGCCGCGGCGTGCGCCCTGCAGGCTGGAGAATGAGCCGAGTTGCACCAGATGGCTGCCATTGCGCGCAACGGCGGCTTTGGCTGCGGGCTGGACAACCCGGACAGTGCGCGGTGCCTTGCGCGGGGCTTGCCAGTTGATGGCTGACGATTGAAACGACGCGGGAGGCGCTGTGAAGGCACTGGCGAAGCTATTGCTTCCGGTCGGCTTGGCAGCAGGGGCCGCTTGCGGGGCTGGGGCTGGATTGGCCGGAGCTGCAAAGTCCGATACTGCATAGGCCGGAGCGGCATGAGCAGGGGTGACATAGGCAGGAGCGACTGCCATTTCGCTGACCGCCGCGACTGCGGGGACGGCAAGCGGGGCTGGCACCTGCGATTCGCCGGCTGCCGGCAATTCGCCACCAGCCGCAATCGGCTGCTGCGCGGGCTGCGGCTGCGCAGCAGTGGCTTCTGCAGCAAGCTGTTCGATCGGGGCCGAATCAGCCAGCGCCAGATTCTGCGGCTGACCTGGATCGCTGCGCACCGGCGCGCCGAGCAAACCTGCCACCCGCTTCTGCGAGTCTTCGGGCCTGCCCTGCACTGCCCATTCGCTGATCCGGCGGTCGATCTGATCGGCCGGAACATCCTGCGCCATCATCGTGCGCGCCTCGCGCCAGCGTCCGTCGAGTGCATAGGCATAGGCCAGGTTCGCACGCAGTTTGGCTGAGCTCTGGCCGCTGCGCAGCGCGTCGGCCAGAATGGCGACGCCGCGAGTACTCTCGCCAGCCAGCGCCAGGGCGAGGCCAAGGTCGCTGGCCGGAATAGAGTCGCGCCATTGGTCGAGAATGGCGACAGCCTCGCGGCTGTGGCCCGCACCGATCTTGGCGAGCGCCAGGCTGAGCGCGGTGCGCGGGCTGTTATCACCAAGCCGCATGGCATCGCCGAACGCAGATGTGGCCGAGTCAAAACGGCCTGCCTGAAGATAGGCGAGGCCAAGCCTGGCGCGTAGCGAGGCGTTTTGCGGACTGCGCGCGACCGCACGTTCCGCCGACACGACCGCTTTTTCGGCAGCGTGTTTGCCGCGAACCGCATCGCGTTCACCATAGGTGCCGGCCCGCGCGAGATGCGCGCTGCCGGTGCATCCGACGAGCGTAGCCACCGCAATGGCGCCTGCGGTGACATAACCGAGCGTTTTCGGACTGGAACGGAGCGAGGTCATTGTGGATCCCCTTTTCGCAAATTTCAACGGAGCTGGCCTACGCGGGCCGCCAGTTCGGTGACTTCGGGCAGGTTGGCGAGCATGTGGTCGAGAGCTTCGGTAACGAGCTGCTGGGCGCTGCGATTGGCAAGCGTGCAGGCCAGCCGCAACTGCAAGTGGCGTTCGGCATCGAGGCGCAGGGTGAAGGCAGCGCTGCGACCCTCGGCGAGGGCAGAGCGCCTCTCTTTCCCGCGCTTTCCGGCCATGCTTACACAGCTTACACTGGCGGCGATCTGGTCTTGCTGGCGTCGCACTTCGGACTGCGCCACCGGCGCGTCGGCAATGACTGGGGCAGTGACTGGGGCAGTGACTGGCTTGAGCGCGACAACATCGCCTTGATGAAGCGGAGTGACGTTCTCTTCGCCCTCCTCATTGGAGCCGAGGTCGTTGAAGCCCAGATCGTTGAAGCCCAGATCGTTGAAGCCCAGATCGTTGAAACTGGGGTCGTCTTCAAGCTGGCGGGCAGTTGCGTCGTGGAACTGCTGCAACGGCTGAAATTGCGGCCGCATCGCCGGACGCGCTGCGCCTTTGCGCGCCAGCAGGCCTGGCGTCAGCGAGGCGAAGGATATAGGTTCATTCATGCCCCCGAACCCCCTAGGATCCGGCTACGCGGCGGCCGAAGCCACCGGTAGGACGCTGGACTCCCGGCAACACGGCAATGCTGCCGGGCGCGGCGAAAACGGTGCGGCGGAAGTTCTTTTCCAGCCGGTCGGAAATGTATTCCCACAGCGCGACCACTTCCGCTGACGAACGACCGGAAGGATCGACTTCCATGACCGTGCGCCCGTCGATCATCGAGGCGGCGAAATCGGTGCGGTGGTGCAGGGTTATCGGCGCGACCGTGCCGTGCTGCGAGAGCGCGACAGCGGCTTCCGAAGTTATCTTGGCCTTGGGGGTTGCCCCATTGACGACGAAGAGCAAGGGCTTGCCTGCCCGCTCGCAGAGATCGACGGTTGCGCCGACGGCACGCAAATCATGCGGACTGGGCCGGGTGGGGACGACAATCAGCTCGGCGACCGAAATCACGCTCTGGATCGCCATGGTGATGGCCGGAGGCGTGTCGATGACCGCGAGGCGAAAGCCTTGCTGGCGCAAAACTGCAAGATCGGCATTGAGCCGGGCGACTGTGGTCTGGGCGAAAGCGGGCAGTTCCGCCTCGCGTTCATTCCACCAATCGGCGAGCGAGCCTTGCGGATCGATGTCGATCAGCACTACCGGACCCGCGCCCGCACGCTGGGCCTGGACAGCGAGATGGCCCGAAAGAGTCGTCTTGCCGGAGCCACCTTTCTGCGATGCCAATGCCAATACCCGCAATGCGATTCCCCTGAAGTGCTGTCGAGATACAGCGGTGTCCGGTCCAGCGTGATCGCAGAACGTTCCTAATTTTGGGTTAAAGGTGCGGCCAGTGAATCCCGGTACATGCTGGGAAGCTGACATGAGGCCCAGGGCAGTGTTTGGTTAACCATTCCGATTAGGCATCGATGCGGCAGTGCTTGGCAGCTGAGCCGATTTGGGCACTGGCATGCCGCCCGATTCCGGTTAATACTCGGCGCAAGCAGGGATTTTCGGGGAATTTCCACATGACATTGCGAATGGGGCTACTTGGGGGGTTTGGCGCATTGGTTGCGGCGCTGGCAGCGAGTCCGGCACTGGCCGACGTCAAAGCTGGTGTCGATGCCTGGTCGCGCGGCGATTTTACCGCGGCGGTCGCCGAATGGCTGGGCCCTGCCGCCCAGGGCGACGCCGATGCCCAGTTCAACCTTGCCCAGGCTTACAAACTGGGCCGGGGGGTCAAGGCCGATCTGGCCAAAGCCGAGGAACTATTCGGCAAGGCGGCGGCCCGGGGCCACCTTCACGCCTCAGACAATTATGGACTGCTGCTGTTCCAGCGCGGCGAGCGGGCCAAGGCAATGCCCTATGTCAGCGCCGCCGCCGGTCGCGGCGATCCACGCGCGCAATATCTGCTCGGCATCGCCAATTTCAACGGCGACACTGTGCCCAAGGATTGGGTACGCGCCTATGCGCTGGTCAGTATGGCTCAACAGGCAGGTCTGCCGCAGGCCAGCGCCGCATTGTCGCAAATGGATCAGTATATCCCGCTCGACCAGCGCCAGAAGAGCATCGCGCTGGGGCAAGAGCTGTCGGCACAGGCTGAAGCGACCCGGGCGCGCCAGCTTGCTGCCGTCGATCTTGGCAATTCGGTTCCCAATCCGCCATCTGCGCCAGTGGTTACCACCCAGCCGCGGGTGCCGCCGACTGTCGCAGTCGCCATTCCCGCACCGGTCCCAGGAAATCCGAGTGGGGGAAATCCGAGTGGGGGAAATCCGCGTGAGGCCGGTGCCGACTACTCCCGGCCGCGTCCTGCCCCGGCTGCGGTTGCTCCGCCCAAGCCGCCGGCTGCGGTTGCCGTTGCTGCGCCTCGGCCTGCCGCCATCAAGCCTCTGCCAACGCCTGTCACGCCGCGAACAGCTGCGGGTGGCGCATGGCGCGTGCAGTTCGGGGCCTTCGGGGTTCCCGGCAATGCCGAGGCGATGTGGAATCGGGTGAAGGCCCGTCCGGAAGTTGTCGGCCACGCCAGGCTACTGGTCCCGGCCGGTCGGGTGACCAAGTTGCAGGCCGACGGCTATGCCAGCGAGGATGCGGCACGAGCGGCCTGCTCGCGGCTGTCGAGTGCCGGTATCGCCTGCATTGCCGTGCGCAATTGAATCCGTAACCGCGGCCATCAAGACTGTTGCTATTGCGATCCATTCGCATTATAAACAGGGCGAATCGACAGGAGCCGCTCGTGTACGTCTGCATCTGTAACGCCATTCGCGAAACAACTTTGCGCTGCGCTGCGCGTAGCTGTCCGGGCGATGCTGACGCCGTCTATGAATCGCTCGGCAAGACCCCGCAATGCGGCCAGTGCCTCGACGATGCCGCCGAAATCCTGATCGAAGAGCGCGAGCGCAGCCTGACGTCGGCCTGACACACCCGATGACTGGCGCGCGTAATTGCTAATCATCCGCATTACTATCTAACTGGAAAATTGTGGTTTTTTCTCGCCGAGGCTTGTTCTCGGGAGAGCGGGGGCGCATAATCCGCGCAATTCCAGATTCCATCGGAGGCAGCCATGAAGGGCGACACAAAAGTCATCGAATTCCTCAACAAGGTGCTGCTCGGCGAGCTGACTGCGGTCAACCAGTACTGGCTGCACTACCGTATGCTTGAAAACTGGGGCGTCGCCAAACTCGCCGCCTACGAACGGCATGAATCGCTCGACGAGATGAAGCATGCCGACCTGCTGGCGGAGCGTATCCTGTTTCTCGAAGGACTGCCCAATTTCCAGGCGCTCGGGCACCTCAGGATCGGCGAATCGGTGGAGGAAATCCTCAAGGCCGATCTCGCCACCGAAGAAGAGGCGCTCCCCCTGCTGAAGGACGCCATCGCCTATAGCGAATCGGTGCGCGATTTCGTCAGCCGCGATCTCTTCGCCTCGATTCTCGACAACGAGGAAGAGCATGTCGACTTCCTCGAAACCCAGTTCGAGATGATCGCGCGGATGGGCCTGCAAAACTACATCCAGCTCAACAGCAAGGCTCCTGAAAGCTAGAGCAGCGGCCCATCGCCCTGACCCTGATCTTCGTCATTGCGAGGCAGTGGGTTGGCCTACAGGTATGTGATCCCGCTACCCGTCTTTGGCGAAGGGGTTCTTGGAACTGCGCAATGTCAGCCTGATCGGCACGGCTTCGAAGCCGAGTTCGCGGCGGATGCCATTGACCAGATAGCGCCGGTAGCTCTCCGGCAGCAGATCGAGCCTGGTGCCGAACAGCACGAAACCGGGAGGGCGGGTTTTGGCCTGGGTGATAAAGCGCAGCTTGATCCGCTTGCCGCCGGGCGCGGGCGGTGGATTGGCTTCCAGCGCATGTTCGAACCAGCGATTGAGCTGGCCAGTCGAGACCCGCCGCGACCAGGCCTCGCGGATGACGAAGGCCGCCCGCATCATGTCGTCGAGCCCCTTGCCGGTGCGCGCCGAGACCGCCAGCAAGGGCACCCCGCGCACCTGCGCCAGCCCGTCTTCGAGCGCAGCGCGGATGCCGTTGAACAGGCCCGAAGCATCTTCGGCGATATCCCATTTGTTGATCGCAATGATCAGCGCCCGGCCCTCTTCCAGCGCCATCGAGGCGATCTTGAGGTCCTGATGCTCCAGGCCCAATGTCGCATCGAGCAGCAGTACCACCACTTCGGCGAAATCGACCGCATGACGGGCATCGGCAACCGCCAGCTTTTCCAGCTTGTCGGTAATCCGCGCCTTTTTGCGCATGCCCGCAGTGTCGATCAGCCGCGCTGGGAGGGTTTCGCCCGATTTGGGATCGGTCCATTGCCAATCGACCGCGATAGCATCGCGGGTGATCCCTGCTTCCGGACCGGTCAGCAGCCGGTCCTCGCCGAGCAGACGGTTGATCAGAGTCGATTTGCCGGCATTGGGCCGACCGACGATGGCCAGCTTGAGCGGGCCGGACAGCTCGTCCACTTCCTCTGCTGCCTCTTCCTGCTGCAGGTCTTCCAGATGCGGTAGCAAGGCCTCGAAAAGATCGCCCATGCCTTCGCCGTGCTCGGCGGAAATCGCCACCGGATCGCCGAAGCCGAGTCCATAGGCCTCAAGTAGCCCACTCTCGGCTGCCCGGCCTTCCACCTTGTTCGCCACCAGCACCACTGAAGCATTCTGGCCGCGCAGCCAGCGCGCGATTTCCTCGTCGAGCGGCGTAATCCCGGCCCGGGCATCGACCACAAACAGCGCAAGTTGAGCACCCTGGAGCGAAACCTCCGTCTGCGCGCGCATCCGGCCCGGCAGGCTGCCCGGGTCCTCGTCCTCCCAGCCGGCAGTATCGACAATAGCGAAATCAAGCCCGATCAGATGCGCCTCGCCAATCCGGCGATCGCGGGTGACGCCGGGCTGATCGTCGACCAGCGCCAGCTTCTTGCCAACCAGCCGATTGAACAATGTCGATTTCCCGACGTTGGGACGTCCGATGATGATGACCTGCGGGAGCATCGCCAGCGCCTGCCCCGCCCTTGACCGCTTGGCAAGCAGAACGGCAGATTCTGACCGGGCCGTTAACCAAACTGCGCAGGCTGAAATTTACCACGCCGCCGCTATGCAAGAGGCATGGCGACGCGTTCATTCCCCCTCACACTGATTGCCCTGCTCGCCCTCACCGTGCCTGCCAGCGCCGAGACAGCCGTTGAAATCGATAGCAATTCCGCTGGTTTCGGACAGGTAGC
>JAHFPT010000390.1 GCA_023266625.1 Novosphingobium sp. | reverse complement strand
TGCCGTGACTTCCGTTTCGACTGCAGTTGGAGGAACGGTGGCTCTGATCGGCGGCAACGCGGTCTTCACGCCGAGCGGTAGTGTTATCGGCGCTGCTTCATTCAACTATACCATCTCGGACGGACACGGCGGCACATCGGCTGCTTCGGTCAGCCTGACGACTTCGCTCCACACCATTACCGGCACTGCCGGCGGCACGATAACCGGCGGGGCCAAGCCTGCGTTGCTTGACGGCAGCGCTGGCGGGGAGACTGTCCATGCTGGCAACGCAGGCGACACGCTTGTCGGCGGACCGGGCGATATTCTTTATGGCGGGGCAGGGATCGATACCTTCGCCTTCCACGCCGGTTTTGGCAATGAAACGCTCAATAGTTTCACCGCCACCGGTACGAAGCACGATGTGTTGCAGTTCGACAGCAACGTCTTCGCCGACTGGGCGCACCTGCTCGGCGCAACCAAGCAGCAGGGCAGCAATCTGGTCGTCACGCTCGATGCCAGCGATACGCTGCTACTCAAGAATGTGTCGCTGGCAAGCTTTACGGCGAGCGATGCAAGGTTTGTGTGAGATGAGGCCTGGTGTGACACAGCTGACTGACTTCATTCGGCAGGCAATCGACCGCTGTTACCGAAAGGTGGAAAGGCGGGACTATCGTAGCGCTATAGCGAAAACGTAGTGCTCATCATCGTCGAGCGCGGTGCGCCAATACACCTATCTGTGCCCGAATCTCTTTTCACCATTGACCAAAAATCATGGAAAAGCTGCAATCTGAAGTCGCCGACTTTCGAGGCAAACCGCAAAAACTTCTTCACAGTTCCTGCACAGGTCAAAAATGGCCTATTTTTCTCAATTATATCAGCGTCTAATCAGAAACCGGTGCAAATGGTCGGGGAGACAGGATTCGAACCTGCGACCCTCTGCTCCCAAAGCAGATGCGCTACCAGGCTGCGCTACTCCCCGACCGGGGTATTTCGCCGTTACAGCGATGGCCGAAACAGCGATGGCCGAAACAGCAATGGTGGGCCCGGCAGGACTCGAACCCGCGACCTAGCCGTTATGAGCGGCCAGCTCTAACCAACTGAGCTACAGGCCCGTATCGCTGCCGACCGGCGCGCGTTAGCTCGGACCGGGCGGCTAGGCAAGTGCGACGGCATCCATGATTTCGCCGGTGCTGGTCGGGGCAACATTGCGCAGGGCCAGATGGGCGAACACGGCGCGCCACCAATCGTAGAATGTGTCGAGATCTTCGTGGTTGCGGACATAGGGCGTGTTGCCCACCATCAGCGAAGGACTGTGAAACGACAGCACGAGAATCGGCAATTCCATGTCGATCGCGACATCGATGCCACGGATCGCTTCCTTGACGCTGACTCCTTCAGGGGTCAGCGGAATGCGGTCGAGCAGGTGGCTATGGGCCAGTGCGCCGCGCAGCTGCGGAATGCGCCACATTCTCGGGTAAAGCCAGGGCCCCAGTCGGCCCAGCGCACCCCAGTAGACCGTTGTCAGCGGCAATTCGAGCAGCCTGGCCTCGCGGTCAAGCCAATAGGGCCGAAGCGGATGATCGCGATAATTTGGCCCGCCATCCACACTGTAGTCAAAGCCGCTGCGCACCGAGGTATCTATGGAGATGCCGCCTTCGCTCAGGATCCTCGCGGTATTGGCCCCGGCACCGTAACGACCGGAGCGAAAAATGCGCGGAGCCGCGCCGAAATTGCTTTCGATTGCATCGCGCAGAGCCATGAATTTCGCTTGTTCCAGGTCAGCCGGAAGGTTTCCCGCATAGGAGTTGAATGTATTCACATCTTCGTCGTGCGGGGGGTTCACCCAGGAATGGAGCTGAACCCCGACTTCGGCGCGTCCTGCCGCGATTGACTGTCCCAGGGCATCGACTGCGCCCTGCGACGTCGCAATCGGATAATCGACCAGATAGACCGGGCAGATGCCAAAGCCTTCACAGAACTGCTGAAACTTTCGCAAGGCTGGGACGGCATCCATGCGATGCTGATGGCGGTCCAAGGGCGCGAGCCAGTCAAACTCCTCCTCGGCATCGACGGTGAGCAAAAACCGCTGCCCGAACCCTGCGCTAAAGCTGACGAATTCGGGCGCGACTGGCACCTCATTAATGGGTAGGTTGGCCACTCCGGGCGTGCCTCCTCAGGTAACCAGCCGTTGTCCAGGCGCATCGCTATGGCCCGCTTCGGTTACGGTCAAGCCCGGCAGGCTGATTTCGAGAATTTTGCCGCGTCGCTCCAGCTTTCCGCCCGCCGCCTTCGCTTCCGCAGCGGCCAGCCGCAAGCTGAAACCGGTGCCGAACATGCCTGCGGACAAGCTTCTTGGCCCCGCGCCAGCCGTGGCGTGCATCAGCTGAGCCCCTTCCAGTGCCGCCAGAGCGTAAGGCAGTTGCAGAGCAAGTTCGACCATTCCGCCGCGCTGCGCTGCGTTCACCGTCAAGATCTCGCCGGGCGAGGCAGATGCTGCCATTGTCGCGAGCAGCCGCCAGATCAGTCGTTCCGCGTCGGCGTGACCAAGCGCTACCTCGATCGGCGCCTCGCCTTCGAGAGTGACGGCGAAGCCGCTGCTGCGCGGCGCAGTAAACGGCTGCAACTGTGCCACTGTTGCCGTGCTGATGGCGGCTAGATCGCAGCCGCTAACGGAAAGTTCGATTCCGCCGCTGTCAAGCCGCGCGAGGCGGTCGAGCTCTTCAAAGCCAGCCAGAATCAGCGCTGCGTCACCGGCAATTGCCGCCGCGAGCGCCCGGTATTCGTGCGGCGCAGGACCGAAAACCTGCTGCTGGATGACTTCCGCAAAACCCTGGACGGCGTTGACGGGGGTGCGCAGCTCGTGAAGCAACTGGCGCATGCGATCCGCTTCGCTGTCCGTTTCTGCCCCGGAATGCGCCGGGATTGCGGTCTGCGGCCGGCGCATGCGA
>JAHFPT010000389.1 GCA_023266625.1 Novosphingobium sp. | reverse complement strand
TACGGTTATCCGGTGGTCGATACCGGTCTGCTGATGGCGCCGCGCGGCGTGGGTGTGATGTGCACATCGCTGCTGGCCGGCATGCTGGCGCGGCATTTTGATTTCCGGCTGGTGATCTTCGCCGGTTATCTGATCGCAGCGTCGGGCATGTGGTACATGACCAGCTGGGCGCTGGAAATGGGCAGCGGCCCGATCCTGATCGCCAGCTTCGTGCAGGGGCTGGGCTTCGGCATGATCGTCTCGCCGATGAATTTCATGGTTTTCTCCACGCTCAGCCCCAAGTTGCGGCCGGACGGCTCCAGCCTGATGTCGCTGTTCCGTAGCTTTGGCGGATCGGTGGGTATTTCGCTGATCGTCACCATGCTGTCGCGCAACCAGCAGGTGAGTCATGCAGACCTTGCCGCGCATGTCACGGCAATAACCCTGCCGACAATCGATCTGCCAGCCGTGGTCGATAGATTGCCGGGGCTGGGGTCAGGCGTGATGGAAGCGATCAACGGCGAAATCAGCCGGCAGGCGCTGATGATTGCTTTCCTCGATAATTTCTATGTGCTGACCTGGGTGATGCTCGCCTTCGCGCCGTTGCCGCTGCTGCTCAAGAGGCCGAGGGTGGCGGCTCATATCGAGAAGATCCCGATCGTCGAGTGATCAGGCGCAACATCGCCTGCGCGTTGTCATTCCTGCTTGCCGGAGGTCAAGGAATCTGGATACGCTGCGCGCCGCAGCAAGGCTATGAATGGGTAGGATGTCCGTGGGAAAAGTGATCGTCATTACCGGTGCGGGGATCGGGCTTGGCCGTGCTCTTGCCCGTCGGTTCGCCAAGGATGGCGAAACTGTCATCGCTTTGGGGCGGACCCTTTCGAAAGTGCAGGCGGTAGCCGATGAGCTGGGCGCGCCGCATTTCGCGGTCGAATGCGATGTCCAGTCGGCGGATTCGATCCGCACCGCCTTTGCCGAGATTGCCAAACGCCACCCCAGGATCGACGTGCTGATCAACAATGCGGCGATCTATGAGCCGTTTCATATCGCCGATGCGACCGATGCGCAGATCATGGAGCCGATCCTGACCAACTTTGCCGGGCCGGTGTTCACTTCGCGTGCGGCGATCCCGATGATGGAAAAGGGTGGCTATATCATCAATGTCACCAGCGAGTCGGTCGCGCTCGAATTTCCGCTGCTGTCGATATATCAAAGCTCGAAAGCCGGGCTCGAACGCTTCACCCAGTCGCTCTCCAGAGAGCTCGAACCTGTCGGCATCCGCGCCAGCGTTGTGCGCTGCGGTCCGATGATGGAAGAGGGCAAGGGCACCAACTGGAACCCGGAAATAGCGCTGCAATTCTATCAGCTTTGTGCTGCTGCCGGGATCGATATGATGAAACGCCCGATCTCGCATGTTAACAGCGTCACCGATGTGTTCCGCGCGCTGATCGATCTGCCCGGCGATGTCCGCCTTACCCATGTTTCCGTCGAAGGCCGCCATCCCTGATCAGTGGGGCCATTCAGAACTTACCCAGGGAAAACGAAATAATGACCACTCTCCCCGAAGCCAAGCTGTTCATCGACGGCAAGCTTTGCGATGCGACCGGCGGCGGCACCTATGACGTCATCAGTCCCTGGACCGGCCAACCCGCCGGCAAGGCCGCCGATGCTACCGCCGACGACGTCAACGCCGCCATTGCCGCCGCGCGCCGCGCCTTCGACGAGACCGACTGGTCGACCAACCACGACAAGCGCCTGGCCCTGGTCAAGAAGCTGCGCGAGCTGTTCGAAGCCAATCGCGATCGTCTTGGCGAACTGGCGGTGCACGAAGCCGGCGCGGGGCGGGGCGCGGTCAACATGGCACACGTCAACATGGCGCTCGACGGCTGGGACGATTATCTCAAGGTCTTCCCGCAGGTGAAGTGGGAAAAGGACTATGGCAACAAGTTCGGCTTCGGCTTCGAAAGCCACCGCATTGCCTATTATGAGCCGGTCGGTGTAGTCGCCGCGATCACGCCGTGGAATGTGCCGCTTTATGTGAATATCGGCAAGGTCGTCGCGTCGCTGCTGGCTGGTTGCACTGTCATTCTCAAGCCCGCGCCCGATACGCCCGGCATGGGCGCGATCTTCGGTGAACTTGCCGCCGAAGCGGGCTTCCCTGCCGGGACGCTCCAGGTCGTGTTTGGCCAGGATCCGGCGCTGGCCGGCGAAATGCTGGTCAAGGATCCGCGCGTCGATCTGATTTCCTTCACCGGCTCGACCGCAGTCGGCAGGCGGATCATGGAGCAGGGCGCGGCGACGCTGAAGCGGGTGTTCCTCGAACTGGGCGGGAAGTCGGCCAAGATCGTGCTCGACGATGCGCCCAATTTTGCCATGGATTGCGCCACCACCATGCTGGTATTCCATGCAGGGCAGGGCTGCGCGGTGCAGAGCCGCCTGCTGGTGCCGAAGAGCCGCTATGAAGAGGCCAAGGCGATCCTCAAAGGGGCCTATCAGCAGTTCGGCGACAACTGGGGCGATATCGACAATCCGGCGCACATCATGGGCCCGGTAATATCCAGACGGCAGATGGACCGGGTGATGAGCTACATCGAGCTTGGCCAGAAGGAAGGCGCGACGCTGCTCCACGGCGGCAAGGCGAGGCCCGATAAGGGCGGTGGCTATTTCATCGAGCCGACCTGCTTCGTCGATGTCACCAACGACATGCGCATTGCCCAGGAGGAAATTTTCGGCCCGGTGCTGGTGGTGATCCCGTTCGAGGACGACGAGGACGCGGTGCGCATCGCCAATGCCAACGCCTATGGCCTGTCCGGCGGTGTCAGCTCTGGCGATTTCGACCGCGCGATGAAGATGGCCAAGCGCATCCGTACCGGCTCAATGAGTGTCAACGGCGGCATGTGCATCGCAGGCGACATTCCCTTCGGCGGCTACAAGGCCAGCGGTATTGGC
>JAHFPT010000191.1 GCA_023266625.1 Novosphingobium sp. | reverse complement strand
CGTGCTGATTCTCGAAGAGGCGCAGCGGGTCAAGGCGGCGCTGGCGGCGGCGGAAGCGGAGGTTATCGCCAGCCCTGCGGCGATCGAGGAGCGTTTCCGCCTCGCTTCCATGCGCCGGGCATGCAGCGAGGGCATCGAATAGCCAGGACTTAGCCCGCCAGCGTCGCCGGGCGACGCGGAGCAGGCAGCGGCAACATCCCGGCCTTGAAGGCTTGTGTCATATGCGCCGCGCGCTTCAGCGCAAGCTCGGCGGCCGCCGCCGGCAGGGTCTCGCGCACCGCAGCCGTGAACGCCGTCATCCAGCGATCGAAATGTACTGCCTCCACCTTGAGATGGGCATGGTGGGAGTATGGTGTGCCACGCTGATAGCGGTCGGTGCCAAGCAGGCTATGCGACCAGAAATCCTCGACGATCGTATAGTGAGCGTCGAAATCGGCGATGGTCGCGCGGAACATAGGGCCAAGCATGTCATCGCCGAGCGCCAGCGCATAGAAGCGTTGGACCAGCGCCTTGATATCCGCTTCTGTGGCGATCTGAGGCGCGTCCAATCCGGGATCGAGGTCGGTGCAGGGGCCAATGTTGCGAGTCATGCCCGTGCCTCCGGTGGCAGCAGGCGGTCGCTGCGAATCTGGGCGAGGATGGCCTCGCCATCTTCCGGCCCGAAGCAATTGTCGAAATCGTCGCACTCGCTGCACACCGGCGCGAGGCACAGCGAATAGCCGGTCGATGAGCACATCATGCGGTAGAAGAACTTCTTCCACTTCATGTCCTGGCTGTTGCGTTCGGCAAGCCGAGGAAAATGTCTGCGCATCAGCTGGTTGAGTTCACGACGATGACCAAGACCAAGGTCCTGCCACAAATGGTTGGGGCGCATGCAGCGGCGCGCGATCATCCGGGCGAGCAGCCGCTCGAGCATGGAAGCTTCTGCGCTGTTCATCCACAATATGTCGCGCAGGGTGCTTTCCTCGTCGGCGATGGCCAGCGCGTGCAGCGCCTCCCGCGCCAGCATATCCATTGCGCCGGGAAACAGCATCATAAACAGCGCGCGCGTCTCGTGGCTGTCGAGGCCGGTCCGTTCAGACAGGGACACGCCTTCCAAACGCGCCTCCTGCATGGCGATAGTCAGGATCGAGGAGGCGACATGCAGGTCGAACGGATCCGCGCCGGCGGCGATGCCGTGTACACACAGATGGCCATAGAGCCTGTCAGCTCCGGCTGCCATCAGGCTGCCCTGGCGTGAGTCTGGGAGTTGGTCGGGCACACCCGGGCGCAGGCACCGCAGCCGATGCAGGCGTCCTGGTCATTCATCGCCATCACCTTCTTCTCGATCTCTTCGTCCTCGTCGTCGTCGAGTTCGACGATCTCGCCTTCGTCGTTGACGCCTTTCAGCGTCATCACGTCGCGCCCGCAGACCTTGAAGCAGCGACCGCAGCCGATGCACAGTTCCGGGTTGATCGAGACGAGGTAATCCGGGACCCATTCTCGCCCGCCGCGGGTCAGCATCGCGGTCATGATGCTGATTCCAGCGCCTTGAGTTCGGCCCGCTTGGCATCAAGCGCGGCATAGCTGTCGCGCACGCGCCCGGCGATTTCCATCACTTGCTCGACACCAAGAGGCAGTTCCTCGGAAAGATCGTGCAGGTCCATCTTGGCCTGCATCGCCTTGGCGGAGAACTTCTTGATGTCGGCCCTGATGCTGTCGCTGTCGCTCATGTTGCCTTCCTGGGTAATTTGGCCTTGGTAATTGGCTTCAGTAGTTCGCCACTTCGGAGAATTTTTCGATCATCTCGATTCCGCCAGCGACCAGCTTGTCGCCTTCCGCGTTCAGCTTCTCGACGCTGTCGAAGCCGAAGCGATGGACATCGCGCAGCTGCTTGTTGACGACGACAAGGCGCCCGGCGATCAGGACCATGCGGCCGAAGCCCTCGTGGCTCATCTTCATCATTGGCGTGACCATGATACCCGTAGCGCGCTCCACGGCCAGGCAGACGGCGTTGTAGAGCAGTTCCAGTCGCCAGATCGTGTCCGGGTCCGGATCGCCAATGATCGGCAGCGCGCGGCGGGCTTCCTTATCGACGATATAGGGTTCGAGCAGGTCATAATCGCTTTTGCGGTCCCAGCTGCCGTGGCTGTCCTGCGCGCGGACTTGCTGGACGATCTGCTGGGCGAAGCCTTCGATTACGGGAGTTGCGGTGGCGGTATCGGTCATGTCAGGCATCCTCATCCTCGAAATCGAAATTGCGGGTCGCACCCTTGGCCATCACCTTGCGCAGCCAGGGCGGGGGCGTGCCCTTGAGCACGTCCTGCAGCTTGCCGAGCAGACCCTCGATGGGTTCGGGATTGTCCACCTTCATCGGGTGGATGTTCTGCGCGACGACGCGCGCCGCGCCCGATCCGCCGATAGCGGCGACATAAAGGATCGTGCAGTTGCGGATGGCCTCAAGCTTGGGCGCGAGCTTGTCCTCGTCGCCGTCTTCCTTGAGATCGCCCTCGAATTCGACGACTCGGTCCAGGGCGAAGCCTTCGGGTTCGAGATCGTAGATGGCGATGTTCTTGGCCCAGCCGAAATGCGCATCGACCCGTTTCAGGTCCTGCGTGGCGAATGCAACCTTCATGACACAAGCTCCTTGATGGGAGGGTTGGAGAGAGTGGACGGAAATTCGCGCCAGCTTTCGGGCGTCGGCGCATGGCCCTGCGCCATCAGCAAATTGCCGATGGCGAAGATAAGGTCGCGGCTGCCGCGATAACCGACACTGACGAGATGACCCGCGCCCAGCGTATCGAACATCGGCAGGCCCATGCGGAACAGCGGAATGTGGAGGCGCTCGGCCGCTTGCCGCCCGTGGCTGTGGGTGATGAGCAGGTCGGCGTCCTGTGCGCGCACTTCGAGGTCTTCGAGATCGCTGATGATGACTTCCTCGCCGGGAAGCTGCGCGAGCAGGGGCGAATGGGTGGTGGTGACGGCAGCGCAGATCTCCGCGCCCATTTCATGCAGGAAGCTGGCCATGGCGAACAGCAGGTCCGGCTCCGCGCCGATGGCGATGCGCCTCCCGCCGATATGGAAGTGCCCGTCGAGCATGGCATCGACCAGCTGGCCGCGTTGCCGCCTGATTTTGCGCGGCACGGGATGGTGGCTGATTTCGGCGAGGAAGCGGATCAGTGCGTCATTGGCCTCAAGGCCAGTCAGCCGGTCGAACAAGCGGAAGGGAACACCGGCCTTCACTTCGAGTGCCTCGGCTGCGGGGCGCATCTGCTCGCCGATGGCGATGGTCCATGCCGCCGAGCCCATGGCGCGCGCCTCTTCGCAGCCCGTCCCGCCAATGGTGGTGGGCGTGAAATCCTCGGGGATATGACCGTCGAGCGAGCCGGAGAGGTCGGGAAGAAAGGTCGGCTCCAGTCCGAACGCTTCGAACAGATCGCGAAGTTCGTCGATGTCGCCCGGCGTCAGATGGCAACCGGGCAGGACGTTGATCCGGCGCGAATCTGGTTGGCTGTGTGGCAGGGGCGGCTCGACCAGCGCGTTGACAAGAGCAGTAACGGCCTTGGCCCAGCCATCCTGGAAGGCGTCCTTGAAATCGGGTGTGGAGACATAGACCAGCGCGATATGATCCAGCTCCGGATGCTTTTCGCGGACCAGCTTCAGATAGCCATCGACATCGTCGCCCTTGGTCTCGGTCACCCCGGTCGAGCAGATGCCGATGATTTCGGGCCTGGTCCGGTTGGCGATATTGACGATGGCCTGTTCGACATTGTCGAATCCGCCCAGCACAGTCGCCACTTCCGACATCGCCGTGGTCTGCAGCGGGATCGCCTCGCGGAAATGGCGCACGAACAGGACCAGACCGAAGCTGGTGCAGCCCTGCGAGCCGTGCAGCAGCGGCATCGCGCCGCGCATTCCCATGAAGGCCAGCGCGCCGCCGATCGGCTGGCTCATCTTCAGCGGATTGACCGTGCAGGCCTTCGCATTCTTCGCCAGTTGCGCCATCGCCCTACTCCGCCGCCTGCAGGAGGGGGGACAGATCCTCGATGATCTGGTCAACCAGCACTCCACAGGCCCCGCAGCCGGTGGAAGCGCCTGTTTGTGCCGATACAGCCCCGCGCGTATCGGCACCGCCGATCACTGCGTCCTCGACCGCGCCGGTTGAAACGCCCTTGCACATACAGACTGCCTGCGCCCGGCGGTTCGCTTCGGCGAGCGCAGGATCGGCCAGCCTGGCAGCGGCCAGTTCTTCGGCCTCCGCCTCCAGCGAAGCCATGGCCCGGCTCTGCCAGTTGGCTGCGCCTTCCTCTTCCCAAGGTGGAGGTTTGCGCACCTGCTCCCATACCCGGTTGGATATGGTCCGGTCGATCTCGCGCACCAGTTCGACCATGCCGTGATAGCCGGCATAGGCGTAGTGCCGCTCTTGGTTGATATCGAGCCAGGGCATCCCCGCTTTGAGCGCGATGAACTGCGAGCGCCCGCCCGAGAGCATGATGTCGGCTTCTGCCGTCTTCAGCATGCGATACATTTCGCGCGGGGTCAGGTCATCGAACATATGGGCGTCCTGGCCCATCAGTTCCTTGATCTTCTCCTTGTCCTCGCGCGTCGATTTCTTGACCGAGGTGCCGACGATCTCCATCCCCGCTTCCTGCAGGGCGGCGACCACCGACCAGCTCTTGACACCGCCGGTGATGAGCAGGACCTTCTTGCCAGCGAGCCGCTGGGCATAGGGGGCGATGCGTTCCCAGGCGCGGGCTTCCTCGCGCGTGATAACAGCCTCGGTGCGCTCCATCAGTTCGGGGTCGGCACCGCGCTCGATCAGCAGACGGGCGATTTCGCGCAAGCTGTCGGACATGTCGCCGATGCCGTAGAAACTGCCTTCGAAGAAGGGGATGCCGTAACGCTCCTCCATCTTGCGGGCGACGTTGATCATCGCCTTGGAGCAGACCATCATCGCTGCCCTGGCGCGGTGCGACCAGGCGACTTCCTCATAGCGCGCATCACCGGAGATGCAGGACAGGATGCGGATACCCAGCTCGTCGAGCAGGGGCTTGATCTGCCAAAGCTCCCCGGCAAGGTTGTATTCGCCGATGATGTTGATGTCGTAGGGGGTGGTGAATTCCGGCTCCCTGGTGCCGATGACATGCTCCAGCAGGGCTTCGCCGGCGAGCTTGTTGCCAAGGTTCTTGGGGCCGACAAAGCCTGGGGAATTGATCGGCACCACCGGCTTGCCGAACTTCTCGGCGGCGGCCTTGCACACCGCGTTGATATCATCGCCGATCATCGCCGGTACGCAGGTCTGGTAGACGAAGACGGCGGGAGGATCGTATTTGGCGATGATCTCGCGGATCGCTTTGAACAGGTGCTTTTCGCCGCCGAAGACGATGTCGGTCTCGTTGATGTCGGTGGTGAAGCCGGTGCGATAGAGCTGCGGGCCTGACGATGCCGCGCCGCGATTGTCCCAGCTGTTGCCCTCGCAGGCAATCGGGCCGTGGACGAGGTGGGCGACGTCGGTGATCGGCTGGAGCGCGATCTTCGCCCCATCAAATGCGCATCCTCCCGCTGCCCCGCCCGGCTGGAGCTGCTTGGTGCAGCCCTTCTTCCTCTCCTTTTCGGACTTGCCTTGATTCTTGCCGCAGCCGGGTTCGTTGAACACATCCTGGATGGTCTGATTGAGAGAACTCATCGCTTGCGCTCCTGAGGAACCCGGCTGCGAAATTTCTACATGCTCCGAATTCAGCGAATGATGTCGTAGCTGTAATCGGTTTTGGCCGGCACGTTGGTGGTCGCGTCCATGTGCTCGAAAATGCGGTCGAGGATGGTGACCAGCACGTTGAGCCCGCCCTGATAGCCCCACACCGGATAGCGATGCTTGTGGTGGCGATCGAAGATCGGAAAGCCGATGCGGATCAGCGGGGTGCCGGTGTCGCGCTCAAGATATTTGCCGTAGGTATTGCCGATCAGGAAATCGACGGGGCTGGTGAACAGCAGTGAGCGCATGTGCCACAGGTCCTTGCCTGGATAGGCCTTGCAGTTCGCACCGAACGGCGAGCTATCGAACAGCGCCTGCATCTTCTTGGCCCAGCCCTTGCTGCCGTTGGTGGCGAGCACGTGGACCGGCTCGGCGCCCAGTTCGAGCAGGAATGAGGCAAGGCCAAAGCAGAGGTCGGGATCGCCGTAGATCGCGAACTTCTTGCCGTGAATATGCGAGTTGGAGTCAGCAATGGCATCGACCAGCCGCCCGCGTTCCATGGCCAGCGCTTCGGGAATTTCGACCCCGGCGAGGCGGGCGACTTCCATGATGAAGCGGTCGGTGCCCTCGACCCCGATCGGGTGGTTGAGCGCCACGGTTTCCTGGCCGTGGGCGGCGATCATCGGCAGGGTCTTTTCGGTGCAGTATTCCTGCATCGAAATGGTCGCGGCGGCATGGACGGCATTGGCCGCATCCTCCAGCGTGGTGCCGCCATCATACATGCGGAACTGGCCGTCGGTCGGTGTGTCCCAGACGTCGCTAGTGTCGCCAAGGATGGTGTATTCGACCTTCATCAGCTCGAAGATGCGCTTCACTTCGCGCAGATTGCCGACGGTGTAGCCATCGAACCCACCAAGGAAGTTGATCTTGCCATTGGGCACGCGCACCAGCGCGTCGACCGTCTTGGCCTTGCCGTCCCAGAAGTGCTCCAGAATGCCTTTCATGGCATTGTCGTAGCCGGTGATGTGGCTGCCGACGAAGGCGGGGGTGTGGGCGAAGGGAACGTCGAAGTCGTCGGGCACGGAGCCTTTTTCCTTGGCCGTCTTGATGAAGGCATTGAGGTCATCGCCGATGACTTCGGCCATGCAGGTGGTCGATACGGCGATCATCTTCGGCTTGTACATGCTCAGCGTGTTGGCAAGACCGTCGACCATGTTGTTGAGGCCGCCGAACACCGCCGCGTCCTCGGTCATCGAGGAGGAGACGCAGCTCGTCGGCTCCTTGAAGTGGCGCGAGAAGTGCGAACGGTAATAGGCAACGCAGCCCTGGCTGCCATGAACGAAGGGTATCGTGCTTTCGAAGCCGACCGCGACGAACACCGCACCCAGCGGCTGGCAGGCCTTGGCCGGATTGACCGTGAGCGAATCACGGGCGAAGTTGAGTTCTTTGTACTCTTCCGTCTTGGTCCATTCACGAACACGGGCCAGTTCGGTCGGGTCCACCGGGTTTTCGAACTGCTCGCGCTTGCGGGCCAGCATTTCCTGATATTCGGGGCCGCGAAACAGTTCGAAGTGGTCGATTACGTTATTTGCATCCTGTGGCATGGTTGCCTCCGGCAAAGGGGAGTGGGGGTTTCCCGGCGTCTGGGGTTCCGGTGACGCCGGGAAATCGGGTCATTCCGCTGCGATCGCCATGTAGTCCGGCTCCTGCTTCCAGGGTGTCGGCGTCATTTTCCAGATCGGCGCGTTGATCGCCATGTCCATGTCGCGGGCGAAGATCGCGAAGCCGTCGTAGCCATGATAGGGGCCGGAATAGTCCCAGCTGTGCATCTGGCGGAATGGCACGCCCATCTTCTGGAAGACGTATTTTTCCTTGATGCCGGAGCCGACAAGATCGGGCTGGATCTTCTCGACGAACTTCTCGAACTCATAGCCGGTGACATCGTCGTAGATCAGCGTGCCGTCCTTGATGTAATGCTGGGCGGTGCGCTGGTAATCGTCGTTGTGGCCGAATTCATAGCCGGTGCCGATCACGTTCATGCCGAGGTCTTCATAGGCGCCGATGACATGACGGGGGCGCAGGCCGCCGACATAGAGCATCACCGTCTTGCCGGCGAGGCGTGGGCGATAGCGGTCGATAACCGCCTGCATCAGCGGCTTGTACTTGGCGATGACGGCCTCGGCACCTTCCTTGATCTTGTCGTCGAAATAGCTGGCGATCTTGCGCAGCGATTCCTCGATCTTGGAGGGGCCGAAGAAGTTGTACTCGACCCAGGGAATCCCGTATTTCTCTTCCATGTGGCGCGAGATGTAGTTCATCGAACGGTAGCAGTGGAGGACGTTGAGCTTCGCCTTGGGCGTCGCTTCCAGTTCCGCGATGGAACCGTCTCCGGACCATTGCGCGATCACCCGGAGACCCATTTCCTCCAGCAGGATGCGCGAGGACCAGGCATCGCCGCCGATGTTGTAGTCGCCGATGATGGCGACGTCATAGGGCGAGGGATCGAAAGTGGCGGGCTTGTCCTCCATCTTGTCGAACACGAAGTCGCGCACCGCGTCGTTGGCGATGTGGTGGCCGAGCGACTGCGACACGCCGCGAAAGCCCTCGCAGCGGACCGGGACAATGGTCTTGCCGCCGTATTCCTTGCTCTTGAGCTTGCTGACCGCCTCGATGTCGTCGCCGATCAGGCCGATCGGGCATTCCGACTGCACCGTGATGCCCTTGTTAAGGGGAAACAGCTGCTCGATCTCGTCCATGATCTTGGCGAGCTTCTTGTCGCCGCCGAAGACGATGTCCTTCTCCTGGAAATCGGAGGTGAACTGCATGGTCACGAAAGTGTCGATGCCGGTGGTGCCGATATAATAGTTGCGCCGCGCGGCCCAACTGTACTGGCCGCAGCCAACCGGGCCGTGGCTGATGTGGATCATGTCCTTGATCGGACCCCACACCACGCCCTTCGATCCCGCATAGGCGCAGCCGCGGATGGTCATGACGCCGGGGATCGACTTGATATTGGACTTAACGCCGCAGTCGCTGTTGCCCTCTTCATGGACATTGAGGTGCTTGGCGCGCCGCTTGGCGGTCTTCTCCGGATAGACATCCAGGACATCCTGGATCAGCTGCCGGTTCCGTTCCTTGACTTCGGCGATATCGGGTTCGGTTGATACGCTCATGGTGCTAACTCCTGCATGATCCAGCGTTCCGGAAGTCCCGGCCTTTCCAATCGCATGCGGCTGGAAAGGCCGGGATAGCTTCGGTTCAGGCGGCTCCGGCGGCGACCAGTTCGGCGGCGGTGAGGCCGACCTTGGTCTCGTCGATGGTATCGAGGATGCCGTGCTCCATCAGCATGTCCTCAAGCTCGTCCATGGTGATGGGGGTCGGAATGATGCCCTGGCCCGAGTTGTTGTGGATCTTGCTGGCAAGCGTGCGATACTCTTCGGCCTGCTTGCTTTCGGGCGCATATTCGATCACCGTCATGCGGCGCAGCTCGGCGTGCTGGACGATGTTATCGCGCGGCACGAAGTGGATCAGCTTGGTGCCAAGCTTGGCTGCCAGCGCTTCGGCCAGTTCCAGCTCCTTGTCGGTCTGGCGCTCGTTGCAGACGAGCCCACCCAAGCGGACCCCGCCGGAATTGGCGTATTTGAGAATACCCTTCGAGATGTTGTTGGCGGCATACATGGCCATCATCTCGCCCGACATGACGATGTAGATTTCCTGCGCCTTGTTCTCGCGGATCGGCATGGCGAAGCCGCCGCAGACCACATCGCCGAGCACGTCGTAGGAAACGT
>JAHFPT010000190.1 GCA_023266625.1 Novosphingobium sp. | reverse complement strand
GGCGCGGGTGACGGCGCAGTGGGGCGGTTACCCCAAGGCAAAGCCGAACCCACGCCGGAAGCGGCAAGACCGGATGATACACGGATAGCTACCGACCTGACATTCTGCGCCACCTCGCTGCGCAGCTCTCCCAGGAAGGACCGTATCCGTCGCTGGCGCGGCACGATCAGCCGCGCGGGGGCAGCAGGGCACGCGAACCCGCCCCGCTGCTTCCGGCCGGTCGCCGAACAGGGTTGCTTCGCGTCTCCGGGCAGGAGCGCGGCGCTGCAAACGCATGTCCCGCCCGCCGCCAATGCGCGCGTCTTCCCGACGCCCGCGCCGGCCGCGCGATCCTCTATCGACGCCCGCTCATGCTGAGCTCATCCTGAGCTTGCCGAAGGGCGAAGCAACGGCGTTATCGTCCGGGCTCGCCGCCGGATGGTTTATTGACTCACACGAAGACACGAAGATGTCGTGCCTGGGGCGAAGCCCCTCTCAATTCATACGATCCCGATTGCCTCGCCACCAGGAAGATTCATGAGCCTGCGGCGCAGCACAGCATCTTCGTGGCTTGGCCGAAGGCCAAGTTTATCCTGAGCGCCTGCAAGGCAGCCGAAGGGTGTGAGGCATTCTTTCCTAAACCCCCAACCTTGCAACTTCCCGCTCAAGCAGATCGCTGGCATCGCCGCAGGCATGGCGCGCGGCGAGCCAGCCGCCGGTCATGCCGCGGCCATTGGAAATGCCGCTCTGCATGACCGCGCCGGTTTCCATCCGCGCGGTGGAGTTGCCCGCCGCATAGAGGCCTTCAATCGGCTGGTCGTCCCAGCCGACCACGCGGTTATGCAGATCGGTCATCAGGCCACTCGCCGGGATCGCGGTGCCGCCCATGCGTTGCAGTTCGACCGCATAGAACGGCGCTTTGACCAGCGGGCCGAGATTGCCGTTGGGCTTGTGGAGGGGATCGCCGCACATCCACACGCTCCATGGCTGGGTGCCGCGCCCGAAGTCCGGGTCTTCGCCCTGCGCGGCATGGACATTGAACCGGGCGACAGTTTCCTCGAAGCCTCTGGCATCCACGCCGATCTTGTTTGCCAGTTCGGCCAGCGTATCACCCTTCGCGCCCAGGCCCTCGGGCCAGTCCATGCCCGGGGTCAGCGAAGCGAAGGGGTATTTCTCCAGCACCTGGCTGTCGATCACCACCCAGCAGGGGTAGTTGGGATGGGTCTGGCTGGCGCCATCGATGACGTCGATGGTATAGTAAAACGAGCGGTAGAACGCCTCATTGCCGAAGCGCTTGCCCGCGCGGTTGACCACAATCGTATGCGGCTGGCCGATCACCGGCAGGGCGCTGCGCCACAGCTGCTGGCCTTCCTCGTCCTCCTCGCCCGGAATGGTAATGCCGAGCGAAGTGATGTCGGGCACCGAAGCGATCCGCGCGCCCAGCGGCCCCGCAAGCCGGAAGTTGGCACCATTGATCCCCGAGAACAGCATGGTCCCCTGTTCGAGCTGGCGGCTCAGCGTCTTGTTGAGGTTCTGGTTCTGCTCATAGCTGCTGACCGCGACCAGCACACCCTTGCCCGCCTTGACGAACAGCTCCTTGCCATCCTGCGTCACGCGCACGCCCACGACCCGGGTGCCATCGGCAATCAGCTCCTCGGCGTTCGCGCCGATCATCAGCGGAATGCCGCGATCCAGCGCACCCTTGACGAAATAGGCGGCGAGGCCGGGGCCGAGGCAGCGCTCGTCCCTGGTCAGCCGCTCGCCCATCAAGGTGAAGTCCCATTTCATCATATTGGCGACGCCGCCGCCGCGAAACATGTCGTCATGGGTCAGGCCATAGGGCATCTGCGGCGATAGCCGGGTTTTGGGCTGCCAATCGCCCAGAGTCTCGCCGGGGAAGGGCACGCATTCGAGCATCCGGCCTTCGGCGACGGCATCATTGGTGACGGTGTAGTAATAGTCCGGGCAGGAGCGGATGACTTCCATCCGCAGACCGATCTTCTCCTCGAAATATTTCAACGCCTCGCGGGCGTGGGCGACAAGGTTGAGGATGGCGAGATCGCTGCCATAATCCATCGACAGACGCTTGAGATAGCGAAAGCCGCTCTCGACCGAATCCTCGACACCGAGCGCGGCAGCATGGTGGTTGCCCGCCACCCAGACCTCGCCCATCGACAGCGCGGTGACGCCGCCGACCTGTTCCGCGCGTTCGAGGACAATGGCGCTGGCACCCAGATCATGCGCGGTGATCGCAGCGGCAAGCCCGCCAACGCCCGAGCCGATAGCCACGACATCGGCTTCAAGGTCCCACTTGCCGGGAAGGTTGTTCAGCATTTCGGGTTCCTCCTTACTTCTTAAAGCCCCTCCCCGGCGGGGAGGGGTTGGGGTGGGGGAGCGAGGCGAAGCCGAGCGTCGACGCCAGCGTGGACGCAAGTCCTGGCGGCCTTGCTCCCCCACCCCCGGCCCCTCCCCGCCGGGGAGGGGAGATTGATATGCAATTCCGAAAGCCTGCTTCTAATCACCCCCGCTTCGGCCCGCGCTGGACATCGCGGAACGCCACGCCCTTGTCGCCCGATGGCTCGCGCGGCATGCCGAGCACGCGTTCGGCGACGACATTGCGCGAAATCTCGGTGGTGCCGCCGCCGATGCTGCCGACCTGCCGCATCAGGAAATTCATCCCCACTGCCTCGGTCGCATTTTCCTCGTCCTCATCCCACACACTCGCGCCTGACCCTGCCAGTTCGAAAGCAATGGTCGAACGCCGCGCGCTGGCGACGCCGCGGAACAGCCGGTCGACCGATGAAAGGTCGGTGTTGCCCTTGCCCGCAGCGGCAGCGATCCGGCGCTGAAGCTGCTGGGTGACGATGCCGAGCGCCCGGTGCTCGCCGATCAACTCGTGCGCAGCGGGATCGCCCAGCCTGCCGGCCTTGCGGGCGATGGCGACGGTCGAAGGCTCGAGCGGCCCGGCCTGCTTGAGGCCGATCGGGTGGGTGACATAGGGCGAATTGTGCCCCAGTCGCTCGTGATACATCCAGCGCTGGCCGATGGTCCAGCCGGCGTCCACCTCGCCCAGCCGGTCACTGTCGGGAATGCGGACATCGGTGAAAAATTCCTGGCAGGCCTCCGATTCGCCGTTGAGCCTTTCGATGCGGTGGATTTCCACACCCGGCTGCTGCAGCGGCATGATGAACACCGACATGCCCTGGTGCTTGGGCACATCCCAGTTGGTGCGCACCAGGATCAGCCCCCAGTCGGCCCACCAGGCGCGCGAAGTCCACACTTTCGAGCCGTTGAGGATCCAGTCTCCGTTAGCCCCGGAATCTTTGGCGCGCACCGCCCCGGTCGATATGCCCGCAACGTCCGATCCGCCACCCGGCTCGGATAGCAATTGCACCCAGACCTCGTCGCCCTTGAGGATCGCGGGCAAATGCATCGCCTTCTGCTCAGGGGTTGCCCATTCGAGGAGGGTCGAGGCGCAGGGCGAGAAGGTCGGCACCGAGAGGCGCGAGGGATATTCGTGGCCAGCCAGTTCCTCGTTGAAGGCGCGGTTGTGATCGGGGGTGAGGCCCAAGCCGCCGTATTCCTTGGGGAAGCATATCCCCGCGAAACCGCCGTCGTAAAGTTTGCGCTGCAAGGCCCGGTCGCGCGCCACGGCCTTGTTTTCTTCCTCGTCGTTCTCGCAATGCTGGCTCATGTCCCAACCCAGCATCGGGCCGAGATTGGCCTTGATCCAGGTGCGGGCGCGGGCGCGGAAGTCCTCGACGCTTTCCATATCCTCGCTCATGCCGCCTGCTCCTGATTGATCTGCATTGCCGCTATCATTCGCCGGTGCTCAGCCGGGGTGCCATAGAGCAGCCGGTCGAGCGTGACGCGCCGCAGGAAGAAGTGGAGATCGTGTTCATAGGTGACGCCGATGCCGCCATGCAGCTGCACACAATCCTGCGCCAGCTCGACGCCCTGTTCGCCGATGTAGGACTTTGCCGCACTGGCGGTCTCTGCGGCCAGCGCCGTCTGGCCGCCTACCGCCTCGGCCGCTGCATCGCTGACCGCATGGCTGGCCTCTAACCAGCTTTTCATGTCGGCAAACCGGTGTTTCAGCGCCTGATAGGACGCCAGCGCCCGCCCGAAAGTATAGCGATTGAACGCCCAGTCGACGGTCATGTCGAATGCCGCGTCCATCGCCCCGACCGATTCGGCAGACAGCATCACTGCCGCATTCTGGATCTGGCGCGAGACCTGTGCGCCCGCACCCCCAAATGCGCCAATCAACGCGCTAGCCGGGGCGCGCACACTGGCAAAATCGACTCGCGCAAACCGCCGCGTCACGTCGATGGCCTTGAGCGGCTTGATGGTCAGTCCCGGCGTGGAACTGGGGACCAGAACCTGAGTCATCCCGCCTTCGCTGCGCCCGGTGACCAGGAAGTGCCCGGCCTGCATGCCCGACTCGACCGGACGGACCGAGCCATCGATGACAACGTCGTCGCCGTTTTTGCGAATGGTGATGGTCGCACCACTGTCTGGCAGCCAGGGCGCAGCACCGAGGCACGAGGTGGCTATGCCAGCGCCAGTAAGCAGATCTTGCAGCACCGCGCGTTGCAGCTCGCCGTTCTGGCCCGCCCCCATTTGATTTGAAAGCGCCGAGGCGACGACATTGCAATCGACCAGCGGCCCGGGCGCGGCGTGTTTCCCGAATTCATAGGCGATCAGCGACAGATCGACGGCGCCGTTGCCGCTGACACTGCCGCCGCCATCGTCCTCGCCGACCAGCAGCGAAGTCCAGCCGAGCTGCGCCCCGTCCGCCCAGTAAGCCGCAGAGAAACCCGCCGGATCGTCGCGATCCTTGCGCAGCTTGCTCAGCGGAACCCGGTCACTGAGAAACCGGGCCGTGGTATCGCGAAGCATATCCTGATCGGAAGTGAGTTCATGCAACATCTGCTTTCCAGCCGCTCCCTATTTACCTTGCCAGATTTGGCATAGGCCACGTCATTGGCATGCGAATGCGGAACTGTCGATTCAGAGTGCGGGAGTTGGAGCGGCGCGGCGCTTCGGCGCGCGGGTAAAGCTCCAGCCTTCGTGCGTCGCGCGGGCGACAAGATTGCCGATCGAGGCAGTCTGCCCGGCGCGCAACGCATCGAACAGCCGGGCGAGAGCGCTACCGCGCACTTCCTCGCCGTCCAGTTCGTGCACGATCCGGGCCAGCACCCGCAGTGCAATCGCGCGCGGCGCGCGCGGGCGATAGGTTACGCCGAGACCCTCACGCGACACTGCCTCGGCCCATTCGCGCCGCGCCGCCCAATCGAGCGCAGCATCGGCATCGGCGAGATGCGCGGCGCTGCCTGCCAGCGCGGCAATATCGAGCCAGTCCGCGCCAGCCAGCGCCTTGCGCAGCCGGACCCGGTCGAAGCGCTCGTCGCTGTTGCTGGGATCCTGCGCCGCAGTCACGCCTGCTGCCGCAACCACCTCTGCCAGCGCGCTCCGCCGCCAGCCGAGCAGTGGCCGCAGCAGGGGAAACTGCGTGCCGGGAACCTGGCCGCGCGCCCTGACCCCGGCCAGCCCGGCGACCCCGCTGGCGCGATTGAGCCTTGCCAGCAGGGTTTCGGCCTGATCGTCGGCATGATGGGCGCTGGCCAGCGCTGCCAGCCCGCGTGTCGCCAGCCAGCTGCCCAGCGCCGCATAGCGCGCCGCGCGCGCCTGCGACTGGAGATTCCCCGGCGCAACCTCGACCTTGAGCATGGCATGGGGAACGCCAAGCGCAGCGCACAGCAGCGCGACCGCTTCGGCCTCACCGGCGCTGGTCGCGCGCAATCCATGATCGACGGTGGCTGCTTCGACACGCCCCGGCAGCGCGGCATGGGCCAGCAGCAACAGCGCCAGACTGTCAGGCCCGCCCGAAACCGCCAGGCCGAGCCCCATGCCCGGCTTTGCCTCACTCGCGCCACCGCCCTCAGGCCAGATCGCGGCAAGATCGGCGGCAAAGCGCCGGATCAGCTCGGGAGCGGGCTTTTTATCAATTGCATTTCACTCCGCCGCGGGTCGCATCATATTGCGCCTTCAGTCGCCCGGCTGCCTCGCGCGGGAAATTCGTGGCGAATTCGCCAAGCGCGATGCAACTGCGGTTGACGTCTTTCAGCTGACGCATCGATTCGGCGAGATAAAGCAGGCTGTCCGGCGCGCGGTCGCCGGTCTTGGCGGCCTGATAATTCTGCAGGAACCAGGTCGCCGCCTCGCGCGGCTTGGCATCGTCGAGGAAGGCACGGCCGAGCAGATTGCGGGCAAAACTGACCCTTGTATGGCGCGGATAACGGTCGATCATCAGTTTGAGCTGCTGCTGCGCTTCGGGAAAGAACTTCGCTTCATACAGGCGGAAGCCATAGCTGTATTCATCATCGCCGGGATCCTCGGTCTGCGGCTTGACGATGGCGCGCACAGCGGCGAGGCGCTGGGCTGAGGGGCCGCTGGCGGTGGCCGGACGCGGTGCCGGGGTGGCAGACGGTGTCGGTGTGGGCGCGGGCTTGGGTGCCGAAGCCCCGCCGGTCATCGCCGAAAGATTGCTATCGGGGGCCGATACGGTTGGGTTTGGGGTGGGCGAAGGTGCCGGTGTTGGCGCGGGCGTCGGCGCGGGCGTCACTGCTGCCGTTGGCGTGGACACTGCTGCCGGGCTGGCTGCCGGAGCAGAGCTGGCTGCCGGCGCCGGGCTGGTGCCATTGACCCTGGCTTCGAGCTGGGTGAGCTTGTTGCCGTTTTCCTCCGCCTGTGCGGTCAGTCGCTTGAGTTGCGCCTCGACCGATTCGAGCCGCGAGGCAAGATCGCCGACTGCGCTCGCTGCCGGTGCGCCGCTCGCCGCAGCGTCAGGCGCGACGATCTCCGGACCAAAGAATTTGCCATCGCCGCCAGGGAACACCTTGCGCTGAAGCGCGCGGATTTGCGCTTCCATGCTGCGGATGCGCGCCTCCGCCAGCGTGTCCTGCGCGGCGAGCGGCATCGCCGGTCCGGCCAGCGCCAGTGCCAGCACCATCAAACTCGCCGATCTGGCCCATCTTCTACCCTCAAGTAGTCTTTTACCCGCAAGCAATCTCTTCATCGCCCTCTTGCTCCACACTGCCGGTACCATGCCGCCTCCCGCCCAAACCGGAGATGAACCGCAGCGCTGATTGCCGCAGCCCTCGCCATGTGTCGAGCTTCGCCTATTGCGAAACGGTGGAAGACTGGGGCGTGGCCGGGGCGGCAGGGTTTGGCGTTGCGCCGCCTGCTGTCGCCGCAGGGGATGGCAGAGGGGCAGCTGCCGTTGCACTTGCCGCCGCCGGGGGGCTGACCCGATCGCGCGGCGCTGCTGCTCTGGCTTGCGGCGAAGCTCGGCTAGCTGGAACTACGGCGGAAGGTGGAGCTGACACAGTTGCAGCGGTAGCAGGGCCGGTTGCCGGTGGCCCTGCCAGAAGGGCGGCGGCGTTACCATTGATCGCCGTTCCAGCCGGTGCCTGTGTCGCCCCCGCTTCGGCAGTCGGGGCGGGGAGGGACATGGCTGGTGCATAGAAGCTGCGCCACAACAGATAGCCAGCCAGGACAACTGCCAGCGCGCCCAGGGCCGCCACCCAGGCGATCCTGGCGCTGGGCACGCGCGCCGGATCGCCGGGCTCGTATGTAGCAGGTTGGTACCGATCGGCATTCGGCTCCTGCCCGTCCATTTCGTCGCGCACGGCCTGCGCGGTGACTTGCTCGTCGAGACCGAGCGTGCGGGCATAGCTGCGGGCGAAACCGACAGCATAGGCGCGGCTGGCCATAGCGGCAAAATTGCCATTTTCGATCGAGACCAGATGCCTTTCGGAGATCCGGGTGCGTGCGGCAATGTCGCTGAGCTTCAGCCCTGCCGCCTCGCGAGCACGGCGCAATCTTGTGCCTGCTCCGTCGAGCGGAAGCTCGGCCAATCCTTCGTCACTCTCAGCCATGGCTGTCCAATACGATTCTGTTTTTTGGCGATCGCACGCGAACCAATGCGAGGCGGAAGGCAAAGTCAACGCCCATCTGCAAAGTCCTGGCAGGTTCCACGTCCGGCGGTGCCTGGCAGGCGAGGAATGCGGATTGGAATTGGGTCTGGCAGGCGGCTCAATCGATGGAAATGCCCCGTAGCTGAGCCCAGTCGAGCAGCGCGGCGCGCATGTCGGGTGGCGGCGCGGCCAGCCAGCCGGTCATCGCCGCACCGATCTCGGCAGCATTGATCTTGCAGACCATTTCCTTGATCGGGCCGACCGAAGCCGGCGTGATCGACAGCCGATGGATGCCCAGGCCGATCAGCGCCAGCGCCTCGAGCTGACGCCCGCCCATTTCGCCGCAAACCGTGACATCGACGCTGTGCCCATCGAGCGAGGTAAGCGCCCGCCTGAGGAAGCGCAGGATCGAAGGGCTAAGCCAGTCGTAGCGTTCGGCGAGCTTGGGGTTGGACCGGTCGGCGGCGAACAGGAACTGGGTAAGATCGTTGGTGCCGATCGACAGGAACGAGAGCTTGGGAGCAAGAATATCGAGCTGTTCGGCGAGGCTGGGCACTTCGAGCATCGCCCCATAGCGGATCACATCGGGCAGCTGCTTCTTCTGCGATTTGAGAAACTGCCGCTGATGCTCGAACACCGCCTTGGCTGCATCGAATTCCCAAGGCTCGGACACCATCGGAAACATGACGTTGAGCGTCCGCCCGGCGGCCGCTTCGAGCAGCGCGCGGGCCTGGACCTTGAGCAGCCCGTCGCGCTCCAGCGCCAGCCGCAAGGCGCGCCAGCCCATCGCCGGGTTTTCCTCGGCCACGCCGCCGTCATGGCGCAGATAGGGCAGCACCTTGTCGCCGCCAATATCGACAGTGCGAAATACCACCGGCCGCTCGCCGGCGGCTTCGAGCACATCGCGATAGAGCTTGGTCTGGCGTTCGCGGGCAGGCAGCGTTGCCGAGACGAGGAACTGGAATTCGGTGCGGAACAGACCGATGCCATCAGCCCCGGTGAGGTTCAGATTAGGCATGTCGTCACGCAGACCGGCATTGATCATGACAGTGATGCGGGTGCCATCGCGCGTGCGCGGCTCAACATCGCGCAGCGCGGCATAGGCGGCCTGGCGCTCGCGGCTCTTGGCAAAGCTGGCATCGAAGGCCTCGACCATTGTGGGTGCCGGACGGACGGTGACAGTGCCCTGGCTGGCATCGAGCAACAGCGGATCGCCATCGCGCACCACGGCGCGCAAGCCCCGCACCCGCCCTAGAACCGGCACTCCCATGGCGCGGGCGACGATGACGACATGGGAGGTCAACGAGCCCTCTTCGAGGACAACCCCCTTCAAGCGCCGCTTGTCGTATTCGAGCAACTCGGCCGGGCCGAGGTTGCGGGCGATCAAAATGGTATCGCTGCGCAAGCCCTGGGATGCAGCCGTGCCGAGTTGCCCCGAGACAATCCTGAGCAGCCGGTTGGACAGATCCTCGAGATCGTGCATGCGGTCGGCCAGCAGCGCGTCGTCGATCTGGCGCATGCGCATGCGGGTGCGCTG